>JAJXWJ010000096.1 GCA_021781655.1 Bacillota bacterium | reverse complement strand
ACAATGGACAATTGAGAATTGACAATGAA
Organism: Bacillota bacterium; assembly: GCA_021781655.1. Classification (GTDB taxonomy): domain Bacteria; phylum Bacillota; class Clostridia; order Clostridiales; family Clostridiaceae; genus JAJXWJ01. Next base: position 11,532 of record JAJXWJ010000096.1, on the reverse strand, counting down.
GGACATTTTTCTTCCTTTCAGTCAGAAAAACTACAAATTATTATTTTTAGATTTTCCGTAGCTAAGCGTAGGAAAATCCACCATCATTGTCCATTGTCAACTGTCAATTAATATATAATGCGTTTCACTTTTTATCTATTTAAGCTTAAGAGTTAGTGCGTAATATTATCATATGATTCATCTACAATTCTTTCACAGCCTTTGCAATTTCTATGCACAAATCCTCTGCCTGAGGAGCATGTCCTAGTTTATCTATAAAGGCATGTGTCATTCCTTTGTAACGGAATACCTTAACATCTACCCCAGCATCCGATAGCTGTTTAGCATAAAATTCTGTGTGAATCCTTAAACCATCAAATTCCGCTCCAGCTAGTATTGCCTTTGGAAGTCCTTTGTGAGACTTCGCAAGCATTGGACTGACATATGGGTCGTAAATCTGTTCTTCTTTTGATATGTATGCTTTAAGCATCATGTCATCTCCAAATTTTGCTGGTCTTCCAAGACCTATGCAGTTCTTTATAATATGCCTTTGCTCTTCACACATATCAAAAAAGTCTTCACTCCATTCGTAACCACTGACCTTAGCATCTGCCATAGCAACTGCTGGATATATTAAAATCTGCATAGCAATTTTAGGTGTTCCTAAATCCCTTGCCTTTAAACAAACTGCTGCGGTATAATTTCCACCTGCACTATCGCCACCAACACAAATTTTATCAGCATCGATGCCATAAGCTTCTGCATTGTCGTATACATACTTTATGGCATTATAATTATCATTTAATCCATTTGGATATGGCTTCTCTGGCGCTAAAGAATAGTCTACATTAAATACTACTGCATCAGATAATTCAGACAGAAGCTTGCAAAAATTTTCTACAGTGTAAACACTTCCTCCAATCCATCCACCACCATGAATAAATACAAAAGCTGGACGCTTTTTATTTCTTTCAGACTTTCTTGGATAGTAGCGCCATAAACCAACCTTATTTTCACCACTTGCTATTTCTTCATACTTTGTATGTATTTCTACAGTATTTAAATTGTAATTTGGAAAGCCCATATTATCTCTCATAATAGGAACTACCACTTCTAAAGGTGGCTGTTCTTCTTTTTTTGCTTCTCCAAGTTCCGTTGCCCAAAAATCTTTCATTAACTGGTATTCCAATGGATCTAAATATCCTGCCCTATCCTCAAAAGGATTAGGCTTTAATATAATCTTTACCCCATTGTTTTCTATTGTAGTTGTTTCGTTTTGAAGCTTTTCAATAGCTTTTTCATCATATTTCCTCAATTTTTATTCCTCCTTAAATTAATCACTCTTTTATTGTTATCGTTTCCTTTTATTTTTTATAAATATGTTTTTAGAAAAATATACATTAAAAGAAGCTAATTATAATCAATACCAATTATAGTTAGCTTCTTTTAATGTATTATAAAAATCAGTTGGGGAACCAATTTTGATACCTATATAAAATTATTTTTCACATTAATTATTTTAGAAATTTTTCTGGTAAATTAACGTTAAATGCTTTTCCTAATTGTCTAAAGTTATCTGCTGTAATTGTTTGTTTCTTGCCACCCATAGATAGTACCTTAACTAATATTTCTGCAGATTTCTCTGCTGTATCCATTAATCCAAAGGCTAAATCTAAAGTCTCACCAGAAACAAAAGTTCCGTGATGTGCCCAAAGTACTACATCATATTCTTTCATAAGTTCACTAGTTGCTTTTGCAATAGCAGCTCCACCAGGAACCATCCAAGGCACAATTCCTACACCAGAAGGGAATACAACAGGACATTCAGTTGCCATTTCCCATAACTCTCTAGTGAATACTATGTTATCAAGTGGCAAAACAAAAGTTAATGCAATAAGATTTGTAGTATGAGAGTGTAATATTACTCTATTTTTTCCACCAGTTACTTCTTTTTTTATAGAGTGACTCATAAGGTGCGATGGAAATTCACTAGTTGGTTTTGCACCATTAATTAGACCCCAAACTACCTTATAGTTTTCTCCTTTTTCATCTATTTTAGCTATTCCAATGTTTTCTTCTGGGGAAATAATTACATTTCTTAAATACTTTCCGCTTCCAGTTACTAAAAAATATTCGTTTGCAAGATTTGGCACAGTTACTCCAATAGGTTGACTTTGAGCATCTTCATTTACAAGTCCTTTTAACTCAACTACCTCATCTTCTGCTATTCTATAAGAGAAATTTCCACCATTACGTTCATGCCAACCTTTTAGCCATGCATCGTGAGTTATTCTAATATAATTTTGTACAAATCCTAATTCTTCAATTTTCATTTTTTTTGCCTACTTTCTTTTTGATAATACTTCTTTTTCATATGTCTTTACTTCTTCAAGCCACTGTTCTTTAACAGGGACATTGTTCTTTTCACAGTAATAGTTCCAAATATCACCAAGTGGATAAGTCTTGAATTCTTCCATAAGGGCTAATCTTTCCGTAAAGTTCCCTTCATCTTGCAGCTGTCTTAACTTTTCATTTGGTGTAAGCATTGCATTTAAAAGTGCTTTTATCATATTTCTTGAACCTATAGTCCATGCTGCTATTCTGTTGATACTTGCATCAAAGAAATCTAGTCCAATAATTACTCTACTAAGCGCATCATTTCTCACTATCTCTTTAGCAAGTTCTTTAAGCTCATCATCTAAAACTATAACATGGTCAGAATCCCATCTTACTGGTCTGCTTACATGTAATGCAACCTTTTCATTAAATAAAAGCATTGCAGATAACTTATCTGATACAACTTCTGTTGGATGGTAGTGACCTGTATCCATTAATGACATTATATTGTTTTTTGCTGCATAGCTTAAATAAAATTCATTTGAGCCTACAGTGTAAGACTCAGCTCCAAGTCCAAATACCTTTGATTCTACACAATCTAAGTTGTATTTTTTATCTATTTCAACTTTGAAGATTTCATCTAAAGATTCTTTTAATCTTCTTCTTGGTCCTAATCTGTCACTTGGAATGTCTTTGTAACCATCTGGAATCCAAATATTTGTTAAACAGGTTTGTCCAAGTTCTTTTCCAAAATATTCTCCGATTTTTCTTGAAGCTATTGCATGTCTAATCCAAAATTCTCTTATTTCTTTATTTGGATGAGAAAGTGTTAATCCATCTGCAGCTTTTGGATGAGAAAAAATTGTTGGATTGAAATCTAATCCTAAACCTCTTTCTTTTGCCCATTCTACCCAATTCTTAAAATGTTCTGGCTTTAATTCATCTCTTTCAACGACCTCACCATTTGTTTCCGCATATATAGCATGAAGATTTACTTTGTGCTTTCCTGGGATAAGGCTAAGTGCTTTGTCTAAATCTTTTCTTAATTCTTCTGGAGTTCTTGCTTTTCCTGGATAATTTCCTGTTGCTGCAATCCCACCTGAAAGTTCCTGTTTACTAGCTTCAAATCCTGTAACATCGTCTCCCTGCCAGCAATGTATTGAAATTTTAACTTTGTTTAATTGTTCTAAAACCTTATCAACATCGATGTCCCATTTTTCATACTCTTTTTTAGCTAATTCATATTTTTCTTTAATATTCATTTTCTTTCCTCCATTATCCAAATATTTTAATATCAAAAGATTTTCTAATAAGTTCTCTAGCTTCTCCTAAGTCTTTGCATATATTTAAACTTAATAACTGAGCAACAATATTTCCTACAGCTGTAGCTTCTGATGGCCCTGCAAGTACAGTTTTTCCTGTAACCTCAGCCACTATTTCATTTAATAGTTCATTTTTGCAGCCGCCACCAAAAATATTTATTGTTTTAAAACTTTTTTCAAATATTTGTTCAAGTGATTCTATAGCATTTTTATAACTATGTGCTAAGCTATTATAAACACAGTATGCAATTTCTCCTATCTCTTGTGGAGCTTTTTGTCCAGTTTCCATACAATACTCTTTGATTTGCTCAATCATATTATCTGGTTTTAAGAATCTATCATCATCTACATTTATGATTGAAGGAAAGTTATTATAAGCTTTTGCCATCTCTGCAAGTTCTGCAAAGGAATACTTGTTATCTAAATTCCTTCTTACCTCTTGAATAATCCAAAGTCCCATAATATTTTTCAAAAATCTGTATCTGTAATCAATTCCGCCTTCGTTAGTAAAGTTATAATCCATAGCTTGAGGTACACATATTGGAAAGCGATTTTCAACTCCAATTAATGACCAAGTTCCAGAGCTTAAAAATATACTCTCATCATCATTGCATACTGATGAAATAAATGCAGAACCTGTATCATGTGAAGCTGCTAATATCACCTCTGCATCAAAACCAAATTCTTCTACTAATTCTTTTCTTAATCTGCCTAATTTAGTTTTAGGTAACTTTATTTCCTGAAAGATTTCTTTATTTATCTCATAAGTATCTAAAATATTGTGGTCAAAAGTTCTTTCAAAGGAATTTAACAGCTGAGTAGTTGAAGCATTAGTATACTCTGTAACCTTTTTTCCAGTTAATATGAAGTTTAAATAGTCTGGTATCATTAAAAGAGTTTTAGCTTTTTCTAGATATTCCTTATTCTTTTTCTTTATTGCTAATAATTGATATAAAGTATTAAACCTTTGAAATTGGATACCTGTGTATAGGTAAAGCATATCTTTGGGTATCTTTAAGAAAGCTTCTTCCATTAGGCCCTCTGTCCTGTCATCTCTATATGCTACAGCATTTCCTATCAATTCATCTTTTTCATCTAGTAATACGAAATCTACACCCCAAGTATCTATTCCTATAGTTTTAGGAATTTTACCTGTATCTTTGCATTTCCTTATTCCATTTTTAACTTCGGCAATCAAACTTTGTATATCCCAACAGTATTCGTCACCTATTTTATTGATTCCATTTTCAAATCGATAAATTTCTTCGATTTCTAGCTTGCCATCTCTTAAATATCCTAGAATGTGCCTTCCACTAGAAGCACCTATATCTATGGCTAGATAGTATTCCATATATGCCCCTCCCTGTTATCGTTTACTTCATAATTAAATTATATTAGATGAACGCATATATTTTAATATCTAAACATATTATATTTTTTATCCTTATTTGCAAAAGGGCTTATCATCTTAACTTTTCTTGAAACAAAATAATAGGTGAGTTTGCCCACCTATTATGCTCAATATAAGAATAATATATATCCTTTTGCGTAATTACTTATTTATACTCTATTTTAAATTCGTCAGTTTCAATACCAAGTTCAAATCCCTTTTTTGAAATACAAACATCTCCTGTAATAACTGCTTGTGTTTCTTTTCCGTTAATTATATAAGAAGTATGTCCTATTGTATGTCCTGGCGTAGAGAATGCCCAAAATTAACATTACTTTATTACGCATTATCTCCACCTCATTTCTTAAACTTTCTTGGAGTCACACCATATTTTTGTTTAAAAATATTATAAAAATATGTAGGATTTTCATAACCAACCAGCTCTATAACCTGAGTTATAGAATAATTGCTGAATTTCAATAACTCTGCAGCCTTGCTAAGCCTTTTTTCCTGAAGCAACTCTTTAAAATTCATGCCAGTATGCTTTTTGATTAGCTTACTTACTTTATAATGTGGCTGATTTAACCTTTCAGCTATTTCGTATAGGCTTGCCTTATCATAAAATTCATCTATATATTTAAAAACGGTTATTATCATCATTTTTTCATAATTGTTTACAGAATAAATTTCTATATCCTTTGTGCTTCTTATGAGCTCAACAAGCAAAAGTCCAACTAATAATTTTGTGGCAGCTTTACTCATAATATTAGGTTTATAAAGTTCTAAAATTATTTTCTCTAAAATTTCTTGAACCTGGCTATTTTGGGATACTTTAAAGTACAAGTATTCTCCTTTGTCATAATTTGTATAAAGTGTAGTTATTATAAATTTACTTATAATATTCTCATCATCTAAAAGTGTTAAAACATAGTCGAAAAATTCTGGTTTAATAATGAAATTTATAATTATATCTTTTTCTTTAGAAGCCTCTATTTCATGAGTAATATGCTGATTTAAAAATATCATTTCACCTTTTTTTAAAGTTATTTTCTTTCCATCTATTATTTGTGTAAATTTTCCTTCATACACATAATTAAATTCAATATAATTATGTGTATGTTTAGGAAAATTAATAAATCTAGTATGTTTCCTAATATCGATTAGTTCACCTTTAGGTAGAAGTTTATTACTATCTATTATAAATTGTCTGTTATCTGTATATATGCTTTTATCTACTTCTTCTTTACCACTTAATATATTCTTCTCCTCATCCGTAAATTGTACTAATTTATTGTATATATCTGCTTCAATCAATTTAAATCACTACCTCAATTTTATTGCACTTCTTCCATAATGGTATTCATAAAATCTTCATCTATAGATAAAGTTTTAAAGCATTGTTCTAAGTAATTATATTTATTTTTTATATTCAGTGCTTGAGAGCAATATTGCTCTGCCACATGAACAATACATACTAATTCATTATCTATTATATTTTCATTAAGAGGATCATGATGATACAAGGCTGTCTCAACAATGGAATAAGGTAAACTCCACCAATCTAATAAATATCCTCCTATTTCTGAATGGTTTGCACTAAATCTCTCATTTTCTAAACTTTCTAAGTCTATTTCATCATCCTCAGAACTTGACTTTAACATTTCCATTAAATCAATATATTTTTCTTTAAATTCATTTAATAAAAATATTTCTCCGACATTTGCTAAAAGCCCTGCTAAATTTGCTGTCTCTGGCATTTTTTTATCTCGATTTTTATAAATTAACCTTACAATTTTATTAGTTAAATACGCCTGCTGCCATAATGGCTGAAAAAACTTCTCAGACTCAGCACTAGTGTTAAACATATCAAATACAGATGCAGATATGACCAGATTGCGAACGTTTGCAATACCAAGATAAATTAATGCCTGCTTTATTGATGATGTCTTAATTCCATAGTAGGCTGAATTGGACACTCTTAATATTTTAACACTCATAGCCGGATCCTGCTCAATTGCTTCTATAATATCATCTATTTCAGCATCTTCATCGATTAAATTTATTATTCTAATATAACTTGAATTCGGCATAGGAATTTCTTTAGGATTCATAAACTCAGTAAAAAAATATAAATTTTTAATATAATCCATAGTATTAAGGGTATTATCTACAATAGATTCAATATTTCTTTCAAACGGCTTTAATACGCATGCCTTGCATATATTTCTGCCAATCATTTTCATAATTCTTTGATTTTCTTCATCTGCTAACATTATTTTTACAATATTTGAGTAATTTCTTAATAAACTATCTAAATTGTTATTAATATAAGAGTCATAATCAAATATAACCATATCAATATATTTTTCATTTAATATTTCTAATGCCTTATCATAAGTATCCGCATAAAATATTTCATATTTCTGACTTAAAATAATATTTATACCCTCAATTTCTAACTCTTCATTACAAATTAGCAGTAGTTTATTATACATATTTTATCCCCCCAAAAATATATTTTTAACAATGTTTTGTCTTTATTTTACTCTTCATCTCACATATCTTCAAGAGAAATTAAACCTTACCACTCAAGTAGTTGCTAGAAAGTTGTTTCATATTGAAAAAGGAGTTCCATCTATGAATATTTCAAAACAAGGTTTTTTAAAGCAACGAAAAAAATTAAACTTTGAGGCTTTTTCCTTTCTAAATAAAGTGTATCTGCAAGACTTTTATTCATCGGAAGAGCCTATACTTTAGAATGATTACTTAGTATTTGCTATAGATGGTAGCAAAGTAGAAGTTCCAAATTCAGATGAAAATATAGCTATAGGATTGTTCAAAGAAAAATTTATTAGGATATTAATAGAATCCAATAATAATAAGAGAGAAAAAAATCCATTTTTTTAATCAACGGATTCTTATGCTCTTTTTTATATCCAATATATAGAAATATTCAATATTCACTGCGAATCATTTTTACGTACTAATAAAAATTTCTAAAGTTTATGATGTTGCGCATAGCGGGTGGTTTATTGTTTCGCCTGCTACGCTGTCTCAATAGACTAAAGTCCAGAATTAATTATATTTTTCCTAAAAAATATATCAATAGTAGATTTAAACTGTTTTTCAGTATCATTTTTTGTTATAATTGTATCCATGAAGAACATCCCCTTTGGTTTTTGTTTGTCGTGATTCAATTATACCGAATGAGGGATAGTTATTTTTGAGATTAACATATGAAGTAATCTTTTCTGCTGTTCCCTTGTAGTAAATTCTGATAGCAACTTACCAAAACTTGAAAGTATACCTTTTACAAAATCATAAAAAAGCTCTTACAAACTATTATCTATAATAGTTTTTCCCAATATATTCTTATATATACTAATACTTAATTATGCTACAATATCCAAGTATAGTTTATTATCCGTAGAAGGATGGCTACGGGGGTTTTGAAATATAATCTTTTTATTTCTAAGTTAATTATAAAAGTAAGATTTCTTGGAATACACATAGAAGTTGATAGCAAAGAGAAAAAGCACCCATCCAACGAAGATTAGTGTGCTTTACTCTTAATTAAATCTTATATTTAATTCATTCAATAGCCCTAAAACAAAATAAATGTTCTAAGGATGCTTAGTGTTACCAGCACTAAGCATTTCTTATTTATATTATATCAATTTTTAATGAAAAATAAACAATTATTTTTTATTAAAATCTATAAGTTATATGACTTTTCTTTAATTTTACTTACTATCCTTTATTTATGATATGGTTCAGGGTAACGCGCATAATGCAGACTTCGTTAAAACTTATTATATATGTTGACCTTCTTGTACTTTACAAAGCTCTAAAGGTGTGATATTATACAAACATAACGTCAACGTCATGTTTGAGGAGGTAATTAAATGGATGACCGCATGCGCATAGGCGAATTAGCTGAACGGGCAAGAGTGACTCCACGCACCATACGATACTATGAAAGCATTGGGTTAACCCCTCCAGGTGAGCGTGAAGGAAATGGACAGCACTATTATACTGAAGAAACCCTATATCGCCTTCGAAAAATTGACCAGCTAAAAAAGCTAGGCCTTAGTCTTGAAGAAATTGGCGATGTTATTGATCTCTATTTCATTGATCCCAGTGGAATACAACCAAAAAACAAAGTGCTCTCTATCCTTCGCAAACATCTTGAGGTCACAGATCAAAGTATTGTTGAATTGCAGCAATTTCGTGCTGAACTTCAATCCCATATAAAGCGATTTGAAAAATGGATTGAGGAAAAAGAAAAACATTAATTTTTTTATTAAAAACATGACGTTTACGTAACGATTAAATTATATTTTTGAGGAGGATAAAAAGTGAATAAAACAATAGGTTTTATAGGACTTGGTAATTTAGGGCTTCCAGTAGCGACAAATCTTCTAAGTGCTGGGTATTCTCTCGTAGTTTATAACAGAACTGAAAGCAAAGCCCAACCTCTAGTTGCCCAAGGTGCAAAATTAGTGTCGAGACCAGTGGACACCATCACTACCGGAGGAATTGTTGTAAGTCTTTTGTGGGATGACGAAGCTTTAGAAAGTGTGGCTGCAAACCCCGAATTTTTAAAAAAGCTTGGAAATGGTGGCATTCATATTTCTATGAGCACAGTATCACCGGATACATCAAAGAAACTTGCAGTTCTGCATGCCGAACATGGAAGTTTCTATATTGATGCACCTATCTTCGGAAGGCCTGAGGCGGCTGTTGCAAAACAACTTTGGATACCTTATTCAGGTCCAAAACAGGCAAAAGAACAGATTCAGCCAATCCTTAATGCAGTGGGAGCACAAGGTATCTTTGACTTTGGTGAGGAAGTTGGGGCTGCAAATCTTGTAAAGTTAGTTGGAAATTTCTTGATTATCTCGGCAGGACGCTCGGTGAATGAAGCTCTAACAATAGTCAAGGAAAAAGGATTTGAACCAAAAGCAGTTTTAGATATGCTAACAGCAACCCTATTTCCATCTCCTATTTATAAGAGTTATGGAAGTAGACTGGTTGAGTCTAATATTACTTTTCTACAGAACAGAATACCTATTAAGGATATCGGCATCTTCAAAAAGACAGCAGAACTAGTGGGTTCACCCACACCAATTTCAAATGCTTTGCTTGAGCTTTTAAAAGGTGAGAATAAAGAAGACTAATACTTTACAATAATCTCCTTGAAGCATCCAGCCGGATGCTTCTATCTTTTCCCTGAAAAAATGGCATACCTGGTTTTACCGCAGGGCAAATTGACGATTTTGTTTTAGTTGCTGTGCGTTTATCAAAAAACTATAGCACCAAAGGATTTCACTAGTGAAATGGAAACCTGAGCCTTATACAAAAGAGTCTCCGTTATTTATGGTAAGGTTCAGGGTATCACATCCCAATCACTAACATTTTCAGCAATACACTTCTATTAACTTCTTTTCTTTTTCATTTATACTTAATACCGCTTCTTCTATTTTTCCAGCTAACCCTGACTTCTTTCTAAAATCAAAGATTAACAAATATCCTTCTGACATATTGTACTGCTCCAGATATTCACCTAATTGTATTTTTCCTTTTTTATGATATTCTTCTCCATACCATATTTTAAGTTCTAATATAAACATTTGTTGTTCATAGGTAATTACAATATCAAACCTCTTTTCTTCTCCACCCTTTACCTCTTTAAAGGCAAAACCTGTGCCATTTATTATAGGACTCAAAAAAGCAAGAAAAAGCATTCTTCCATCTTCATTAATAAAGTTTATTTTATCATTATAATTTTCAAAACCAGAAGTTGACTTGGTTTGAATTTTTGAAATCATGTAATCATAAATAAGTAGTTCATATATTTTATTATTTATTTTTAATTTACCATTCTCATTTTTAAACAATCCATACATTATTCCTAGATTTATATCTGGGTTATGCAAATTATATTCTATGCTTATTCCTTTAACAAGGATACTGTTCACTATATCATATATGCTTTTGTTATTTTCAAGATTCTTTATAACGCTGTCAAAATTCGTATTGCTCTCACCTAGTAGCTGTTTTACTGCCTTTTCAAGGTGCTCTTTCTCCCAAATTAAAGTTTCCTTATCCATAATAGCTTCATCTATTATTTTGCACAACTTACTTACTAAAAATGGGTAACCTGATGTATAAAAATGAATTTCTTTTGAAAAAAATTCAATGTCTAATTTCACAGAAGTGCATATTATATAATCTATGAGCATAGTCTTTATCTCTTCTATTGAGAAACTCATATCTACATCAAAATCTGCTGCAATATTCCAGGGACTATTATATTTCTGTTCCTCTTCAGTTCTTATTTTTGCTTTCAGGCTCTTAACGTCATGTAGCCCAGCTGCAAAGTTTATAATAAGAATGTAGGAAAAATATGAAATAAAAATGTCGTAAAACCTACATTCTTATTTTGTATTTATAGATATATATTGATACACTCTTTAAGGGGGTGAATCAGTATGAACTGCA
>JAJXWJ010000018.1 GCA_021781655.1 Bacillota bacterium | reverse complement strand
AATTTATACTTATTATATAATATTTAGTTGATAATCAAAAAACAAAGGATGGATTAATTCCCTATATTAGTAATTAATCCATCCTTTATTTTTTTACCACTTCATAGTGTATTTATGAAAGTTTAATCATTTACAATAATTGGTATTATTGGCTTGATGGCTATGGGTCACGCCCAAACCCCTAGCCTTTTCTTTGTAGTGAATTTTAGTATTCGTCCCCCTCTTTAGTTAGTGATTAATTTTTGTTCATGAGGATACATGGGCACGCCCAAACCCCTAGCCTTTTCTTTGTAGTGAATTTTAGTATTCGTCCCCCTCTTTAGTTAGTGATTAATTTTTGTTCATGAGGATACATGGGCACGCCCAAACCCCTAGCCTTTTCTTTGTAGTGAATTTTAGTATTCGTCCCCCTCTTTAGTTAGTGATTAATTTTTGTTCATGAGGATACATGGGCACGCCCAAACCCCTAGTATGTTTACATATATTCTTTTAGGTGGGGGGTGTATTTTATTGAGTCTACTAGGGATTTTATTTCTTGATCTTTGTTTTTGTCCATTATTAACAAAATGTCTCCTGAGTCAACTATTATTAGATCTTTTATGCCGAAGCCGATTAGAAGCTTATCTTTTCCAAATACATAACAGTTTTCACTTTGTTCTAAGAAGGCTTCTCCTCTTATTAGGTTAGCTCCTTTTTTTTCTAGAAATCTGGCAAGGGATATGAAATTCCCGATATCATCCCAAATAAAATTTGATTTTACTACGTATCCTTTTCTTGTCTTTTGAAGTATTCCAAAATCTACAGAGATTCCTTCTATTTGCTCGTATTGTTCTCGTATTATTTTTTCTTCTTCGTCTGTTTCTAGATTTTGATAAATGGTAGATAAACTTTTGTACATTTTGGGTAGATATTTTTCCATTTCTCTTAAATATGAATCGGCCCTCCATACAAATATGCCACTGTTCCATACATAATTTCCTAAAGATAGCAAATCTCTAACTACTTCAACGTTTGGCTTTTCAAGAAATCTTTCTACTCTATAATTATTTTCTCCAATAGCTATTTTTTCTCCTGTTTGTATATATCCATATCCCGTTTCCGCCCTAGTTGGTGTTATGCCTATGGTTACTAGACCTCTTTTCTTTGATGCTACTTCCACTGCCTCATTTATAGTATTAATAAATTCTTGTTCTCCTTCTACATAATGGTCAGAGGGAAGTACTATCATCGTTGCATCATTATCTTTTTTTAAAAGCTTTATTGCAGAAAGACCTATACATGTAGCAGTTGCTACACTGACGTAATCGATCTTTTTATTCTAAGTGCCATTCAACTTCTTTTTTTTCAATCACAATAATTAATAACTTTTTCATATAATTTAAATCATATGAAGAAGTTAGTTTTTTGCTACTGGAATACCTATCTAATTGTTTCAGACCTTGAATTCTAATTTCTTCTAAGTTATTCCTATCCTTTTCCTTTATATACTTTAACTCTATTATCCATTCATATTTAATACTATCTTCAAAGGCTTTATTTTTAGTAAGCAATACATCTATATATCCTTCTTCAACTTCATATTCACTATTTGAAATATATACATTGCTCATAAATATAGATAGTAATATAACTTTTATATATTTTTCATCAAATTTTATTAAATCCCTATTGGAAATATTGTGTAGAAATTCTTCTAAGTATCCAATGAACAAATCACATTTCCCATCTATAGCCATTTCCTTTATTGCTTTATTTACTTTCACATTTTCTATGTGTAAATTACTATTTTCAGATAGCTTTCTTCTAAAATATTCCCAATATATTTCCTTCATGGCTATGTTAGGAACTTTAAGAGTAATATTCCCTAGAAATGATTCTTTAACTGTAAGCATACCCATATAGAATAATAAAGATATAAAGTTTTCTTTATTTTCATACATAAATTCTAAATTAAATCGTTCAACTAAGTCTATTTCAACTTCTTCATTTGCTAAAATACTTTCTATTGTTTCTTCATCTTTAAAATTAAAAGCAAGACTTTCTAATTTTTTATAATCTGTTTTTATATTTAAATCTAGCATATTTTTAGGATACTTCTTATTTTTTATTAGATTATCTAAAAAATATAAAACCATATTAGGATTAAATACACGAGTATCGCATTCTTCACAAAACAAATACCCATTATAATACTGCTTCATATCAGTAATTAGAATTTCTTTATTAAAATTATTAATTTGAATTTCACCTATTAATAATCTCAATTCTTCCTCTGTAAAACCAAGCATTTGATTATAACGCTTATCTAGCGTTAAATTTTTTGTTATATTAAATCCGCTAGTTAAATCGTCTAATAAAATAGGACTAACTCCTGTCATAAATATTCTATCAATAATTGTACTAGTCAATGATTTCAAATTTTTATAAAAGGTTCTTATATAGCCTTGACTTGAAATTACATCGTAATATAACTTTTCATTAGAAGTTATTAAATCATTGGCAAAATTATCGTATTCATCAATTAAAACCAATATTTTATTATTTGAGTTTGCTAATTTTAAGGACAATTGACTAATTGCACTTATAGCATCGTTAAAATTATTTTCCATTTTTTCATTGCTCAATAATTCTTTATATCTAATCAAAAAATCATTTACTGCTGCTATAACTTTTACATCAAAACTTTTTATCAAATTTTCTTTTTGTTGATTAGTTGAAATATTAGAAAAATCTAATCTTAAAACAAAATAAGAAGTTTTTTTCAGTGTAGGATTTTTTCCTATATATAAGTCTCCAAATAATTCTTGAAATTTATCTTTATTATTAATATCATAATAGTTGCTGAGCATTGATAAAAAAAGACTTTTACCAAATCTTCTTGGTCTTATAAAAAATTGATATGATGCATCACTTTCTAAGACTTCTATATATTTGCTTTTATCAACAAAAATATAATTTTCTTTTATTATTTTTTTAAAATCTGATTCCCCATATGGTATCTTCCTTAACACCTTCTCACCTCTTTCAAAAAATAAACTTTTAAAGTTTTAAATAAAAACAGCTCTATTATCTGCTAATTTTAAACATACGTCTAAAAATTATTTCATATTATTATTATACCTATTTTAAAATAAATTGGTATAATAATTGACATTATTACAATATTCCCTCTTGTTGATTTTAATTAATATTAAATTTATAGTATATATCTACACTTTTTTCCTTTGTTTTAGGATCTTCATTAATTATTATTTTATCTATTATTGTTTCTACAAAGTTTCTTTCTATTTCTTCTAAATTAAAAAATTTGTCCAATTCTTCTTTATATATGCTCACAATATTAAGGTTATCTTCTGGAGCCTTTATTATATTTTCTAATTGGGCTTTTCTCCTCGTTAACTTCTCTTGTTTTTCTTGTATTATATTAATAAAATTTATAAAGTTTCTATCTGAAATCAATTTATCATGTTTATCTTCATATACCTTAGTAAATCGCTTGTCTAATTTTTTCAATTCTTTTTCTATTTCCATTAATTCTTTTGTATCACCTTTTTTAATTTTCATATTTTCTATTTTATTATAATATTTCTCTTTATTTATTCTTTTATCTATCAATGTTTTTATATCTTGCTGTATTTTTAAAATTAAATCTTTTTCTTTTATGCTATGACAAGTACATCTTTTTGCACCATTCTGAGACAAAGTACACTTATATCCTTCATATTTTTTTCTATATGATAGGCTCCCTCCACATGTTCCACATTTTAGCACAGAGCTAAATAGATGTATAACTTTTCCCTTGTACCTGTAACCATTTGATCTATTCTTAATTATTTCTTGGACTCTGCTAAAAGTATTCTTATCTATTATTCCCTCAAATTCTCCAGACCAAACCCATTCATCTTTTGAGGTTCTTTTGACTTTCTTCATTTTATAACTAACTTTTTTATATTTTTGTTGTACTAAATATCCAGCATATTTATGATTTTGCAATATAGAATATATTGTATTATTTGTCCAAAATCCAAACTTAGCTAAGGCATAATTTTTTATTCTAGAAGAAGGAGTTGCTATACCTTTTTTATTTAAATATGTTGCTATTCTGCCAGCTCCCCAGCCTTTTAAATACAATAAAAAAATTTTTTTAACTGTTTCTGTAGTCTCTCCGCCTTCAGGAACTAAGACATTTGTTTTTTGTTCTCCATTGTAAATTTTTTCATATTTATAGCCATAAGGAGGCTTAGCTGCAATGGATGAGCCTCTTTGCATTCTTTCTCGTAATGCACTTTTTATTTTTCTGCTTGTATCTTTAATATACATTTCATTTATCATATTTTTGAAAGGTATTAAATCATCATCTTCTTTTTTTTCCGAATCCACATTGTCTAGCATTGCTACAAATCTAATATTATTTAATTTGAAATATTTCTCTATATATATTCCCGCTTCTAAATAATCCCTTGAAAATCTAGATAAATCTCTTGTTAAAACCATATTTATTACTTTATTCTCTATATCTTCTTTCAATTTCTTAAACTCATCTCTATTGAAACTAGCGCCAGATATACCATTATCCTTATAAATATTTATAAGATTATATATATTATCTTTATCTTCATTGGCAGCGTCTCTTATCCATTTTTTTAAATTTCCAATTTGTGTAGCAATGGATTCACTTTGTCCAGATTTTTCTGTACTTACTCTGGCGTAAATTCCTATATTCCATACTTTATTCATCTATATCCACCTCTTTTGTGGAGGATGAATAACATTTATCACTTAAATTATAAACAATGTTATCAACATTTTCTGCTACATTTTTTATTTTATCTTCTATTAAGTTATCAAATAATTTTGCAAAATCTTCTGTACCATAAAACACATTAAACTTTAATTCTTTCTTCAATAAGATTTCCCCCTAAATATCTTTATTAATATTCTAATAATGAAAATTTTTTTTATTCCTTAAATAGGAAACCTTACATCGGTATAAAATTCAAAGCACATTTTAACTTATTTACACTTACTCGTTAGTTTGAAGGCGGGAAGCGTTATCCGTTCTGAGGAAGATACTGGGACAAATTGGGGGACTTAAAACTTTATAATAAAAAAATAAAATTGCAAAGCAATTTTATTTTTTATTATATAAATTTTAACTTATATTATTTTCTAAAGATTTAGAAACTTGTTTTTTTTTGCTGCCAAATAACCTTATTGCTGTTATAACTGCTCCTATTCCACATATTACTGCTGCCAAAATATATACAAAGCTCATTCCGTAAATAAATACATCTGGTCTTCCATTAACATAGTTTACTACTCTATAGCCCATCTTAGAACTCATTCTATCATATAAAATAAGTGTTGCAAAAGATGTACCTATAACCATTCCTAAATTTCTAATAAGTGAATTTACACTTCCTGCTATACCAAGCTTATCACGAGATACTGTAGACATAACTAATGAATTATTGGGAGATTGAAATATTCCGTTTCCAAGAGTCATTATTACAAGAAAAAGTGCAAGCACTGCAAAAATTGATTTTTCTGTTAAAGTAGATATTAGTGAAAGTCCTATCGTCGTAAGTATAAGCCCTATTAATGTTAATAGCTCTGAGCCTATTTTATCCGATAAGTACCCGCTTATAGGTGCTACTATGGCTAACGTTACTGGAGATATCATCATAAATAGTCCTGCTTGTGCAGGCGGCATTTTTAAAGCATCTTCAAAGTAAAAGGGCAATATTATATTGGAAGCACTGATTGCTATAAAGGATGTAAGTGCACATACTATGCTAATTGAAAAAAGACTGTTATTAAATATTTTCAATTGAAGTAGCGGCATCTCTGTCCTTTTTTCAACATATATAAATGCAATAAAAGCTATAATAGATATAACAAAGGCTGCTATCATATATATGTTGTTATATCCTGTATTTTGTCCTTGCACGATAGCTCCAAATAGTAAAACAATAGAAACAGTAAATAGTAATGCCCCTTTTCCATCTAGCTTTTCATCATTAACTGAATCTATCTTTGGAAATATCTTAACCATTAAAATAGAAACTATTATCCCGATTGGCACATTCACTAAAAATATATATTTCCAACTTGCTATAGATACTATAAAGCCTCCTAAAGGTGGGCCTGCCATTGCTCCTAATGCAACGAAGGTTCCGATTACTCCAAGAGCTCTTCCTCTTTCTTTAGCAGGGAAAACTTGAGTAACAATCCCTTGATTCGTTGCCATTGTAGCAGCTGCCCCTATAGCCTGCAAAACTCTAGCTAAAACTAAGACTAATAAAGAATTAGTAAAACCACATAAAAATGAGCCTAAAGTAAAAAGCACTACTCCAAACTTAAAAATCTTTATCTTTCCTTTTATATCTCCCAGTCTTCCAAATATCAATATGAAAGCTGCAATGGTAATTAGAAAGCTTGTAACAACCCATTCTATTGCCGCCATGCTTACATTAAGCTTTTGTGCCATATCTGGCAACGCTACATTTACTATGCTACTGTCTAATGTTGACATGAAGGTTGCTACTAGTAAAATATAAAGCATAATCCATCTGTTTTTATAAACCTTGTTTTCTTCGTTTTTCAAACCTTGTTCACCTCTTCACCTTGTGTCTTTCTCCATGAATTTCCGTTGTTCAGTACTGATTTTAAAAACTGTATCCCTTTTTCAACATTTTCTTTACTATTCCCTTTAAGTAAAATTTCAATCCAATCGTCAATAACTTTTTTTATATCTGGAACTATTTTTTTACCATTCTCCGTAATATAAAGCTTAAAACATCTAACATCATTTTCATTTTCTATTTTTTCAACGTAACCAAGTTCAATTAACTTTTTTATTGTTCTTGCAGACATAGCTTTATCTACACTGAGCTCCTTGCTTATTTCATTTTGGCTAATACCTGGCTTTTTATTTAATACCATTAAATAGGAATAAGAACCTGCTGTAAGGCCATACTTTTGAAATTTCTCATCTATAAAAGCTTGATTACATCTATATATGCTGTTAGTAAGTTTTATTATGTTATTAACATTGTAGTCCATAAATTATTCATCTCCCATAAAAATAAAATAGCACAATATAGTTGATTAGTCAACTATATTGTGCTATAACAAAATGCTTTAATACTAGTGATTCACATGATTATAGGCATAAATTGCAACAACTAGAAAAACAAAGCATGCAACATACCATAACGGATGTATGTTACTGTCCTTTCCTAAAACCTTAATTTCCTTCTTTGTAGTATTTTCAGCCGTTTTAACTTCAACTTTTTCTAAATTATTCGTAGCTTGTTTAATGTTTGGTTTTCTCTTTTTTTTACTTTTTGCTCCCATAATAACATCCCTTCATATCAAAATAAATATACATTATACTTGGCATTATAACACCATAGCCTTCAGATTTCAAAAAATTAATTATCCTACTCATCTTACCCTGTACAACCTTAATATTTACATAGCTTTTTCCTTTAAACTAATTGAAATATGCTACACTGAAATTTTTAAAACTTTTTATTTTAAAGCCGCTTCTTACAAACAAGGCTATATCGGAATTATTTATAACATAAACTTGACTTTTAGATATATATATATCGTTATATCCAAAAATAAACCTTCCAAACTTTAATGGCACTCTATATTCCGCCGTTGGATTTTCATATAACACAGTAGAAATAAATTGCCTCACAGGAATTTTTTCTGTAAACAAAACGTAAATATACGGCATATTGACATCATTCGTTATAGTGATAGTTCCTTTTGTCTCATTACAAGCATAACTAATTGCCTCATCAAAGGACTGAAAAAAAACAGTGCTCATTTCCTTTGGATAATACATAAAATAATAAGAAGTAAAACTAACAAATGAAATTAAATACATAATAAATACTATAAATAATGCTTTTTTTATATTTTTAACCACAAACCATATTCCTAGACTACAAAAATATATTAGAGGAATAAATATTGAATTTTCTCTATTAATATTTGTATTTGTTAATGAAATCATGATTATTGAAGCAACAAGCCACGATAAAAATACCAACTCATTATTAAACTGCTTATCCTTTCTTTTTTTAATTGCAATTACAATAGAACTTCCAATTCCAATTAAAATGAACGGTGTGCTGAATAAATAAAAAACCCCATAATCTTTTATTGAATTCCATACAAGTCCATCTGACTGAGTAATTAAAATATGTAAAAATGTTTTTAAATTTGGTATTATACTTTTTATATCTATTTCTGAACCTCTATACCCCTCCATTAAAGGAATAGAAAAAAAAGGTGTGATTATTTGTTTAATCATTCCCTTATTAATTAAAATCAGGAGAAACAACGGCATTGTTAGAAGGATAAGTATTATTATTCCTCCTGTAAAGTACTTTAATTTTATTTTTTTATAGTAAAGAGCATATATTAATATAATCCATAAATATATTGGAACAACTATATAGGAAAGTGCATAGGCATATAAAGATATTCCAAAAAAAAACATGGATATCAAAAATATTTTTGAATTTTTAAAGGATAAAACAAGCATATATGTACTGAATAATAAAAAAGCTGGTAGAAGATTGGACTCAAGAGCCCATCTACTTATCATTATATGCCACGGACTAATAGTAAGCAAAATAAGTGCAATTAATGCTATATTTTTATTCCAAAGTTCTTTAATTAACAGATAAAATACAATTAGTGACATAGTTCCACAAATTGCTTGTGGTAATCTTAATATTTCAGTACTTAGTCCAAATATTTTTATAAAAGGCACTAACAAATATAAATATAAAGCATTTTGACCACTGCCCCAAGATACGAGATAAAGTGGATTATGAAAATTGTTTCTGTCTATGCCATAATTTAAGATAGAATAAGCATCATATCCTATAGAAGCTTCGTCTTGGTTTAGTCCTGGTGGATTGGTAGATAAATATATTATTCTTATTATAAAGCCAATTAAAATTATAACACTTACTAGCTTTATATGGTGCTTTTCTAAAATATCAAAATGCAATTCATTTTCATTTTTCTTCCCTTTATAAACCTTTAAAATGGCTAAAATACAAATAACAAACGTAATAAAAATAAAAACATAATTTAATATTTCCATAAGTATTCAATTCCCCTTAACGTAATTGTAGCTATTATGAAGTTAAATATTAGGTGATTTCGTGGTAGTTGATTGTATATACATATAGAAAATAAATAAGATATCAGCAAAAACAGTTAACGCAACAAAAGGCAAAGGAATAACTTCCATATTAAACAAAAACATTACATAGGCTAGTACAGATGCAGTTTGAATAATAATCGGCACAAAAAACCTTTTAGGAAAATAGAAAGCGTACAAAACTGAAATAACATCTGCAGTAAAATAATACCTTTCATGCATTCTAGGTAACAAAAAAGGAATTACAATGGTGAATATTAAAGAAAGTTCAATTATTTTTTCATTTGTAAGCTCTTTAACATATTTAACCTGAATAAAAACAACTGCTAATACTAATAAAACCGCTAATAAAATTCCAACATAAGTAAGCAGTTTTACATTGGAATCATCTGGTACCATGAAATATATATTAGGCAAATTTAAGGTTAATTCACTCTTTTCTTTAGACTGATCTAAATATATAGTTAGTAAGCTTAACAATCCTCTTCCTTCAATTAAGGCAGGTATCATAAAAATAAAATATACAGCAGGAACAATAAATGTATTCCTTAATTTAATCTTCTTTTTTAATAATAGCACTAAAAATAAAGGTGAAATAAAAATAGTCTGCAATTTAAAGGTAAAGGCTATAGCAAAAAACAATACAGCTAGTGAGTATTTTTCATTCATTATAAAATAAATAGCTATTAACATAAAAGCTGTAAATATTATGTCACACTGTGCCCATAAAGCACCGTTTAAAATTACTGTTGGCAATAAAATAATTAAAGGATAGGCAAAATATGCTGTTATTTTATTTGGATATTTCTTTTTAACAATAAAAATTGCGATTATTGCCGCTACAAAATCAAAAATTATAGATACGAGCTTTATATATTTTAAAGCTGAAATTTTTATGTAGGTACCTAAGGTTAATAAATAAATATAGGGCATAGTATAATCTGCAAAATTATATTTCAAAGCTAATATCTTTCCATTGTTAAATATAAAATCATACCAACGTTCTAAATATATTGTAAAATCTGAACTAACAAAATTTATAACTCTTTCCCTAATAGCAATACCTATAATAGAAGTTATTAAAATAATACAAATAGCTTGTATTTCTTTTTTCTTAAACTTTATTAATCCATATAGCAAAAAACGTCCCTCATTTCAATTAAGTTATGTAAAAATTATACTTTGAAAAAGAAATTTTTTCAATAAACCGAAAAATTAAACTTATTTGTTTGTAAAACCTTTGTACTCCATAAAGCAGTTTCTTTATTCATAGGCTCTACATATATATTTTCCTGCTTTATATCTAAAAGCTCCTCTACAATCTTATTTTTGTATATTTCATTTGTTACGACATATATGTTATCGCTCATAACAATAGGCTTTATTCTATCTATGGTATTTTTTAAAAAGCTTTTATTATTAACTATATTTAAAAATTGTTTTGGATTATTTTCACGAGATAAAGGATATAACCTTGTTCCCTTTCCACCTGCAAGCACTAGTGCATATAGCAAAAAAAACACCTCAAAATTTCATTGTTCTCCTACTATTATATTAACTGAATTTATGGTGGTTACCCCAATATTTTTTGCACATACATATATTTATATGTTATAATTCATATACATATATTACCATATTTGTTTTAGGAGGTGCTCTATGCATCCATTATGTTCTAATTCAAATAAAAAAATCACAAGTTATACCTTTAATATTTTAAATAACTTTAATGAAAACTTAAAATATATGGACGGCATTATCGATGAACTTTTAATGAATGAAAAAATCAATAAAAACCCATCTTTTTTAAAATTCATTGTGCAAATTAATGAAAGCAGATACTTCAGTTATAGATGTGAGGGATATATACAATGTCTTTCATTAACAGATTTTTATATTCCTCCAGTGTTATGTGTACTTATAAAGGATTTGACCTTTTTAGCTAATCATTATAAAAAGGCTTCTAAATATTTAGATGAAGTAAACGTCAAAAACTGTAATGAAGATTTAGATAAACTTTTAGAACAAATGAAAAGTTCCTCTATTTTTTTAAATTCTATAAAAGAGCTTATAAACCTTTATAATATGAACTGCTAAAGTAACTCATTTTAATATTTGTGATTTTCTGATATTATTATAGTATTAAAATAGTGAGAGGAGACACATGATGAATTATTTT
Organism: Bacillota bacterium; assembly: GCA_021781655.1. Taxonomy (GTDB): domain Bacteria; phylum Bacillota; class Clostridia; order Clostridiales; family Clostridiaceae; genus JAJXWJ01. The sequence goes on along the minus strand of JAJXWJ010000018.1, from coordinate 40,238 downwards.
GAAGAAAGTTTAAAGCTTCATAAAGAATATACAGGAAAGATTTCAGTTAAATCTAAAATAACAGTAGAAACAAGGGATGATTTAAGCCTTGCTTATAGCCCTGGCGTTGCAGAGCCTTGCAAGAAAATCCATCAAGATGAAGAAGCGGTATATACTTATACTTCTAAGGGCAATTTAGTAGCAGTAGTATCAGATGGAACCGCTGTTCTTGGACTTGGAGATATAGGCCCAAAAGCGGCTATGCCAGTAATGGAGGGAAAAGCTATATTGTTCAAAGAGTTTGCAAATGTAGATGCTTTTCCAATTTGTCTCGATACTAAAGATGTGGATGAAATTGTTCATACTGTTAAGATGATAGCACCAACCTTTGGAGGTATAAACTTAGAAGATATTTCAGCTCCGAGATGTTTCCTAATAGAAGAAAAATTAAAGGAAATATTAGATATTCCTGTTTTTCACGATGATCAACATGGCACTGCAATCGTAGTATTAGCAGGTTTAATTAATGCTCTAAAATTGGTTAATAAAGAAATTGATAAAATTAAAATAGTGATTAATGGTGCTGGTGCCGCTGGTACTGCCATTGCAAATCTTCTTTTAGCCTCTGGCGTTACTAATTTAATAGCCTGTGATAAGGTAGGCATTTTATATAACGGTATTGAAAATGTAGATGATGCTAAAAAAGCTTTAGCAAAAGTTACAAATCCTCTAAATATAAAGGGAGATTTAAAGGATGCCCTTATTGACGCTGATGTATTTATTGGCGTGTCTGCACCTAATATTTTGACTAAAGAAATGGTAAAAACAATGAATAAAGATTCAATAGTTTTTGCTATGGCTAACCCTGTACCAGAAATTATGCCTGATGAGGCTAAAGAAGCTGGCGTGAAAATAATTGGAACGGGACGTTCTGATTTTCCAAACCAAATTAATAACGTATTAGTTTTTCCAGGGTTATTTAGGGGTGCCTTAGATGTAAGAGCTAAAGTTATAAACGAAGAAATGAAGCTTGCTGCAGCCTATGCAATTGCAAATTATATCGATGAAAATTGTTTAAATGAAGACAATATAATTCCAAGCGTTTTAGATAAAAAAATATCCTATGCCGTTGCAGATTCTGTTAAGAAGGCAGCAATAAAAACTGGAGTGGCTAGAATATTTTAAGATTATGCACCTTTAGGGTTTGGGCGTGCCCATGTGATTCTTGAACAAACTTTTTGCAGTCTCAAATTTGAAAATATTAGAAAGTGAACCGCAAGAAGATTTAATCGACAATGGACAATTGAAATAAGTTAAAAATTTTCCGTAGCTTAGCGTAGGAAAATCCACCTTCACTGTCCATTGTAGTTTATTTCTACTCTTCACTATATAATTGTATAATCTTTAGTATTACCTGTACTGCTTTTTCCATAGATTCTACTGGTATAAATTCATATTTACCATGGAAGTTATGTCCGCCTGTGAAAATGTTTGGCGTTGGAAGCCCCATATAGGAAAGCCTTGCACCGTCTGTGCCACCTCTAATAGGCACTATGTTTGGCTGGATATTTACCATTTTCATAGCTTCAATAGCTATATCTACGGCATATTTTACAGGTTCTATTTTTTCCTTCATGTTATAATATTGGTCTTTTAAATTTAATTCTATTCTACCGTCTCCATATTTAAAATTTAAAAGCTGTACTGCTCTTTTTATTAATTCTTTCTTTTTTTCAAAGTCTTCTTTATTAAAGTCGCGGATTATTATGTCTAATTCCGTTTCTTCCACAGTTCCCTTTATAGCATTTAAATGATAAAAACCTTCATAACCTTCTGTAAATTCAGGTCTTTCATTGCATGGCAGCATATTTATAAGCTCTGATGCTATATGCATTGAATTTATCATTTTATTTTTTGCACTTCCTGGATGCACATTTCTTCCGTTAACTTTTACTTCTGCATATGCAGCATTAAAGTTTTCATATTCAAGCTCACCAATAGTTCCTCCGTCTATAGTATACGCTACTTCTGCTCCAAACCCTTCTATATCAAATAACTGTGCTCCATGTCCTATCTCTTCATCTGGAGTAAAACAAACTTTAATATCTCCATGCTTAATTTGCGGATTATTAACTAAATATGAAATTGCAGCCATTATTTCAGCAATTCCAGCTTTATCATCTGCACCTAAAAGCGTAGTACCATCTGTAGTTATTAATGTTTTACCTATATAGTCCTTTAGCTCTGGAAAATCTGCAGGACTCAATATTACATTTTTCTCCTCATTCAATATTATAGCTTCACCATCATAGTTATTTACTATTCTTGGCTTAACATTTTCTCCAGACATATCAGGAGATGTATCTAAATGTGCAATAAAGCCTATAGTACGAATTTTCTTATCAACATTTTTAGGCAATGTAGCTTCCAAATAACTATTTTCACTTAGCTTTATATCTTCAAGACCTAAAGCTGTAAGTTCTTTCTTAAGAACTTCTGCTAAAATTAACTGTCCTTTTGTACTTGGTGTTACCTCCATATCTTCTTTTGACTTCGTATTAAATTTTACATAGTTTAACAATCTATCCATTACATCAAACATTTTTTTATGCCTCCTTTAATAATTAGCTATTTACATTATTATTTCTTCTATAACAACATTAGTATTTTGTAACAAATCAAATTCATAAAAAAATTGATTATCACCTTCAATAATTCTTATAATTGGTCTATCTGGAAACTTTTTATTTTGCTTAACTACATAACCTTCTTTATTATTTGAAAGCTTAACATGACATCCTAACGGGTACACATAAAAGGTTTCTCTGAATTTATTTACAATCACAGGATCAAACATGGTACCAGAGCCTGAAAGTATTAACTCATATGCCTCTTTAGGGTCGAATCTATCCCTATAGCATCTATTTGCGCTTACAGCAGTAAATACATCACAAACACTTATTATTTTTGCAAATTGTGATATTTGCTCACCACTTAATCCTAATGGATATCCTTTTCCGTCAACTCTCTCATGATGTTCTGCTACTCCTTTAATTATTTCTTCTGAAATTCCTTTAGCAGATTTTAAAATTTCCAAGCCATATATTGCATGTCTTCTCACTTCACTAAACTCTTCGTTTGTTAAATCACTGCTTTTATTAATTAGTTCGTTATCTACCTTTATTTTACCTATATCATGTAAAATTGCTGCTTTACTTAATTCCTTTAGCCTATTCTCATCATACCCTAAAGATATTCCTAAAAAGCTTGCCATAATAGAAGTATCTAGGCTATGTATGTATGTATAATCATCGTAGGCTTTAACCTCGAAAAGATTTGTATTTACTTCTCCCTCTTCTATAATATGATCCACTAAAGTTTCTACATTTTTTAGAGCTTCCGTTGATTCAACATAGTTTCCACTAACGATTTCATCAAACATTCGAGGCATTTTATTTAAAACATCCTCTTTTAGTATTTCCATTTCAAAGTCGATTCTTACATCTGATAACATTTCATCTTCAACGTATACAAATACTATCATGCTACTTTTTAAATAATTTATATGTTCTCTAGTTATTTTTGTACCAGCTTTTAATAGTATTTTTCCATCTCCGTTTAAAACATTTTTTTTAATAACTTCATCTACATTTAAATTTTTTACAAATACAATCCTCATTAAATCACCCTCTTAGCATAAATATCCCCTTTAGAATATTATAATACCACAAGTAGAATGATTTGACAAAAAACTATATAAAAAATGCTGCCATACAACTTTTAAAGCGTATGACAGCACCTAATAATACTATACCTTAAACTTACTAATATCGTTCATTAATTCTGTTGCTGAATCTTTCATTTTCCTAGCATGATTTTGTACTTCTTCTGAAGATGCAAGCATTTCTTCTGAAGATGCAGAAATTTCTTCTGCTGAAGCTGATACCTCTTCTGCAACTGCAGAAACATTTTGTACTTTATCTGAAACACTATTTTTAGCTTCCATTATTGTACCAATTGAAGCATTAGCTTCTGCCATTAGTGTTGCCACATTCGTTACCGCTTCTATAATATCGTAAAAAGTAATTACTGTATTATTTGCAGCTTCAGCTTGGCCTTCTAAGAAGCCTTCTACTGATTTTGTAGTGTCCACAACTTCCTTTGTTTCACTGCCGATTACCTTTACAAGCTCAATAATCTCTTCTGAAGATTTTTTAGATTCTTCTGCAAGCTTTCTTACTTCATCAGCAACCACAGCAAAGCCTTTACCATGCTCACCTGCTCTTGCTGCTTCGATTGCTGCATTTAATGCAAGTAAATTGGTCTGCTCTGAAATGTCATTTATGGCATCAGTTATATTTCCAATTTGTGAAACTGCATCACCTAAGCCATTTATTCTTTCTACCACACCATCAAATGCATTTTTAACATCTACTAATGACTGAATAAGTAAATCTACTTGGGTATTTCCATCTAAAGCTTTGCTTTCAGCTTCACTTATTCCATTATTTACTTTATCAAGCTTAGAATTCGTCTCATCTAGTTCATCTGAGAAGTCAGATAACTTATTTACAATATCCATAAGATCCTGTGCTTGGGTAGTTGCTCCACTAGCTACTTCTCCAATAGCATTTGCTACTTCATTCACTGTAGAAACCATATCGGAGGATGTTGTATATAGCATTTCCGATGAATTATCTATGTCTACAGAGCAGTTTTTAATAAGTCCAATTGAATTTCTCATTCCACTAATAGTATGACTTAACTTCTCAGTCATATGGCCAATTTCATCATTTGAATCTTTTTCAATTTCTACTGTAAAATCACCTTCTGCAGTCTTTTTCATGATTTCCGATAATTTTAATATAGGACCAGAAATTCTCTTTGCAATAGCCAATGATAATATTATAGAAATAATTATAGTTAACGCAATTACAGAAAATGTTATTTTAATTACACCTAAACTTGTCTGACTCACTTCGCTTTCTGGGATATTTGAAACAAAAATCCAGCCAAGCTTTGAATCATAATTATAAACACATAAACTATTTACACCTAAATAATTATAGGACTTAGAACCAGATTTGCTGCTTACAATTGCTTTACCATCTGCTGTATTTAATAAATCCTTCTTTAAAACTTCTTTTGGATTTTTATTTGCTACCATTGTTCCATCGGTTTGAACTATATAAAATTCACCTGAATTACCTATACTTGTATTATTAATAAAGCTCTTAGATAAATCTTGAAGGCTTACCGACTCAAGTACAATTCCAATAAAGTTATTATTCCCGTCTAAAATAGGCGTAGAAACTACAACAATTGGATTTCCGGTAACGATGCTTTTTTTCACAGGAGATACATATGTGCTATTATTATTTTTAGCATTTACAAAATAATTCATCTGTGATAAATTTGTTCCTTCGAGACTGTTTATTCCAGAAGCTATACAAACACCATTCTTATCCGTAATTGCAATATTCTCAAGATCATCATTATTTTTTAAGATGTCACTAAATTCACTATTTACATATTGCTTTAAGTTAGCATCGTTACTGCCTGAATTATACTTTGTTACATATTGTGAAACAGGTACATCAGAACTAACTTGTCTTGCTAAATTTTCCTCACTATTAACTTTACTTTTAATAGCTGCTTCTGCTAACTTCTCTTCACTGCTTAATGTAGTGTATGCAGTGTTAATATTGGAATTTGTTGTCTCTACATAACTAACAATTCCTCCAACTAGAGTAGGTATTAACGCAAATCCTAAAAAATAAACTAAAAACTTACTCTTAATGTTCATTAAAATTCCCCCTGATTTCTGCTACTAGTAAAAACTTAATTTTTTTATCGTAAAATTATTATAAATATTGCTAGTTATAAATTATAACATTACGGCAAGAAAAAAACAAAATTGAATTTTTATAAAAAATGTCCACCCCCTAATTTATATACACCTTTATTTAAAAATAAACTAATTTCATAAAAAAATCAAGTGAATTATACGATTTCATGCTTAATTCCTAGACTATCCAATCTTTTCCATAGCCTTCCCATAGTTTCTTCTGGATTGCGATAAAATTCACTGCCTTTAATTGTGTAAAACTTCCATCCAGCTCTTTCTAATACCCTATGCCTGTCATAATTTATTTCCCATCTATCTATCATAAAAGTTTTATTTCCTGAACATTCTAAGGCGAGTCTATTATTATCATCTTCAATAATAAAATCTACTTGATGATTGCCAAGCTTTACAAAAGGTCTTACCTTATAGCCTTTTTCTCGAAGCATAGTGTATATATCTTTATTGAATTCATCTTGTATATCTATATCTTTACTGCTTAAATTAGCTAAGGAATTTTCATTACAGTATCTAATAAGCTTGCTCCTTACACATTCTGGATTTAAATTATCTTCATTAAAAGAATAAAACAGCCAAAATTGATTTCTCGCCCTACTAACTGCAACATTAAATCTTCTAATATCAACTTCTCTAGTGAGAGGTGTAAACTTTGTATTTTCTGCCACTACCATAGATAAAAATATTATATCTCTTTCATCCCCTTGAAAGGTATATGCATCTCCACAAATCAGTTTTCTTCTAACCATTTCTTCTTCTCCAATTTTATGCCTTAACATATTTTCAATGACTTCTGCTTGTTGGTCTCCAAGTAGAGAAATCACACCCATGGTCATATTTTTATATTTCTTATCCTGACAACAATTTACAACCTTTTCTACTAAAGCTTTTGCTTCTTCCATATTAATGTTTTTAAATCTATCTTTTTCTCCATTTTGAATTTTAATTGCAACTATAGGATTTTCAAAAATTTCATCTTTGTTTGCATTCCTAAGAGGTATTATTTGATTTGAATAGCATAAGTCATTATTAAATCCAATGATTTCAGGGACACATCTAAAGTGCTCCTTTAACAATAACCTATCTGGGAAAACTCTAAGTGCTGTATTGTAAAGACTAGTTTCTAAATCGAACCATTCTGCATGGGGAATACCTTTTAAATGTCTTCTTATTAAATCATTAACTATATCTTGATCTACACCTACCGTCTGAGGACTTATTTGTTTGTCATCACCTACTATTATAGCTCTCTTTCCTCTAAACAGTGCACATAGCGCAAAAATATCACTTTGACTACTTTCATCAAATATCACTACATCAAAGGGGCTGCTATCAGCTTTAATATTTTCAATAACCTTATTTAGTGGCATAATCCATACTGGTATTGTATCTTTACAAATTTCCATTTCCTTTTGTGCCATATTTCTATATTTATCTGCATATTTACCTGTACCTTTCCCAATTCTTTTTACTGCCTGCATCCATGCAAATAGACTTCTTTTTTGTATATCGCTAGCATATTTAATTTGTCTATACCACGCTTCTCTAGATACGATTTCTTTAATTAGTGTAGCCTCCTTTGCTTTTTCGTTATGTAAAAGCATATCTAAAACCTCTGGCTTTAATTCGTGTGCCTTATTAAAAAAATAGCTTAGTTTCTTCCAATGGAAGGCAGTATTGAATTCAGAATAACCTTCTCTATTTTCGCTATTTAATAATTTCAAGGTAAAAATAGGTACTATCTCCGACAGCTTATTTATATAAAACATTATTTCTTTAACCTTATTAATAGATTCCTTTAGCAAAGTCACTTCTTTGTATTTTTGTTTAATCCCCTCTAAATTCATTTCTTTTATATCTTTTCCAATAGAAGCAAGCTCCTTGCTACTTAAGCATATATTTGAGCAATTTATTATAAATGCTTTTGCTGCTTTATACTGATTGATTATATTTAAGCTTTTAACGGCAACTTCAAGCTTTGCATATGTTTCACTTTTGTACCAATCAATATTTTCTATATAATCTATATTTCCAAGCTTATCTTTAATTTTATTTTTGATGTTTATATTCCAATTTATAATACTATCCAGTTCTTTTACTAATTGTTCAAGCTTTAACATAGACTCAGCATTAAAATTCTTAAGCTCTTCTGCACCATATGCTTTCATCGTGCCATCCCATAGGCTAAGCAGTTCTGATTTCATAATGCTTTCATTTATCCAATATTTAATAATTTCTAATTGTTCCTTTGATTCTATTATATTTTCATTTACAAAACAATTATAAAATATATATGAATATTTTTTATTTATAAATTTATAAAAATATCCCCACTTACCTTTTTTAATAAATCTTTCATAAACTATATTAAATTCTTTTTTAAATTTGTATAAATCAGTACCTTCTGGAACCTTTATTTTATGAGCCGACACTTTTCTTTCAAGTTCTGCAATTTCTCCAATGTAATATTTTAATTTCATGTATACATATTTTATGTTAGGCCTTAAAATTTCGCTGTTATAATAGCTAGTACAAATATTTTTTAACCAAGAACCTTCAATTTTCTTCATACTTTTTTGTGCTAATTCAATAAGCCTTATTAATTCCTTATAATTTTCAAGCTTCATTTCTTTAGGAACAAATATATTTTTAATATTTTCAATATAAGTCTCTTTTGTCTCATTAAAGGCATTAATTATTGAAATCTTTGAATATATTTCTTCAACTTCAGGTAGCTCTTCTAAAATTGCCATAAGCCTATTTGTTCTCTTTAGCAATTGAATGTCTATTCCATTTAAAGCTTCTATTAAAGTATGCATCTCTTCATCGGTTACTGGACTTTCATCATTTAATTTTACGCAATCATCAATATAACTATAAGCTTTTTCATGTTCCCGAGTCCATTTTGCTATATCTATTAATCCTCTGTTTTTCCCATCAATATTCAGTTTTTTATATTCAATTACATCTACTTCCTTTAAGCTTTTATATAAATTATTTTGTTTTTCTCTGCAATTTTCTAAGTCTTTTTTCAAATAAGTAATTTCCGACTTTAAAACCTCTGGATTTACTGAAAGCTTTTCTGTTATTATTCTTACGGACTCATCTAGCTCCTTTAAACTTTTAGTATCATCACCCAGTATACTTACACACAAGGGCCTGATTTCCTCTGGTATTCTTTCCGATAAAACCCTTAGTGCTCGTCCTGTTTGACTAGTAACAAGAACTCTTTTTCCATGAGCTAAGAGATGACATATTAAATTTACTATGGTATGGCTTTTTCCTGTGCCTGGAGGTCCTTGTACTACTACTCCATAATTTTTTGAAAGCCTATCAACTACCTCCTTTTGCTCCTCATTGCTTGGAAGCGGAAACAAAATTTCTTTATTAATATTTATAAAGCTTTCCTTTTCTTCTATTTTTTCATGTACATCTTTTTCTTCAACCATTGCCTCAATTGTAGGGGGAATTGGATATCCAGCTTCAATCAATTTTATAATACTTTTAAGTTCAGAATTCCAAAGTCTATTGTCTAATTTTCTAACAATAATAACAGGAGCATTATAAAACACAGGATATTTCGTAGTAATTATGTCGGTAATTCCACATAACTTTCGCTCTATTTCTCCAGATGGACTTACTTCTGAACTCATATAATGTGCCATTTTATATAGCGAGCCTGCTGTCTCTTCTATATTTCTCGGGTCAAAGGTTTTACCTTCTAAATCATCTTTAATTTTTAATATTTTATCTATATCTGGAATATTTATTTTTGCAAAAATATTAGTTTCAACCTTTGTCTTGCCATCATAAGGCTTTAAGGAGAATTTTCCTTTCTCTGCATCAAAATCTAATTCCATCTTGGTCGTAAAAATAGGATTAATAATATTCTCACTTTCAGCCTTCCAAGCAAGAATGTAATTTCCCCATACAATCTCTAAATTTTCGCTGTTTTTCTGAAGTTTAAAATACAATTTAAAAAATTCATCGTAAAGCTCTTTATTATTTTTATCTACTTCAAACCATTCTTCCTTATTAGAATCATTTTTAATACACATTGGCCAGTTGCAATCCATATTTTTTTGCCAATATACTTTCTCATATTGATTAATATTGGTAATAATTCCTTCATCCATTTTTTTTATGCTCAACATATAGTCAAATAAGTTTCTAACCTTTTCTTTACACTCCATATATATCCTCCTAATGAAATATGTTACATATTAAAAATATTATACCATATTTTTCCACTAGTTCGATATACAATTTTGTTTTTTTGTAAAATAAAAAAAGAAACACCATCAAAGTTCATCATAATAAGATGAAACTTTGTAGCGTTTCTTCTATAAAACTTCCTTTTATTTTTTACAACTTTCTCTTTCAACTATACTGTGACCTAAAACATAATGTTCAGCATCAACTTCTTTTTTATTTATTATCTTAATTAACATTCTCATACCAACCGAACCCATATCATACATTGGCTGATCGATTGTAGTTAGTTTTGGATAGTATATCGATGAAGAATATATATTTCCAAAGCCTACTACGTCAACTTCTTTTGGTACCTTTATTTTATTTTCTCTAAGAGTATTTATAACTCCCATAGCAACTTCGTCACTAGCACAGAAAACTGCATCGAATTTTTCATTTTTCATGATTTTATCTATGCCTTCACTTCCATCTATTGCTTTAAGTCCACCAAAGGAAATAAGGTTTTCATTTAATTCAATATTATTTTCTTCTAAAGCTTTTTTATAACCAACATATCTTAAACCACTGGCATTTTGTAAATCTGGGTTTGTTCCTACAAAAGCAATTTTTTTGTTTCCTTTTTCAATTAAGTATGTTACTGCATCATAAGCTGCTTTTACGTTATCGATAACAACGCTAGGCAGTTTATCATCTTGCCCTTTACTTTCAATTAAAACTGTTGGCAAGTTAAGGTCATTAAGTAATTTTAGTATTTCATCAGCCAAAGAATGACTCATATATATTACCCCATCAACCATTTTTTCTCTAAGTACTCGTAAATATTCAATTTCTTTTTGAGTATCTCTATCGGTGTTGCACAATATAACATTGTAATTATAAATATTAGCAACGTCTTCTGCTCCACGAACGATTTCTGGATATAACTGGCTTGAAATATCTGGAACTACTATGCCTATAGTTCTAGTCTTTTGAGTCTTTAAGCTTCTTGCTACGATGTTTGGTCTGTAATCAAGTTTTTTAATAGCATTATTAACTTTCTTTTTTGTTTCATCATTAACTACATCTATATCATTTAATACTCTTGAAACAGTTGCTATAGATACACCTGCTTCTCTTGCCACATCTTTTATTGATGCCGCCATAATTATCAACTCCTAACAATATATTAAAATTATCTTTAAACGTATACACTTTTATTTATCAATTTTGCTTTCAGTTAGAATATATTATACTACTATTCTCAACAAAATTCCTCTATTTTTTTATATTTTTTTAATATTTTGTTTTTATACTATAAAAATTAAAAATTGTACCAGAAACACGGTACAATTTTTAATTTCCCATTTATTAGTTTTCGGTTTTGCCCATTTTTTCTTTTATAAAATGTAAAATTATTGTTCCGCAAAACAATGTTATTAATATGGCAAAGAAAATAATGTTATTTGATATTAAATCTGATATCATGCCAAGATTTACAAGCTCCACTAACATTCTTATACCGATTATGCCGATTAATACATAAGCTGTATTTTCAAGCTCTGGAACCCTTTCTATTAAAGCTATAAATAAATTTGCTACACCTCTCATTGCAAGTATTCCAAAAACAGCTCCTAAAAATAGTACCCAAACTTTATTTGATACTCCAAAGGCAGCTGATACACTATCGATACTAAAAGCGATATCCATTAGTTCCACACTTACTACTGTAGCCCAAAACCCTTTATTTATAACCTTTGAATCATTAACCTCTTCATCTTCTTCCTTCTTTGTGAAATGGTCAAAGGTCATTTTTAATAAGTACAGAGCTGCTATAACTTTTATCCACCATATTTTCATTAAATAAGTTCCTGCTCCAATGGCAATAAACCTAAATAAATAAGCTCCCCATATTCCATAAAACAAAGCCTTTTTCTGCTGTTTCTTTGGAAGATGTTTAACCATTATAGCTAGTACAACTGCATTATCTGATGATAACAGTCCTTCTAAAATAACTAAGCTTAATATAATCATTATGTTTGAAGGATCAGATAAAGTTGTAATTAAAACATGTAACGAAAAAAACTGGCTATAATTCGTTATTAATCCATTTATAAATCCCATATTTTAAGTTCTCCTCGTAGATTTTATTTTTTTCTATACCTCTTTGATAATTCAGTTAAGGAACCATCATTAGTACCTTCACCAATGGCAGCAAATTTCCATTCATCACCACTTCTATATATTTCACCTGCAATCAAGGCTGTTTTTCCTGAATAGTCCTCTGATAAATTATATTTAATTATTTCTTCTTTAGTTTTACTATTGACTACCCTAATATAAGCATTTTTAATCATGCCAAAGTCTTGATTTCTTTCCTTGCTGTCATAAATATTAACTACAAATACTAGCTTAACAATGTCCTTTGGCACCTTTGGTAATTCTACTAATATAACTTCGTCGTCTCCATCACCTTCACCAGTAAGATTATCACCAGTATGCTGGACACTTCCACACTTGCTCTTCAAATTGCCAAAATAAACTATATTACCATTTTTTAAGCTATCATTTTCATTTAACATAAACACAGAAGCGTCACAATCCACATTTTTGGTTCCAGCTCCAAATAGACTTGAAAAAAATCCTTTGGCACTGTGATTTGATACTGGATCCCAACCAAGTCCTACCATTATTTTTGATAGCGTTTCACCACTTTTTACTAAGTTTATTCTTTGTCCTTTTTGTAAATTAATAGACATGTATTTTATCCCTCACTTTAAACATCCAATCCGTAATTTCTGCAAAGTGCAGCAAGTCCTCCTTGAAAACCGCTTCCTATTGCATTAAACTTCCACTCATTACCGTCTCTATATAACCTGGCAACAACTACAGAGGTTTCTATACTAAAATCTTCTCCAAGGTCATATCTAATCAATTCCTCTCCTGTTTCCTCATTACAAACCCTTATAAAAGAATTAGATACTTGACCAAAGTTTTGTTTCCTTTGTTCTGCTTCATTTATTGTAACCGTAAAATCTATTTTAGTAATATTACTAGGAACTCCCGATAAATCTATTTTTATTTGCTCATCATCTCCATCACCAGCTCCTGTTAGGTTGTCGCCCATATGAGTAACTGCACCAGATGGATGGTTTTTATTATTATAAAATATAAAGTCACTATCAGCACTTACTTTTTCTAAATCGTTCAAAAGAAAGGCAGATGCATCTAAGTCAAAAGCATATCCGCTATCATATTTGTTTACATCCCAACCGAGACCAACCATAACCTTTTTTAAACCTGGATTTGATTTTGTAAGGTCTATTTTTTGACCTTTTTGTAGATTAACAGCCATAATTTACCTTCTTTCTTACTTTATCTTTTGTCATTATCTTACTACAGGGAAATAGTAATTGCAATACAAATAACATAAATTGTTATTTCTGAAAGCTAAACACATAATATACTATTAAGAATTTCTTCAGTAGCTTTTATTCCGTGACCTTTAGAAATATATAAATTTTTATTAGTTATTTTATTTATTATATCCGCATGTTTCGGAACATAAGCTCTTTGTGAATAATTCAGCATATTAATATCAAGCCATGAATCTCCTGAGGCTATAAAATTTTTTTCACCCATCTTTTCCATAATAAAAACAACTGCTCTTTCTTTTGTTATACCTTCAGGAATAAAATAAAGCTTTCTTCCACTAAAGTAGTATTTCCAGCCTACAGCTTCTATATAATCAATAAATTTCTTAATGCCAGTTACATCAAATTTTTCTTTGTCTAGAATGGAATAAAAAAACAAACCTTCTGCAGCTTTAGTTCTTAGTATTCCTTTAACATTTTTATAATCACTATATTCACTGAAAACAATATTGAAATTTTCACTTTGTTCAATTTTTGTTTTTACTATTGTTTCCCATTCTATTAATGGTTGTCCATGATGCAAAATACATGCTCCATTATTAGTTATTGCCCACTGAAAATTAATATTAAAGCTTTCAAATTCAATTCTTTTATACTGCTCTACCGTTCTTGTAGTTACTGGAATTATGGTCATTTTTTTTGATAGCCTCTGTAAACTTAAAATGATTTCTGAAGATACGAAGGAAATATCTTCACCCTTATATTTTTCAATAGCTACAACCTCATTAATACCGCCAATACTATTTTTCGAATGAATTATAGTTTTATCTAAATCTGAAAAAAACATCATAACCTTTATAACTCCTTCAAATTTTTTATAATTCCAACGCAATTATATACTTTTAAAGCAGCCTCTTCAACAGGTACCCCCTTATCTTTTGCTAATAACACTATGTGTTTGATTTTAGCAGCTGTTTTATCTCTAACTATTATTTTATATGGAACTCTTCTTAAAAGTACCCTGGTAGTTTCCCCTATACCAGGTTTAATAAAGTTTTCATTATCTATGCTATATAATTTTTTTATCATAGCTATATCCTTCACGCCTAAATTTTGGACATCATCACTTGTCCAGTCTATTAATGCATTTTTAGCCGCTATACTTACCTCTTGAAAATTTTCACTTATCTTATGTAAAAATATATTAGATACGTCTGCCTTTTCTAAACCTTTATAATATTTTGCTCCGTGAAAATCTTCCTTGTTTATAATATCACCTCTAACCATCGTGCGGCTTACAAGACCTGATACCGTTGAATTTAGGCATGCACTTGGTATTAAAAAATCTTCTCTTAATCCATATAATTGTGCTATTCCTGCTGGATCTGCTAAAACAGCCAAGCTGTCACAAAGCTTTATTCCATATTTATTATAAAAATCTAGCAACGCTTCATGTAAAACTGCCTTTATTGTTCCTTTACCTGTCCAACCATCGATGAACTGAATTGCACTTTTGTGATGCTCTTCCAATATGTATTTGATTGCATTTTCATCTATACCCTTATCTTTAATTATAGATATGGTGTAATGAGGTAAATCCAAATCATATGCGTATTTTATGTATCTTTTTATTAATATTCCAATTGGCGTTCCTGCTCTAGCAAGAGATACTAAAACCAACCTTTTCCCTTTAGCCTTTAATATCTTTTCTGAAAGAATTGCTATTCCATAAGCTAGCTTCAACTTTTCCTTTTCTAAAGAAGAGTAGAACAAATTCATATACTCCTCTTTAGGCTCGTATTCAATAGGTAGCATTTCAGAATAATGCCTTCCACCTTGAATTGCTCTTTCTCTAAAATCATTATCCTGTTCTTCAACAAAAGCTGATATGTCCTTCAGCAAAAACGTTACATCTGCTTCACTATAACTGCCAAAATTTACAGCAGGACTTGCTTTAACCTGAAATCTCATTAATTTTCACCTCCTTATTATTTAGCTGCAGTGAACAATATTTAGTCTTTTTACTAAGGAATTACTAAACAAGCCTATAATTTCAGAGTAATCAAAAGGCTTGTCTATTTCAAGAAAAACAAACACCTCTTCATAATCTGTATCATTAACATTGTAAATATAATTTTTAATACCATCATTGAAATAACTGGTAATCTCCCTTTTGTTTTTAATTGGATATTTGCTATCTTCAAACGCAATTATAGGGCTTCTCGTTGTAGAATGATAAGATACGTCTCCTTTTATTTTTTTTGCAAATAGCATAGGAATATACATAAATTCCTCTGTACCTAGCACTAAAATTTTTTTCTTTACTGGCTCAAGCTTTAATATTTCTCTTTCCACAATATTATTTAGTTCCTTTTGATTGGCTTTATCCATTCCAAATCTACCAGTATATTTTATATATTTTTTACTTCCTATGTACTCTCCAAAATTTAATTTAATATGTTTTATATCAATATTTTTATAATTACATTTTTCATTAATAACTATATTTTTTTCTGCTATGCTTTTATATTTTAGAAAATGAAAGTTTCCCTTAAAAAGATATACAAATTGAATTGAACAATTAAGACTTTCAAATTTTTTAATCTCTAAAGGATTTATCCAATTTAAAATAGATATCAATATGAACCGTTTTTTAGGGTATATTTTATTTATAGTATTAATTATATTTAAACATGTTTTTCCTGTGGTAAACTCGTCATCAATTAAAATTACTGTATCATTTTCTTTAAAGCTTTTTAAATTATCATAATACAAATAGTGGTTTACCGCATGTGAATGTTCTTCTATAAACTCCATTCTTTTAATTCCATCAAGTTCTTCTCTTGTAGTATGAATAAATTCAGAATCCTCACAAAAAGCTTCAAAAAAACTATGTCCAAGAGCAGTAGCTGTTTCAGCAAAAGCTATAATTGTAGCTCCCTTTCCTAAGCTTATATCACATTTTTTCAAATAGGCAGATACTAATAGTTTCCCAAGCTCCTGCATCCTTTCTGGTTTGCAAGCCAGATGTTTTCCAAGAAGCTTAGCTATAAAAAGGAATTCTCTTTTGCTGTTATTTCTTAGTGCTACTTCTAAAAATTCATTTATATCTAAGTTTAAAGTATTTTCTTCGATTAAAGCTTCCAGCTTAAATTCCTTACTCTCCTTTAAGAAGTTCATTATAATCTACTCCTTTATTGAAAACTCCATATATATCCGCTAAAAAAATTATTTTTTTTGCCCAGTTTAAATGTGGATTTATTTCGTTCATCCTATCTCCTGAGTAACTTTTTATAGTTCCATATATTCCATCATAATTTTTCATTATAGCCTTTGCATCTATGTAATCTTCATAGTTAATTACTTGCAATGCAGCTACTATATTAACTTGCTTTGGGTGTATAACAGTCTTGCCCATAATACCATTATATTTATCTAGTAGTATTTCCTTAATAAAGGTTGTCCTTATTACCTTATCCTGAAAATCAAAATGTTCAAAAACCGCACCACTTACTGGAATATCAATTTCTTTTCTATTCATAATATTAGTAACCTTTGGTGCAAAGCTAGTAAAGAGCAAATTATCGTAAATGGTGAAACCCTTTACTCTTCTAAGTCCATATAAGCCTAAGATGTCGGTCATGCCCATTCTTATGTTTAAAAATTGTTCTTTGTTTTTAGCTATTAATAGAGCTAGTTTCTCTAAAGCCTTATTTGTCTTTTCAAAATATACATAATCCTTAGTTTCAATTATTGGCATCAAATATAAATTGATTTTTTTTAATTTAAGCTGTTCATTTAAAATAATGAATTTTTTTAACTGCTCAAGCTTTGCCTTTGGGATGCATATCCCTGTCAATATATATAAATATTTCTCTATGTATGGTAATAGCTTTGTCATATGTTTATAGCCCTTTGGCCTTATAAAAATCAAAGGTAAGTCTTCCTCTTTTAAATCACTATTTTGTAGCCTCTCATCATACTTTTTAAGAAGAGTGACCAGATTATCTTTAGCTTTTTCCTCTCCCTTATTTCCAGCGGAATCTTCTAAGCATATTACTACAGCCTTAACTTCTTTTAGCTTATCTTCCACTAATAATCCAAGCATATTTTCCCTTACTGCAGGTATATAAAGAAGGGCACCAAGAGAGTAGCTTAATGCTTCTCTTGGTGCTAACTTGTTAAACTCTTTAGGTGTACTAAAAAAAATTTCACTTTGTCTAGCTTCGTCTAAATAATCAAAATATCTCAATGCTTAAAAACCCCTTTCTTACCGCATCAAAATATATTATTTTCTTCCAGCTACCCATTTTAAACCCCAATTATATTGTTTATCCATCTCTTCATGACCATGAAAATATTGAACTAGTTTTTCCACTGAAAAAGTTTCATCATTCATATTTTCAAGCATTATTAAAGCACACATATTTACGCCGTTTCTATGCTCATCCATTTTTATTACTATATCTTCTTCTAAAGGTCTTTTTATAGTTACTACTCCATCTACCTCGCTCCAGTTTGCAACTCCCTGGTAAATAAAAGTATAAACTAAAATTCTTTTTATATTTTTAATTAAGTCACCATTTATAAATATATTTTCTCCACCTTGAGATTCACCTGTTCTATCATCTCCATCAAGATACATAAATGGCTCCTCTGTAAAGTTTCCAAAACTATTTCCTAGTGCTTGTACTGCACCTTTTTTTCCATTCTTTAATTCAAATAAACAGCCTAAATCTAAATCCACTGCACTGCTTGCTGCAAAAAGACTAGAAAAAAAGCCTTTACTTTGATTACCTTGATTCCAGTTTAAATTAACATTTATTTTACCAAGCACTGGGGATTTTTTAGTTAAATTAATCTTCTTACCCTTTTCTAATATTATAGCCATATATATTCTCTCCCATTTTTATTTTAAACATTTAATCCAAAGTTTTTGCAAAGTGCAGCAAGACCACCTTGGAAGCCACTTCCTATTGCATTAAATTTCCATTCACTGCCGCTTCTATATATTTCTGCTACTACTACAGCTGTTTCAATAGAGAAATCTTCTCCTAAGTCGTATCTTAAAAGCTCTTCATTATTTTCTGAATTAACTACTCTAACGAAAGCATTTGAAACCTGACCAAAGTTTTGTTTTCTTTCATCAGCTTCATATATAGTTACAGCAAAGGCGATTTTATGTATTTCACTAGGAATTGCCTTTAGGTCAATTAATACTTGCTCGTCATCTCCATCTCCACCTCCAGTTAGGTTATCTCCTAAATGCTCGATAGCTCCAGATGGATGCTTTAAATTATTATAAAACACAAAATCTGTATCTTTATGTGCTTTTCCATCTTCACCACAACAGAAAACAGAAGCATCTAAATCAAAATCATATCCTCCATCATACTTATTTGTATCCCAACCTAAACCTACAAATACCTTTTTTAATGTACCGCCCTTTGTTAAATCGATTTTTTGACCTTTTGTTAATACTATACTCATAATAATTACCTCCCAATAAATATATATTTTAAACTTTTGTTTTTATTTTTATATAGCAATTAGCCATATTATACACTTTTTAAGTTATAAACCTAGTTTTTCATTGTTAACTTACATTTGATTTAAATATCTCTTTTTTTCATAATCCTCTTTTAAAACCTCTAATCTCTTGTTACTATCTATTCTTTTTTGTTTTGCTTCTTCCTGTATTCTCTTAGTTTCTTCTATACCACTTACAATTGTTTGCCAAGTTTTTTCTAAAGTCTCAATTTCAATAGAGCTTCCAGAGGATAGTTTAGCTATTTCTTTATTTTGCATAGCAGTAGTATTTGCATTTCTAAGCAAAAGTTCATTGGTAGTTTCATCCAAAGCAGAGAGGCTTTTTGCCTGTACCTTTTGTCTCTTTAGCATAATTGTCTTAACTAAGCACTGCTTAAATACTGGAAGCGTTATTATGAAAGCAGAATTAATTTTTCTTATCAAACTAAAATTACTATATTGCATAGTTTTTATATCTGGCATTCCCTGAAGGGCAACATGTTCTGCAAGCTTTAAATCATGAACTCTTTGATCTAGCATCTCTAAAACTCTATTCATATTTTCTAAATTTAGCTTATCCATCTCATCGCCTTCTACAGCTTTAGTTTGAAGCTCGGGAAGCATATTTTTATTAATATGCTCTATAGCTAATTCTCCAGCGTATATATATTTCTCCAGCTGCTCATAGCATTCCACATTTCCAATAAACATTTCATCAAGATTTTTATTTACCTTGTGTATTTCGGACTCATATTGCTTGATTGTAACAAAGATTTTATCTACTTCATCCCCCATAGTATGATATTTTTTAAATAAAGCTTCTAGAGAATTTTTTGTAGAATTAAATAATTTGCTTATAAATCCTTGCTTTTCCTCTCCTTCAAGCTCCTTTATATCGAATTTATCCATTATCTTCTTTAACTGCATAAGCATCTGACCAGAATCCTCAACCTTGCTTATTTCCATTTGATGCAACAACTTATCTGCTGTAGTCGACATTTCCTCGGTAGCCTGTTTGCCGAAGGTTAATATTGAATTAGGATCTGAAATATCTATTTGCCTTACTATGTTTTGCACCTCTGGAGAATTTTTTATTTTTGCTGCTATTTCTTGTTTTTGTGCTTCTAAGTCAAAGCTTGGCATCACAACTTCATTTCCTACTGTATTTGTCATATCCATACTATTTCCAAGATTTATATTATTTCCAATATCCATTACTATTTCCCCCTAAATTCTATTTAAATATTTTTGAAAAAATCGACTTAACTTCTTTTTTTACAGCTCCACTTTTAAAGGTAAGATCTAATTTATAAGTTGGAAGATTATGTGTATCAAAGGCATAAGCTTTTATACTATTTTCAATATTATTGTAACCTGTAGGCGTTAAAATAATAACATCCATACAAAGAAGATTTAATAATAATATTGTTATTATATCTTCTTCACTAAATTCTGTTCTATCATTTGCATATATCACAACCTTTGGAATATTAAATGGAAAATCAAAATTTTGCACTAGCTTAATTATATTTTCATTTAAGTTTAAAGCAGTAAAAATAATTTTTAATTTGAACTTATTGTCTACTGCATTTATAAAAAAATCACATTTTATAAGTTCATTTATTTTTTCAATAATCAAATTTTGAGTACTCTTTCTTAAATAAGAATATTTATAAAAGCTAGTTGTCATTATTTTTTCTTTATCTACATATCCATCTTTATTTAGAACATACGCTAAAGAAAACATTTCTTCTCTCGTGTAATTTAGTGTTGAAAAAGGTATCTTATCAATAAATACTGTATTAGCTGAATTTCTAAGCCTAGCAGTAAACTCCCAATATCTTTCTAAATCTTCATGAGTCCCATTTATTTTTGCAAAAATATTTGGTACATATACGGTGTTATTAGCTATTTTAAAATCTGGTCTTACTCTAGCCTCTTCTTCCCAAAGTATTGCTATTTCCTCAAAGGTTGTCTTCAAAGTGATTGGAAGTGCATTATAACTTTCAAATTGCCAAGGCTTGTAGATACCTGAATCTGGAGTAAATAAAAGCTCCTCTACCTTTCCTGATGCTTCATATGCTACCGTGGCTTTTCTAACTAGCTTCTCTTCCTGTGGAAAGTAACCTAAGTTAGCGTTAATATCATTTTTTTGCACCATAGTATAAGTTTCATTACTATCTATACTACGAAATATGTCATCTCCGTTATAATCGCTATTAATATATAAAACGTCACATCCTATAAGTGAAAAAAATATTAATAAATACACTTCAGCACTTTTAATTTCACCAAAATATAATATTTTAGGATTATAAATTAGAAATCCATCTTGAGGAATATTTTTCAGTAAAGTTTTGGAATATCTATTAATCCATACAACAAGTTTAGCAAGAAAGTTTTTTGCTTTTGTTAAATTTGTATTTTCTTTTTTTGAATAAATTGTAAACATTTCTCTAAATGCAAATTGTATACTATTATTAACACTTTTATTATAATATTGCGGTAAAAGCTTGTAATTTATCACATCATTAAATATAATATTCAAATCTAAAGTTTTTAGCTTGTCAAATATATTTGAGATTCCATTAGCAATTTGTTGAACTTCTTCATTTTTAGGCGGTTCAATAAGGCCTGTGAATTTTAAATAATTACAACCACTACCTTCTAATTCTTTATCTAACAAATAAATTTTATTATTATATTCAATCTCTGTGAATTCACTTTGCTCCATTCCTATATATCTATAAAAATATATTGGAACTATAGGACTTTTTCCTTCTATTAGTCCTCCCCTGTCAGTAACCTTAAGTTTTATATCCTTAAAAATATCAAGTGATCTTTTTAAATTAATTGCAAGCATTCCTTGAGAGTTTACTAATATTTTTGGGGGAGCCTTTTCCTCCTTAACAGCTGTAGTTGCTGCTTCTTGTTTTGCTTTTCCAAAAGGATTTTCCTTTATATTTTCTTTAAACTTTCCTTCAAATATAGCTAACAGTTTGCCATCTTTATCTATGTTTCTCCATTCAGACTGCCCAGAAGGCTCCACTATTAAAATATCTGCACCAACCATATTTAAAAGCATTATAAAATAACTTTCATGCTTTTTTATGCTTCCATAATAAATGCATTTTGGATTATAGTCTGATATTTCACTTATATATATTTGTTTTATATATTCCTTGCACCAAGAAAGAATTTTTATAACAAAATTTTTAAATTTACTTGTATTAACTCCTACTTCATTTTTTACATATTTATTTATAATTAAAGTAAAAGCTTCCTTAATAGATAAGTTTATATCCTTTTTATTTGTAATATTGTACAGTTCACTTTTATTTGTTACAATTGCTATTAAATTTGAGTCAACATTAGAGTTCGTTCCTATAAGTAGCTTAGAAACTTCTTTAGTTATTTCTTCGTCAGCTAAAATAGGTATTCCATTTTGAAAACATAAATATAAATTACTGAGCTCTAAAAATTTATTATGCAGCTTTTCCAAAGTATTTAAATAATTTATTTTTTCATCAAAGCCACTATAAAGATAGCCTACTATTGGAACTTTATCATTTGAAGCTGTATTTTTTCTTTCTGCAATAGTAAGGGTAATATCTTCTAATGGATTTTTGCATTGCATTAAAAAAGTATTTTTGTTTTTTATTGCACTATAAAAGTCTTCATTATCTTTATTTATTGTAAAATCACTTAATGAAAATCCGCTTAAGCCATTGTTAGTATTGTCCATTTTAATGTTAGCACCTCCGACTAATATTACGTGCTTATTATACCTTCATATATTCTTTAAAAAATCTTATTTTCCTTTTTATTATGTAATTTTTCTCATATAAATATTTTATACTACTTTTTTTTGTAAAAAGCAAAGGCTATTTAATGTAGCTAGTAAAAACATTAGGCTACCAAACTAAATAGTTAGTCTGATAGCCTAATGTTTTATATATCTCTTTTCTGGAACACAAAGTATCCAATAAACGCAAAGACAAGAGCATATATTGCAGTTAATACCATTGCTGATAATAGCGTTACTCCTTGAATAGGCGAGCCATTTGTAACAAGATATGCAAAATTATCTCTTCCAAAAGGCAAGTATTTACCCCAAGCAAAGTACATTGCTAGTATTCTCACTATTCCTCCTCCAACTAAAAAAATAAATAAAGAGAAGCCTGTTGCTAAAGAACGAGACCTAAAGGCAGCTGATAATGCAAACGCTACAAGTACATAAAATATTATTCTAAGAAACTCCAGTCCAAAAATAATTAATGTTTTTAATAATGACGACATATAACTTATACTGCTTCCATTCCAAAACATTTCTTTAGCACTCATATTTGTAAAACCAAATAGAACCCCAACGACAATAAAGGTTACGACAAAAGAGGAAACTAAAAGTTCAAAACCATATATTAATGTAGCTACTAGCTTTGCCGTTAAAATTTCATATCGCTTATAAGGTCTTGAAATAATCATTTTCATAGTACCTTCTGAAAACTCTCCTGCTACTAATGCAGAACAGGATATTAATAAAAATAGTGCAATAATCTCACCGTAGCCTACATTGCTCTCCATCTCAGCTATACTTGACCATATATTGCTTTCGCTTTTAGGCTTAATGTTATTATTTATGCTATATTCATCTTCTGCTATGGACTTTTCTAAGGAGCCACTCTCTGCTTTTTCAACCTTGCTTCCAGAGTTATTAATTTGTTTAAGCTGCAATTTCTCAGCTGTAAGTTTTTTTTGTAAATCTTGTTTCCAACTAGCAGAAACCGTAGTAGTAGTTGCTACTTTATTACTTACATAATAATATTTCATAACTCCCGCCGTCAAAACTATAATTAATATCAATAAGCAAAACATCACTTTTGTAGAAAGCCTCTTCCAAAGCTTTGTATTTTCAATTGATACAAGTGAAAAAAAGTTTCCCATATTATTTCCCCTCCCCAGTAAGCGACATGAATACATCTTCAAGGGATTGAGAATCCTTTTTATTTATACCATATATAGATATTTCTCCATATACTAAAGTCTTAACTATTAGCGGAATATCTTCCCTATTAACTTCAACATGAACGCCATCTGCCATACTACTATTATTTACATCTATACTTGAAAGAATTTCAGAAGCTTTTAAATTATTATCTGTTTCAATACATAAAGCTATTTTATCATCCTTATGTGACATATTAACCAGTTCATCTACTGATTTAACAGTAATTAATTTTCCTTTGTTTATAATTCCAACCCTATCACATAACTGTTGCATTTCACTCAAAATATGACTTGATACGAATACTGTAATACCCGTATCCTCTGTAAGCTTTCTTAAAAGCTCTCTCATTTCTTTTATTCCAGCTGGGTCAAGTCCATTTGTAGGCTCATCCAAAATTAAAAGATTTGGTCTATGTAACAGTGCTTGTGCTATTCCTAATCTCTGCTTCATTCCAAGGGAATAAGTCTTTACTTTATCCTTTATAGCCCTTTCTAAATCTACAATTTTCACAACTTCCACAATTCTATTTTCATCCACATTATTGTACATCTTAGCAAAGATTTTAAGGTTATCTAGTCCTGACATATATTTATACATATCAGGATTTTCCACTATGCAACCTATATTTTTCATTGCACCCTTAAAATCATCTTTTATGGAACATCCACTTACAAAAATATTGCCTTCCGTGATTTTTGATAATCCAACTATCATTTTAATAGTTGTGCTCTTACCTGCACCATTTGGCCCTAAAAATCCAAATATCTCTCCTTTTTTAAGTTCCAGTGAAATGTCTGATACGATGGTGCGTTTACCGATAACCTTTTTGAGCCTTTCAGTTTTTAAAACTACCTCTGACATTGCATTTTCATCCCTTTTCTATATTTTTATTTCATAGCTTATTAGTTACAATGTGTACTATTTAATTAGTACAACACTATAATATTATATCCTTATATCTTTATTGTCAATACCAAATTAGCCTTTTCGTGAGGCAAGATATATTTAGGGTGCATAATGATATGATATAATATCATAAATGTGCAAATTATTAAGGACGTGATTTTTTGAAAAAAGGATATATTTATGCTATACAGTCTGCCATTTTTTTTGGAACTGCAGGCGTTTTAGTTAAATTGGCGGAGAAATCTGGCTTTGATTCTATAGAACTTTTAATTTTCCAATATACAATTGCTATAATCATACTTTTCACTTTTATATTTATTAAAGATAAATCAAAGCTTGTGGTTAGTAAAAAGCAGCTATTTCATCTTTGTATATTAGGCATAGTAGGCAATACCTTTATGACAGTATTTTATTACAAAGCCTTTGAATATCTTGACGTCTCCATGGTTACAATACTTTTATTTACTTATCCAATAATGGTATTCGTTTACTCAATAATATTTGAGCAGCAAAAGTTAAACTTAGGTAAGCTTTTTGCTATGGTAATAGCATTTATTGGTTGTCTTTTAGCGCTCAATGTATTTTCAGGCAACAAAAACTATTCCTTTCTTGGAATCATTTTTGGAATATTAAGTGCTATATTTTATGCGTTTATGAATTTATATTGTGAAAAAAAACTTAGCGATGTTGATTCTTTAAGCATTAATGCTTATTCAACTTTATTTTCCTATATAAGTTTAATAATTTTTAGTGGTCCTAAAGTTTTTTTAGAAGCTCATCTAAATCAAGACACATTTATTTACATAGTTGCACTTGCTATTTTTTGCGAAATAATCCCTCTTACTTTGCTGTATAAGGCTATTCAATATATAGGATCAGTTAAGGTATCTATCATTGGTAATCTTGAAATTCCAACAGCAATGGCTTTTTCAGCTCTGTTCTTAAAAGAATCAATTTCAATTTTCCAGCTTATTGGGGCTATATTAATAGTTGGAGCCGTGAATTTTGTTAGAAAAGCATAAAAAAATAGGATTACGAGATAATTTACTAGGTGAAATTCATTAGAAAGTGCATCGCACTTTCTTTCTATTCTCTATAAATTTCAATTATTTATTTGAAATTATAAAAAAAATATGATATATTAAATTTATGTGGTATGACCAGTATACCAGTCATTTGAAAAAGGAAGGTGTTTTTTTGAAACATTTAAGGCAATTAGCTATTATTTTAGCAGCATATTTTTTAGGCGTTATCCTTCAGTGGGCTTTAAATTTGCCTATTCCAGGAACAGTTTTAGGACTTATTATACTTTTTTTAGCTTTATCTTTTGGAATAGTAAAAACAGAAATGATTGAAGATGTATGTGATGTTTTAATTTCTCACATGTCATTTCTTTTCGTTCCTGCCGGTGTTGGACTAATGACTGCTTTAGGTTTATTGAGTGGAAAGCTTATACAATTTTTTATAATAATATTTATTTCCACCTCCGTTGTTTTTATTGTAACTGCATCTACTGTTAAATTTTTACGAAAGGCGTGCTCAAAATGAACGATATAATCACTTCTCCCCTGTTTGGAGTTTTAATTTCACTAATTGCTTATGAAATAGGCTCGTTTATAAAACAAAAACTAAAGCTTTCAATTTTTAATCCGCTACTTATAGCAACTATTATAATTATAGTGTTTTTATCTAAATTTAGCATTAAATATACTGACTATAATATAGGAGGACAAGTTATTTCTTTCTTTCTAGCTCCAGCTACTATTGCTCTTGCATTACCTTTATATAAAAAGTTTGCTCTTTTTAGAAAAAATGCTTTGCCAATACTATTGGGAATATTTTGTGGCGCAACATCTGGAATTGTGTGTATAATTATATTATCAAAATTATTTGGTCTTTCAGATGTACTAACAAAATCATTAATTCCTAAATCAATTACAACTCCTATAGGTATGGCTCTTTCAAGCCAACTTGGAGGTATTCCTTCTGTCACTGTTTTTGCTATCGTAATTACAGGAATTTTAGGTTCAATTACAGGCCCATTTTTAAGTAAGTTATTAAAACTAGAAGATAAAGTAGCCATGGGAATTGCAATGGGAGCTTCCTGTCATGCCGTGGGAACAGCAAAGGCTATGGAAATAGGGGAAATTGAAGGTGCTATGAGTAGCTTAACTATTGCTATTTCTGGTATAATTACAGTTCTTATTGCACCTTTACTTTGGGCAATATTTTTAAAATTTTAGGGGGTATTTGCCATGTTTAAAGGACTATTTGTTTCCTTAGATAATTTAATGGAAGAAGAAAAGGAACAAAAATTAAAACAAAAGCTTGCAAAAAAAATAAAAGATAGTATTTTTACAGAAGAAATTATTGAACAATTAAATGAGAATGATTTTTCAGAAATAGAAGAAGAAAATATGCCTTCTATATTTTCTTGCATATTCCCCATATTTGTTACGAGGGATAACGTAGTATTTCGACTATATAAACATAAGATAGAAGTTGATTTATCCGACGAAATGAACGATAGATATATTTTCATGTTTTCAGATGGAAGACTAACCTCAGGACTTTTTAAATGCTTTAGCTTAAGCGATGATGAATATTGCTATGGAATTAAAAGAATAATTAATACTATTCCTTTTTTTCAAGAAGTAATAATTAAAGCTCTTAAAAATTATAAAGAAAATATGAAGAAGAATGGCAAAAAAATAGAAGCTTCAAAAGGAAAAGATGCTATTGCTGAAAAAAATTACAACGACTTATTAAATTATTTAAATTGCACCTCAGAGGGGAAATAAAAAATGTTAGATCAAATAAAAACAACTAAAATTTATGAAATAATTATTGAGCAAATAAAGCAAGCCGTTAAAGATGGAGAGTTAAAGATGGGAGACAAACTCCCTTCCGAAAGAGATCTATGTGAACAATTTGGTGTTAGTAGAGCTTCTTTAAGAGAAGCTCTTAGAGCTTTAGAGCTTCTAGGCCTTGTTGAAGCAAAACATGGCGAAGGTAATTTCATAAAAAAAGACTTTGATAACATTTTATTAGAACCTCTATCCATAGTTTTTATGCTCCTTGGTAGTAAAACCGACGACGTGCTTCAGCTTAGAAAAATACTAGAACCAGAAACAGCAGCTCTAGCGGCTCAAAATATTAGCAAAGTACAGTTAGAAGAGTTAAATTATATTCTTAAGGAGCAAAGCCTTGCAAAAGATTCTTCCATAGCCATCTCTCTTGATAAAAAATTTCATTATAAAATTGCAGAAGCTTCTAATAATCCACTTATAACAACTATAAATTTTTCTATTTCTAGCTTAATTGAATCATATATTGAGGCATCAGAGGTTTACACTTTAAATAAAGATATGATAAAGGGTCAGCATGAAGAAATTTATAATGCATTATTATTCCACGATAGTCTTAAAGCTTCAAATGCTGTGAGAAAACATTTAGAGCTTAGTAATTATATGTAACTTATTAAAACTTAGAGGTGATATTTTGTATAAATGTTGTATTTTTGATTTAGATGGAACTTTAATAAATTCTATTAAGGCTATTTCCTATACTGCAAACTTAACCCTAAAAAAATATGGTTTAGGTCCTGTAGATGAAGAACATTACAAATTATTTGTTGGCGATGGGTACAAAAAATTAATTGAGAGAGCTTTAATTTACTGTGGCGATAAAAACTTAAATAACTATGAGGATGCCATTGTAACTTATTCTAATTATTTTAAAATTCATAGTATGCATGAAGTAAAAGCTTATGATGGAATAAAGGCTATGCTAAGTTATTTAAAAGAAAAAAACATTAAAATAGCTGTTTTATCAAACAAGCCTCATGCTAGAGCAATTGACAATGTAAATGAGATATTTGGATATGATTTTTTTGATATAATATGTGGTGAAAAAGCTAATATAAAAATCAAACCTGATCCAGAAGGTGCATTAATTATTGCCAAAAAGATGTCCGTTTTACAAACAGATTGCTTATATATTGGCGATACAAATACAGACATGAAAACTGGAATTAATGCTGGAATGGATACGGTTGGTGTTACCTGGGGCTTTAGAAATCGTGAAGAACTTGAGGGTTATAGCCCAAAATATATTATTGATAAACCTGAGGAAATTATTAAAATTATGAAAAACAAAAAATAACCGAGGTTGTCGCACATAAATTCTTTTGCGACAACCTCGTTATTTCTTAGTCTATTTTTTCAACAGCTAAATCTAAACTTTCACCATTTATGCTAGCTTTATTATAGACTTTTTCTTCATCATATATAACGCTAACTGCTAAGGTTTCCTTTTTAATGGTGTCTTCAAACTTTTTAACAACTGCCTCTAATGCTTCATTGTTAGCTACAAACAAAGTAATTTTATCAGCAACTTCAAAACCGCTTTCTTTTCTCATGTTTTGAACCTTGCTTAAAATTTCTCTTACATAACCTTCTTCACGAAGCTCAGCTGTTATGGTAGTTTCTAAAAGTACACCGATTTCCCCTTCTGCAGCAAAGGCAAAACCTTCAAGTCCCTGCATCGTTACTAATAGATTTTCACTGCTTAAATCTATTTCTGTTCCATTCACGTTAATAGTAACAGTTTTTCCGCTATTCACTGTGTTTGCAAGTTCCATTTGGTTTCTTGAAGCAATTTCTTTTCTAATTCCTGGTATCAACTTACCAAATTGTTTTCCTAAAACTGGTAGATTAGGCTTGATTTCAAAATTAACGTATTTTGAAAGGTCTGCACCAAATACTATTTCTTTTATATTTAATTCATCTTTTATAATAACACCATAATATTCTGGTAATCCTTTAGTGCTTAAACGCATTTCTCTTAATGGCTGCCTGTTCTTTATGTTTGCACCATTTCTTGCACTTCTTCCAAGCTTAACTATTTTATATGCAAGATCCATATCTTTCTCAAGGTCTTTATCTACAAATTTTTCATCATATTTTGGCCATGTGCATAGGTGGATGCTTTCTAAAGCATTTTCATCTAAAGATTTAACTAAACTCTGATAAATTTCTTCTGCCATAAAAGGAATAAATGGTGCTGCTATTTTGCTTAAAGTAACTAAAGTATTATATAAAGTGGTATAAGCACCTATCTTATCCTCGGTAAGTTCTGTTGTCCAGTATCTTGCTCTATTTCTTCTTACATACCAGTTTGAAAGTTCATCTACAAAATTCTCAATGGCAAGTGCTGCCTGAGTAATTCCATAGTTATCTAAATTTTCTTCAACTTCTTTAACTAAAGTATTAAGCTTAGAATTTATCCATTTATCCATTATATTATTAGACTTAAAGTCTCTATATTTTAGCGGATCAAATTTATCTATTTCAGCATAAAGTACATAGAAGGAATATACATTCCACAGTGTGCTTAAAAATTTACGTTGTGTTTCAGCCACATCCTCTTCTGAAAACCTTGTTGGAAGCCAAGGAGCACTTGCAGTGTAAAAATGCCATCTTGCAGCGTCTGCACCTTGATTTTCAAGTACCGAAAATGGGTCTACTACATTTCCTTTATGTTTAGACATCTTTAGTCCATGCTTATCTAAAACATGACCAAGCACTATACAATTTTCAAATGGATTAGTATCAAATATAGCTGTAGATATTGCAAGAAGACTATAAAACCATCCTCTAGTTTGGTCTACCGCTTCAGATATAAATTGTGCTGGGAAATTAGCTTCAAATAGTTCTTTGTTTTCAAATGGGTAATGAAGCTGTGCAAATGGCATAGAACCTGAATCAAACCAACAATCTATAACTTCGTTAACCCTTGTCATTGGTTTATTGCAATGAGGGCATGTAAGCTTAACCTTATCGATGTATGGCTTATGAAGCTCTATATTTTCTGGTACATTTATACCTTTTTCCTTTAATTCTTCCTTGCTGCCAATACACTCTCTATGACCACATTCACATTCCCAAATAGGAAGCGGTGTTCCCCAATATCTATCCCTGCTTATGCTCCAATCAATAACATTTTCAAGGAACTTTCCAAATCTTCCTGTTCTAATATTGTCTGGATACCAATTTATTTTATTATTATTTTCTAATAGCTTATCTCTTAACGATGTCATTTTTACAAACCAGCTATCTTTTGGATAATAAAGTAATGGAGTATCGCATCTCCAACAATGTGGATAAGAGTGAGTAAATTTTTCTGATTTATAAAGCGTACCATTTGCTTTCATATATTCTAAAATTTTAGGATCCGCTTTTTTTACGAACAATCCCTTCCAAGGCTCTACTGCATCTACAAATTTACCTTCTAAATCTACTAAATTAATAAGTGGTATTCCATTTTTCTTAGCTACAATACTATCATCTTCACCGTAAGCTGGTGCCATATGAACGATTCCTGTACCATCGCTTAAAGTAACAAAATCACCGTGAACTACATAAAAGGCTTTTCCTTCTGGAACTTCGAACTTAAATAACTGTTCATATTCTACTCCAAGAAGCTGTTCTCCTTTAAATTCTTTTACTGTTTCATATTCGCCTTCAAGAACGTTTAATAAATTTTTTGCTAATATTAAATGTTCATCCTTGTTTACAACTTCTACGTAATCAAAAGATTTATTAACTGCTAATGCAACATTACTTGGTAATGTCCAAGGAGTTGTAGTCCATGCAAGTATATATTTATTTTCTGCCCCTTTTACTTTAAACTTTACAAAAGCAGTAGCTTCCTTAACATCCTTATAACCTTGTGCAACTTCATGAGAGGACAACGCTGTTCCACATCTTGGACAGTATGGAATAACTTTATGACCCTTATATAGTAGCTCTTTATCCCACATAGTTTTTAATGCCCACCAAACGGACTCTATATAGCTGTCATGATAAGTTACATAAGGATTATCCATATCAACCCAAAAACCTAGCTTTTCAGACATATCCTTCCACATATTAACATAAGTAAAAACGCTACTTTTACACTCTTTAACAAACTCTTCCACACCATATTTTTCGATTTCAGGTTTTCCGGAAATTCCAAGCTTCTTTTCTATTTCAAGTTCAACTGGAAGTCCGTGTGTATCCCATCCAGCTTTTCTAATTACTTTATAACCCTTCATTACCTTGTATCTTGGAATAATATCTTTCATAACTCTTGTTAAAACATGACCTACATGAGGTTTACCATTTGCAGTTGGAGGTCCATCATAAAACGTGAAATACTTTCCATCCTCATTTTCTGCAAAGCTCTTTTTAATGATTTCTTTTTCTTCCCATAACTTAAGAGTATCCTTCTCCATGTCTACAAAACTTTTGCCTAAATCAACTTTATTGTACATTAACTTTACTCCTTTCAGATTAAGCCTAGCTAAAAAAATTCTATAAATACTTTTTATTTTTTTAAGATGCCTATATTATTTTGCAAAAATAAAAAACTTCGCCCTACTAGGACGAAGTAAACTCGCTATACCACCTAAAAATGAACTTTCAAGTACAAATATACTCTATCCATTAACGCAGGATTACGAAAAAGCTTACTAAAATTCAGCTCTCAGCTCACAGGTGATTTTCCTTATACTTTTGCTATGGGTTTTCACCATCTCCCACTCTCTAAAAGCTTAAAATATAATTACTTTTCCTGATCTTTGCTATTAAATAATTAGGTTACCATAGAATAAATTATATTATAGTAATTTTTTTTTGTCAATTGAATTATAGACATCTTTGCATTTATATAACGGTAACAGTAGGAAATATTTTTATTATTAGCATAAAAATATATAAAAAATTTTAAAAATATTGTAAATATAATGTAATATATGATAAAATAAAGATAGCGCAATCGGTTGCATTAATTACATTTTATTGGAGGTGATAATTAATTAAATATTTTCATCAACTAAACTAATTTTAAATTTTAAGGAGGATTTTTTTATGAGATTCAAAGCACTATCAAAAACTGTAGTTACTTTAGTTGTAGCTGTTGCTATAGCTGTTCCCTTCAATGTATCACTGTTACCAAATCACATAAACCAGTCAGTGGCATACGCTTCAACTTTGGCAACCAACAATAGTAGCCTACCAAACAAAACTAAAGACGGAGTTATTCTTCACGCTTTTGACTGGTCCTTTAATACTATTAAAAATGAGCTCCCAAATATCGCAGCTGCCGGTTATAAATCCATCCAGGTTTCTCCTGTACAAGGTACTAAAAGTTCTAGCACCGATCCTGCTCAGTGGTGGTTATTATACCAACCTACAAATGAAGCTGTTGGTAATGCACAACTTGGCTCCTTAAGTGACTTTTCAGCCTTATGTTCCGCTGCAAAAAACTATGGTATTTCTATTATAGTTGATTGTGTTATGAATCATATGGCAAATAACGGGAATCCAGATCAACTTGACCCATCCGTAGACCCAAGTTTTCAAAATTCAAGTTTATACCACAATTTAGGTCAGTGTACAAATTGGAATAATAGATATGATATAACTCAACAAGGTATTGGAATGCCAGACTTAGACACTCAAAGTTCAGCAGTACAAACCAAAGCACTTGCTTACCTAAATCAACTTGTTGCTGCTGGTGCAAGCGGTTTCCGTTTTGATGCAGCTAAACATATTGAAACTGATTTAGGTCTTGATGCTGGACAATCTTGGGCAGGACAGTATTGGGAAAATGTTTTAGGAAAAGTGAACAATAGATCAAATTTATATGCTTATGGTGAAATTCTACAAGATGGAACCGTTGATAATGTTGCTGCCTATGAAACTTTTATGGATGTGACTGCAAGCACTTATGGATATAATTTAAGAAATGCATTAACTTCAGGTAATTTGAGTGGTGCTACTGGCATGGGCGGATTAAACCCAGCAAACTGTGTTGACTTTGTTGAAACTCATGATAATTACGAAGACGGAACAAGTAAAAGCTTAACAGATACACAAAGAAAACTAGGTTGGGCTATTGCTGCTTCAAGAGCTGGTGCTACTCCTTTATTTTTTGATAGACCTACAAGCTCTATAGGTAATGAGGGCGATGCTTTATGGAAAGATGCAGATGTTGTTGCAATAAACAAATTCCACAATGCAATGGTAGGACAAAATGAATATTTAAGATTAACTAACAATAATCAAACCATGTTGATTGACCGTGGAACTGTTGGTACTGTTATTGTAAACATTGGTGGAAGCACATATTTAAATAGTGCTACAAATCTTGCAAGCGGAACCTATACTAACCAAGGAACAGCAAGTGCAACTTTAACGGTTGCCAATGGAACAATTACTGGTAACATTCCAGGAGATTCTATCATTGTACTATATAAAAATGTAACACCTTCACCTACAGTAACATGGTCACCATCAACGGCTGTACCTGGAAAAACTGTTACTTTAACATACACCGCTACTGGAGGAGCTTTACAAAATTCTTCAAATGTGAGTGTTCACTGGGGATACGACAACTGGGCTGGAACTACAAATACAACAATGACTTCACTTGGAAATAATACTTGGCAAGCTACTTTAACAGTCCCTACTACTGCTAAATCAGCAGTAAACTTAAATTTTACAGATGGTACTAACTGGGACACTAATAATTCAGCAAACTGGTCTATACCTGTAACCTCAACTTCTTCATACACACCAACCGCAGGATATAAAGTAGACTATGATAGTAGTAAGCTTATTCAAGGAAATAGCTTCACCATTTACTATAGTGGTTCATTAGCAAGTTCAAACAGCGTTTCTTTGCATTTGGGATATAATGGATGGACAAACCCTACTAATGTAACTATGACTAAAGATTCAAACGGTTTTTGGGAAGGAACTATAACTATTCCAACTGCTGCAACAAAATTAGATTTTGATTTTACAAATGGCTCAAGCTGGGATAATAACAGCAGCAATGATTGGCATTTACAAGTATATTCCTCTACTCCTTTAGTTCAAGTAACTCCTGCACCAACTGCCGGAAAAACAACCACAATTTATTATAATGGAGCTTTAGCTTCATCTGCAACATCCATTACTTTACATTGGGGGTACAATGCTTGGACAAATGCTTCAGATGTTACAATGACTAAGCAGCCTGATGGAAGATGGTCGGCAACAATTAATGTTCCTTCAGGAAGTTATATAGTAAACCTTGCATTCAAAAACAATGCCGGTACTTGGGACAATAACAACTCAAATAACTATAACTTTTCTTCTGCACAATAAAATGAACTAGAATTTATTTAACTAAAAGTAGAGAGTTGCGAATAAATAAAATCTTCTTATGCTTTTCAACTCTCTACTTTGTATTAAAGAGGAAAAATCATGAAAAATAAAATTTTAATAACAATTTTAATAATCACCATATCAATAACTTCAGTTTTGTTTTATTTAAAATTAAACTTCAAAACTCCGTATAAAATAAATATGCAAAATTTTTTACAAATTAAAATGGGAATGTCTTATGATGAAGTAAAATCAATACTTGGAGATGGGAAAATAGACTCATCCGTAAATAACTCTGGGGTTACAACTAAATTATATTCATGGAAAAGCAACTTAGGAGGATTAATTTCAATTACATTACAAGGAAATAAAGTTACAAATAAAGCTGAAACCAAACTAATCAAACAAAATTCAAAAGTAAATTTGAAAGATTTCAACATGATAACAGTAGGAATGACCTATACAAAAATAAAATCCTTGTTTGGACAAGGACAATTAATATATGAAGCACAATATATTTATAATGACAAATGTGATGAATATTCATGGATAAATAATAATAAATCTTCTATGACTATAGTTTTTATAAATAATAAAGTCGTAAATAAAGCTGAAACTAATTTATTTTGAGTACCTATTTGCTATACAAGAAGCTGCATAAGAATATGGCTTGGTCTTGCAATCAAAACCCAAAGAATTTATCCAGGCTGTAATCTCTGGAATTACCTTTGATGAGTTCCCAGCTTCACCTGCATCTACATGTATAGAAAGCTTATAGTCAAAGTTATCTTTCTTAAATCTTTCAGAAACCTTCAAGGCAAGATTCAGGCTCAAATTGGTTTCATAAAAAATTTTTTGTCTTATATTTGTTATTTTCTTTATCCTTTTTATTTCATAAAAAAATATACCGCCTTTGCCTATCCTATGAACTGCTGCAACTATAACAACTTTAGTTAAATCAAAATTTTGAGAATCTGTTCCTATAGATACTCTATATTCAAACTCTGATTCAGAGTGAATATATTTTTCTATAAGCTTTATCATCTTGTTAAAATCTACTTCGCCATAGGTAATGCTCCTCATACACTCATAAGCCCCCTTTTTTAAAGTATTATTTAATTATATTATATCCAATAATTGTTACATTTATTTTAAATCTTTAATAATTTTACTTAATCGAAACATATAACTTGTTATTCTTAAGCATGATAAACGACATTCTCAATTATTATTTGTATATTGTAAGCAAAATATGTTTACTGTTAATTAGAATGGTAATATTATATCTATATAAGATGGAAATATGCAAAAAACCTAGGAGGTATAAAAAATGTTAGTTGTTACTACAGAAAATATTTCAGGTTATAAGGTTAAAGAAGTGAAAGGTCAAGTTTTTGGTTTGGTAGTAAGAAGTCGTGGCTTAGGTGGAAATATTACTGCTAGTCTTAGAAGCATAGTTGGTGGAGAAATTCATGAATATACTGTTATGCTTGAGGATGCTCGTAAACAAGCAATCGATCGTCTAGTTGAAAACGGGGCTGCCATGGGAGCTAATGCTATTGTAATGATGAGGTTTGATTCTAGTGAAATAGGTCAATATATGAGTGAAGTTTTGGCATATGGTACTGCTGTTGTTATTGAGAAGGAATAGAAAATGATTTTTTATATTTTATTTCAACTAGGAATTATAATTTTGGCTATTGTTTCTTACTTTGTTTGGGATAAAAGATACAAAAAAAGCCAAGGTTTTAAAATTCCTGAAGGTTACGTAAGAACAGAAGAAGTTAATATAGACCCAAAAACTGGTTGCAAGTTAAGGGTATATTATAATCCTAATACTGGAAAGCGATTTTATCACGAAGAGTCTTAAATCTAGCATTCGCCTTTTAAACATAATTTCATACAACAAAAAATCCAATACTTCATAAATAAATATTGGATTTTTCATACTATAACTAGTATTTATTTACTGGTTGTATTTCTACACTATACCTATAAATTTTCCACAAACAAAACTACCTATAAGATTTACGTCATATCCACACTTATTATTAAAACTGTACATTCTTTTGCTTTCTATATTTATTTTTACCAAATACAATATAAATAAGTAGACTTATGGTTATAGGACTTAATATCCCACTTATTATCTGGGTGATAATGTTAAAATATCCCAATATAGATTTAAAAACTATAATAATAAATGTTAAACCTAAAAATAATATAATAGAAATTATCTTTTTAGAATTAAAAATCATCATTTTTTTGTAGTTAAATAGTATTGCACATGTTGTAATTACAGCAACTATTAAACCAATTATTGAATTTAGAATAATCATTATAATATTCTCCTTTTATTCTTTCAAATTTAAAAACTAATTCTGTGAGTGAATCTATAATATACTTTTAGGGTTAGAATAAAAAAGCGAAATTCAATCCAATAAAATGTAAACAAGAACTTATTTCCCGTACTTCTGGAAGTTTATATCAAATTTATTGAATATAAGTTCATCTTAATTAAAAAATTGCTCTATATTATTTATTTTGTTAAATCTAAATGCTACTTAAATTATATAAAATCTTTAACCTTTGAATAACTATATATTTTCCGATAAAGATTTTACACAAGTCGTTTGGTTAATATTTTATATTATTTGTAAGTAAAAGAGGTTTATTAAAACCATGTCGAATATACTATTTATACCAATAAGTTATGAAACGGTGGTATATTTATGGTAAGAATTAAAGCAAAACCATTTCCTAAAGAGGATGATCCTAAAATACAAAAAATAAAAAATGCAATTAAAGAAAATAAAGATAGAAGAATGCATATACGTTATATGGTTATTTATCATCTTCTTCAAGGGTATCTAAACAAGGATATCGCAAGCATGGAAAATCTTTGTGAACACACAGTCGGAATTTATATTAACAACACTCCTGATTAAGTGGGCTTTGCTCCAAGGAAAAATTGGGATTGCAATCTTATCTGCAAATGGGTTTATGCAAATTTCAAAGTTAAATATAGCCATAGTGGTATGCTTGACGCTTTACGTCGGCTTAATTTGAGTTATACAAGACCGACATATGCGTTAAACAAAGCCAATCCTGAAAAGCAAGAAGAATTTAAACAGGAATTTGAAACTATAAAAAAAACTGATTGATGGTGAAATTGAGCATATCCTCTTTGAAGATGAATCAATGATCAGAGACTATCAATCTATATCTAAAACATGGTTTTTAAAAGGACACCAACGTATAATCCCTACAACAGGTAAGCACTGGGGAGTAAAATTATTAGGTGTTTTAAATTATGAAACGAGCCATGTTATTTGCAGTGAAGAGGAAAAATATGATGTACATGCATTTTTGCGTTTTCTTCAAAAGGTTCTAGAGTTTTATCCAACCGGAAAAATAATATTGGTATTGGATAATTCTCGTATTCATCATGCAAAATTATTACAACCATTTTTAGCAAAGAATTCAGATAGACTAACATTAAATTTCTTGCCACCCTACAGTCCAAATCTTAATCTCACAGAAGGTTTATGGGGTTGGCTTAAAGATGATACAATTAATAATGTATTTTTCAGTTCGGTAAAAAAGATTAAGTTTGCAGTTATAAATTTTATTGATTATGTCAATAAAATTCCAGAACAAGTTTTACAAAGATTATGTTTCAAAATGTAGATTCTTTAATGTAAGATATATAGCATACTCGTATCATCAAGAATCTTTTTCATTCGAAGTTCTGCAAGACTTACTGTTTTTGGATCTTTACTCAACATATTTAGGTAATAGTTTTTTTATTAAATCAAAAATAATACTCTAATTTTAAATTAAATACTCAATTTGTAGATATCCACATTTAAATTTATTTAATAATTTAAATTCTCCATTTGATTCTTCGCCAATCAATTTAAATACTTTTATTAATTCATTACTATCTTCTGAACTATCATCTATAAAAATTATTGAAAACTGTACTACACAAACATCCTCTTTTTTTGTGCAAAATATTGATATCGGATTTAAAGTATTTTTATGATACACCTCCGTAAATCTTGCAAAAAAATTATTCAATATTTTTGCAATTTCATTTAATTCATTATCGCTAAATTTACGATGATATATTGACAATTCCAAATTAAGACTTTCTTTATTTATCAAAATAACATTATTGATTTTCTTCATTCTCATAATTTTTTTTGATAAATATCTGCTAAATGGATACATAATAATTACTAGAATAATATTAGGAATCACTGCCAAAGCAATTACTTCGTAAGGACTTCTATTAAGTATAAGCACTATACTATAAATAATAACTATGATGAACATAATATTGGGAACTATAAAAATTTTATTAATTCGTTCTTTATAAGCTATTTTATATACCGCTAAATATGATATCATGGTAAATATAAAATTAATAATTGAATATATTAATATATCATTGATTGTCATAAAATACTCCCTTTTTATAGAATTAGTGTCGATATATTAATACCGACACTAAATTTAGAATAAATTTATATACTAATTAACTAACCAAAACAATAACCATCTGGTTTACCATCTAAATGGTCTATTGCTACTGCTATTGCAGTACCTATCGAAACACCAGAGACTACAGTAAGTGCATTAGTTATACCATCTAACATTGCACTAGAAACTGCAATCTTTGCTTCATTTAGTGCAACCTGCACTCCTGTCCTGATATAAGTTCTTCCAGCCCTAACCAACTTACCAGCTTCACTTAAATCATTCAATTCACCAATTACTGGAACGAAACCTATAAGAATATCTATTGCACCGGCAACAACTGGAACAGAATTCCACCATCCATTCCCTCCATCAACATATTCCATTTCCTCACTTTCAACATCAACAAAACTACTAGGTAATTGTAAAGCCATTGTACTCATAAATAAATTCTCCTCTCATTTTACCATTTTATTATTTTTTTGTATATATATTAAAAGCAACTTATAGAATTACGAGGTTTATGCGCACTAACCCTTATAAGCTATAATTACTTCCAATAGCTAATTAATCAAACTTAATTCCTATCTGCTCTAAAAAGTATTTCATATATGTTATCTTGTCATAATCTACCCTTGTTTCGGTAGTCATGCCCAATGCCAAATTTACCTTTTGTCCTTTTCTATCCTTTAGAAAAGTCTTTT
>JAJXWJ010000168.1 GCA_021781655.1 Bacillota bacterium | reverse complement strand
AAATAAAAAGCAGTTTATGGATATTGAACTGCACCCCAAAAGTTGGACACAAAACAACTTTTGGAGGTGCAGTTTTTTTATGACTAAATACTCAAATGAATTTAAAGTTAAAGCAATTAAAATGGTTTTAAAAGGAAATTCTATTTCTCATGTAGCTAAAATTCTAAACATGCCAGATATAGCTCCTCTTTGCAGATGGATATCTCATTATGAACATGGTGGTATTCCACAACTTCTTCATAAAAATCGTAAATATACTCCTATCTTTAAGCAAAAAGTTATTGAATATAAATGGCTACATCATTTATCATTAAATCAAACAGCAGCCAAATTTTCCATTCCTAATACTGGTACAATTTCTACATGGGAAAAGTTGTATCATTCTTATGGCTTTTCTGGCTTACTTGCTAAGAAACGAGGTAGACCATCTATGAAAAAATCTAAATCTAAATACAAAGTTAACAAACCTAAAAAAGAACTTTCTTATGTTGAAAAATTGGAACAAGAAGTTTATCAATTAAGGATGGAAAATGACCTATTAAAAAAGTGGCATGCCTTAATGAAGCAATGGGAAAAGGAAGGAAGACACTAGTTTTAGTAATTGCTAAATTAAGGAAAAAATATACTCTAAAAGCCCTATTAAACTATACAAAATTAGCTAAAAGCACATATTATGATGCATTAAAAAAATTATCTAGAGAAGATAAATATAAAGGATTAAAAACATTAATTCATAATATTTGTAATAAAAATCATGGAAGATATGGATATAGAAGAGTAACTATGCAGCTGCATAAACAAGGGATAAAAATCAATCATAAAGTAGTTATGAGATTGATGAAAGAAGAAAATTTAACATGCAAAGTAAGAGCAAAGAAATACAAATCGTATAGAGGGCAAGAAGGAAAAATAGCTAAAAATATATTAAATAGAAATTTCAAAGCAGAAAAACCAAACGAAAAATGGGCAACAGATGTAACAGAATTTGCATTATGTAATGAAAAAATATACTTATCACCAATAATAGATTTATATAACGGAGAAATAATAAGTTATAAAATATCGAAAAGACCAATACTAAAGCAAGTATTAGATATGGTAGAAGATGCAACAAGAAAGATAAAAGAAACAAAAGGGATAATTCTACACTCAGACCAAGGATGGCAGTATCAGAATAAAAAATATCAAAAATTATTAAAAGAAAAAGGCATTATCCAAAGCATGAGCCGAAAAGGCAATTGCTTAGATAATGCCGTAATAGAAAATTTCTTTGGTTTACTAAAAAGCGAATTATTCTATTTAAAAAAATTCAAATCCGTTGAAGATTTTATAAAAGAGTTAAAATCTTATATAAAATATTATAATACAAAACGGATAAAGATAAAACTAAAAGGACTTAGTCCTGTAGAATACAGAATTAAGTTTCAATTAGTAGCCTAATTAATA
Source organism: Bacillota bacterium (assembly GCA_021781655.1). GTDB lineage: Bacteria > Bacillota > Clostridia > Clostridiales > Clostridiaceae > JAJXWJ01. The sequence continues at coordinate 1,108 of JAJXWJ010000168.1, read as the reverse complement.
TGTCCAATATTTTGGGTGCACATCAATATTGTCCTCTTTTTGTATTTGCATTATTAGATATCTCTTTCGTCGATAGCAGTTTCAAGCGCTATTTTAATCATATTATCAAAGGATTGTTCACGTTCTTTAGCTGTAGTTTCTTCACCTGTAAATAAGTGATTACTTACAGTAAATACGCCAAGTGCTTGTACATTATAACGAGCAGCAAGCATATAAAGAGCAGAAGTTTCCATTTCTACAGCAAGACAGCCATATTGGATTAATTTTTGCAAATCAACTTCTTCATCATAGAAACGGTCTTGGCAATATACATTACCAATTTTTACAGGAATGTTTAATTTTTTAGCGTGGTGATATGCTTTGCCTAATAATTCAAAATCAGCAAGTGGAGCATAATGAAGTCCATCACCAAAAGTGCGAACAATAATGCCGCTATCAGTAGTTGTTCCTTGAGCGATAACGACATCGCGAACATGAACATCATCTTTTAAACCACCACAAGTACCAACGCGAATTAATTTTTTAGCATGGTAATCGCAGATTAATTCATGTGCATAGATAGAAATAGAAGGAATACCCATACCAGTTCCTTGGATAGAAACTTTATGGCCTTTATAAGTTCCAGTATAGCCAAACATATTGCGAATATGATTGTAGCAGACAGGATTTTCTAGAAATTTTTCAGCGATGTATTTTGCACGTAATGGGTCGCCAGGAAGTAAAACGACATCAGCAACTTCTCCGATTTTGGCTTCAATATGATTACTCATAACAATACCTTCTTTCATCAATAATTTTATGAGATATAAGAATATCTATAAAAATTTTATCATAATGAATGAAAAAATGCAGGGATTATCCTGCATTTTTAAATTAACAATGTTCGATTGTAGCACCGAGGTATTTATTGACGATTTCAACAGCACAATAATCGCCACACATAGAGCAAGCAGTTGTGCCTTCTGGATTGCGTGAAGCGCGTCTTTGACGAGCTGTTTGTGGGTCGATAGCTAAATTCATTTGTTCTTCCCAATCAAGTTTTTTACGAGCTTTAGCCATATTTAAATCCCAATCTTTGGCACCTGGTACATTTTTTACAATGTCAGCA
>JAJXWJ010000017.1 GCA_021781655.1 Bacillota bacterium | reverse complement strand
TTATTGTAACTTTCATTTTTTTCAGCCTGCCTTTCTGTTTCTAATTCTTTAAGTGCTTTCCTTATCTTTTTTCCACCTCTTGCACCATAAAGTCTAGCTGAAAAACAAGTTACTATACTAACTAAATATTTATACCCAAACCTTGCAAGTCTATCTGTGTATTCAATAACTATTGTGTCAACTTCATTTAGTTGCCTAAACATTTTTATTAGTTCTTTTCGTTAATCATTTAACCCACTCGCTGTTTCTTCTCATATTTTTAGTGTTCTTGTTGTTACTCCTAATATTTTTGCTGCTTTAGATATACTTATCATTTTATCCATGTTATTTCACCTCATGAACTTAGTATACCCACCGCTTTATTTTTTATCACGATATTTGCTATTTTGTCTTTATTTTTATGAAGCAGCTTATCCTCCATAAAGTTACTTTTTCTTTGTTATTTCTATAAACAAATCTTGTAGATTAACGGAACTAATTTCTATACCTTTCACTCTTAATTTGTAAATTTCATCTTTAGAAAAATCATCAAATACATGATATTTTTCTATATTACCAATACTTTCTTTGCTTAAAATATTTTTATTGCCTACTAATTTTTCTAATATATCTTTATTGTATTTTTTTGAAACATTTTTACATTCAACAGCTAATGCCATAATATAATTCACCTTCCTATTTTTCTCTTTCAATCATTTCAATTATTTCTTCTTTTGTTATCCCCAACTTTTTAGCCTCAAAAATCAAATTTTGAATATATTCTGTGTAAAACTCACCTTTTCTTTTTTCGATTATCATAGCTTTTGCCCCACTTGAAACAAACATACCTATTCCTCTTTTTTTATAAATAATATTTTGATCTACCAGTATATTTAAGCCTTTTCCAGCAGTTGAAGGATTAATTTTATATACTGCAGCAAACTGATTTGTTGATATAACTTGTTCCTCTTCCTTTAAGTTGCCTTTCAAAATCTCGTCCTCCAACCACTTAGCAATTTGTATATGTCAAATGATTTTATTTTACTAATTTTTATATAATTTGCTCGTTTAATATTCAAACATTTGACAAATATAAGCCATACTACTATACTGTATAGTAGTATGATAAATGGTGGTGATTTAATTGTCTTCAATAGATCTAATAATACTTGGATATCTTAAAAATAAAGAAAAAAGTGCTTATGAAATGGTGAAAGAATTTGATAGCTGGAGTCTAAACAACTGGCTAAAAATAAGCAGTCCATCAATTTATAAAAACATAATTAAATTATGTGAAAATGGCTATCTTAATTCAAGGACTATAAAGGAAGGTGAAATGCCCGAAAAAACCTTATATTCTATTAATGATAAAGGCAACACTTATTTTCAAGAGTTAATGGAAGAAAGCTCTAAAAACATTGGAAAAGTATATTTTGACTTTAATGCATTTATAGTAAACATTGAGAAGCTTCCAAAAGAAAAGCGAAAAGAGTATATTGAAAACTTCAAAGCTAAAATTAAAGAACCTAGGGCATCTGTAGAGTTAAGATATAATTACGAAAAAGAGCAGACGCATATCGCAGACTCTGGTGTTCTCCTTTTAGAATTATATAACGAATATTTCAAAGTTTTAGAAAAATGGTCTGAGAAGCTTTCAGCTTTTTTCGAATAATGTTATTTGTCTCCTTAGTGTTATAGCTGGAGACAATTTTTTCGCCACTATACTATAAAATATAGTAATATATCATACATCACTATACTAAATATTATTTTGGAGGTTTTATTATGAGAAAAAAATATGAATTGATTTCTTTCTTAGCTATTATTTTAGGGTTTTTTATGGCACTACTAGATACCACTGTAGTAAATATTACTTTGCCAAAGATGACAGAGTACTTTAACACAACAATGGATCATATTTCTTGGGTAGTAAATGCATACAATCTAGCTTCTGCAGTTATTTTAATAACCGCTTCCAGATTAGGTGATCAATTTGGCAGAAAGAAATTCTTTATTGCAGGAGTATTTCTATTTACCATATTTTCTTTTTTATGTGGTATTTCAACTTCCCTTAAAATACTTATAATTTTTAGAGCTTTTCAAGGATTATGTGCAGCCTTTGTGGTTACTATTGCCATGCCATTATCTTCTGAAGTATTCCCTCCAGAAAAAAGAAGAACCATCATGGGGCTTTGGGGTGCTTTTTCTGGACTTGCTGCTGCCAGTGGTCCATCCATCGGAGGTATAATAACACAGTTTTTTAATTGGAGATTTATATTCTTTATAAACATCCCCATCGGCATTATCTGCTTAATTCTAACCTTTAGGTTTATAAAAGAATCTTATGATCCTACTGCGACAAAGAGCATCGACTTCTTTGGAATAATTACTATTTCAATTGCTATGTTTTCCTTAACCTTAGCACTGATGAAGGGTAATGAAAATGGCTGGAATTCTTCCTTTATTCTTTCCTTATTTGCAGCTTCTTCTATATTCTTCATTTTATTTGTTATAACTGAATTAAAGGTTAAAGAGCCGATGGTTCCACTAAGTTTATTTAAATCAATTCAATTTAGCTGTGGAGCAATCTCCCTATTTTTAATAGGACTTGGCATGATGTGTGGTTCTTATCTACTATCTTTTTTCTTAATTCAAGTTAAAGGCTTAAATCAGCTATCAGCAGGACTCATTATTTCCACCATGTCATTATCTTCCATGATATTTTCAGTAATAGCTACATTTTTGAGTAAAAAAATTAATGGTAGATTCACTAGCGCTTTAGGCATATTGTTACTTTGCCTTTCCTGTTACCTTAACAGCTCCCTTACTCAAAATTCTTCAAATATGGACATTATTTTAAGACTTATTGTAGCTGGCTCTGGAACAGGTCTCAGCATGGCCACAATTATAGGTGCTACAGTGAGTAACGTACCAGTAACTAAAATAGGAATAGCTTCCGGCATAACTAACATGACAAGAACCATTGGAACTGTACTTGGAGTTGCCCTGTTTTTATCTATATTTACTTCAAATATTACCTTACAAATGACAGCTGCAAAGAATGCTGTAATTAACACTATTAATAAAGATACTGTATTTGATGCCAAGGCTAAAGATGAGATGATTTTATCTATAAAAACAGGCACAAAAGCCGTTAGTATTTCAAAAACTTTAAGTATCATTGATAAAAAAGAAGCTAAAGTATTAGCGTTATCTCCAGCTGCTGCTAGAGATAAAATTAGAGATAACTTTAAAAATCAGAAAAAAGAAACAAAAAAGATAGTGCCTGAAATTAAGGATACCTTTTTAACCTATACAGTTAAAGCTTTTAGTTTTACCTTTAAGGCAGGCTCCATAATTCTTTTACCTGGAATATTTATTGCCTTATTCACCGATAAAAAAAGGCAACAAACATGTTCTTTTAGAAACGGGAGTAAAGCAATATGATGTTTTTGTAACTTGAAGCTAGGCGTTTATAATATCTATTTACTTTTCAAAAATCGGTAGTTTTACTTCTATTTTTAAAATATTACCTTTTAAATCTGCTTCTACATTTCCTCCCATATTGTTTGTAAGTAGACTTACTATAGATAATCCAAGCCCTGTACTATTACTCCTAGCGTTATCGCTTGTATAAAATCGTTCAAAAATCCTATTTACATCTATTTGAGAACCTTCCTTTATAGGGTTTGCCACGGTTATAATGGATTTATCAGTTTCCATTATATTTACTTCGATATCCCCACTACTGTGAGCAAGGCAATTTCTGAGCAAATTTTGGATAATTCTCACCGTCATCTCTTTATCAGCTAAGACAAAAATCGGTGATGTTTTTTCAAATTTAATTAATAATTTCTTCTCTTCAAAGGCTGGTATTACAGCTACTATACATTCAGTAACAATATTTGTAACATTTACTTTTTCAAAAATAGGTTTTTGTTCGGAAGATAAAAGACAGGAATATTGGAAAAAGTTCTGTACCAAATCCCCTAATTCCTCTGTATGTTTTTTTGCAATTAATAGTTTTTCTAGCTGACTATGGGATAATTCACTTTTTTCCATTAGTTGAAGATAACCCATTATTGCTGTTATTGGAGTACGCAGGTCATGAGAAATATTCGCAATTAGTTCCTTAAATCTCTTTTCCTCTGAAGCTCTATTAAGACGGAGGGTATCCTCCGCCTTAAACCATCTATTTATGTTAGCCACCAAATTATTTAGAGTTTTGTTTTGTAGTTCTAAACTAATGGGCTGCTGTATTTCTTCAGTTATTCTATCATTTAACTGCTTATTAATACTTCGTAATTGCAGTTTATTAAAAATAATATATGAGGTTAAAAGTATTACTATGAATATAAGTATAAAAACTGCAATTATTAGCAATTTAATCAACTCCGATATTTATTTGATTTCTTTTTTTCTAAAAGCACTGTAAGTTATAAGCATCATAATTATTATGAAAATAAGGCTCACAACAATTGCTTTAATTAAAGCTTCCGTACCAGTGTTTAATGCTAGAAAACAATATTTACTTCCAAAAGGTGTTAAGTTACATATTTTATCGAATATTTCATATTTACCTGCTATGGAAGGAAGTTGTGCAAATACTATTGTAATTACATAATAAATAGCAACAACAAATACTGGTTTCTTAAGAGTAAAGGCTACGGGAATACATATGCTAAGCTGTGCAGCATATACAACCATTATCGTAAACATTATAATTATAAATTTTAAAACTTCTCCTGAAGCTATGACCGTTCCACAGTACTTTGTAATAATATATAAAAGACCTATTGAATTTGCACCTACATTGAACTTGTTACCAGAAAAGACATCAAAACAGGTTGCTATAGCATATGGAAGCAAAATAACTAATATTGATAAGGAAAATACAACTGCCTTACTTACAATAATTACAGCTCTGCTATATCCCATTGAAACTGCATCATGAATTGTTTTATTATCAAAATCACCGCAAATAAAAATTCCTGCTATAACAGCTCCAAGTATACTTTTAGTGTTTACATCTGAGAATAAAAATCCAATTCCAGCCATGCTTATATTTAGTTTACCTTGTGCTATGAAATTTGTAATAATAGACATCATCACAGCACATATTGCAGTAATTAAAAATACTATCTTAACAGCGCTAGATTTCCATAATTTATAAAAATCTGACAATATTAAATTATACATTTTCTTTCCCTCCCACAATTGAAATAAAATAATCTTCTAAGGTGTCACCCTCGCTTGAAAAGTTTGTAAAGACTATTTTATTTTCCAGTATTGCCTTCGCTACCAGTTCTTTTTCATCCAAATAATCAAAGAGTTTTATAGCTTTATCTGGCATAACCTTGTAGTTTGTTGTATTAAGCTCTGTCTCAAAAATACTGACCAATTTTTCTGGCTCATCACATTTAATAAGAATATGATGTTTACAACATTCTTCCAATTCTGAAAGGGTTAGAGTTTGTTTGATTTCTCCTTTATGAATTATTATATAGTCTGTAGCTGTTTGATATAATTCTGGCAAATTATGACTTGAAATTAAAATTGTCATTTGCCTTTCTTCACATAGCTTTATTAAAAGCTTTCGTATTTCCACTACACCTATTGGGTCAAGTCCATTTATTGGCTCATCTAAAATTAAAAATTCAGGATTGCCAATAAGAGCCATAGCAATACCTAAGCGCTGTTTCATTCCAAGTGAAAAATCTTTTGCCATCTTTTTGTTAGTATTCGTTAATCCAACAAAATCTAATAATTCTCCTTCAATTTCTTCATTGGGTATACCTCTCATTATTCTATGCAGTTTCATGTTTTCTTTTGCAGTCATGTTTAGCGAAATGCTAGGATATTCAATCATGCATCCAAGTCTCTTTCTAGCCTTCTGTATGTCCTTCTCAGTTGTATGTCCAAAAAGCTCTATGCTACCACTTGTATGGAAGGAATGTCCTGCAATAATTCGCATTAATGTAGATTTACCTGCTCCATTTTCACCAATCAAACCATATATTTTGCCAACTTCTAAATTCAAGGTAACATTATTTAGTGCTTTTACACCATTATAGCTTTTAGTTAGCTCCTTAGCTTTAAATACATATTGTCTCATATTTTTCACCTACCCTTTTCATACTGTTAGTTTAATTCAGAAAGGTTTAGAAAAGGTTAAGCTATGAAAAAAAATCGTAAAGAAAAGGATAATTTACTTGTAAAGTCTATAGCCAAGCCCCCAAACTGTTTCAATATATTGCTGGTCTGGACTGGCTTTCTTTAACTTACTACGTAAATTACTCATGTGCGTTTTTACTGCATTGTCATCGCCAATATATTCTTCCTTCCAAATAGATTCATAAATATTAACCTTAGAAAATACCTTTCCAAGATTTTGGATTAAAAGTTCTATAATGAGGTATTCTTTTGCCGTTAATTCTAACTCTACACCATTTGCTATAACCTGTTTAGTACTGGTATTTATGCTGATATCTTTATAATTAATTACATTATAAATTTCCTTGTTCTTATTAAACCGTCTTAAATTTGAAGCTACCCTTGCTGAAACCTCCCCTAAATCAAAAGGTTTAGTAATGTAATCATCAGCCCCTAATTTTAACAAATCTATTTTTGTTACAACCATATCTTTGGCGGAGATTACTATTACTGGCACATCTGAAAAGGTTCGAAGTTCTTTTAAAATCTGATCTCCGCTTATATAGGGAAGCATGATGTCCAGTAAAATCAAATCATATTTTTCACTCTTTAATTCCGTCATTGCTTCGAGGCCAGTAAAGGCTGATTTTACTTCGTAACCCTCATCTTTTAACATTTGTGCCAGAATTATATTTATATCTTTGCTATCCTCGATAATAAAAATTTTTTGCACTATATTCACCTCTAAATATCAACTATAATTATTTTCACTTTATGCTGTTTTTATTTTTTTATAATCAATTGTAATTTTTCTTTCTTAGTTAACTGCTTAATGGCATATTCTCTCTTCATTGCCTCACTTTTAGTCTCATATTGTTCAAAATATACGAGCTCCACTGGAAGTCTGCACTTTGTATATTTTGCACCTTTTCCGCTATTATGAACTTTAATCCTCTTCTCTAGGTTGTTTGTATAGCCAGTATATAAAGTATTATCAGCACATTTTAAAATATAAATATAATTCATCCTTTGTTCTCCTAAATTAATATTATATAATAATTATAATGTATTTAAACTTATTAGGAAGTGATTTTATGACTTTTAGTGATACATATGTTAGACCAGAAAAAGAGCTGCTAAATTTAGGAACTTCCCAAGGAAAGACTAAACTAAACATATCTATAAGAAATCTTGTTGAAACAATGTTGCGCTGTGGCGATATAAATAGCAGTTTCCAAGGAACAAATAAAGCTATAGAAAGAGCCTTGGAGGGTACAAAGCTTCATCAAAAGCTTCAAAAAGCTGGTGGGGAAAATTATAATTCAGAAGTTTCTTTAAAGTATACCCATATTACTGATGATTTTATTGTAATATTAGAGGGGAGAGCTGATGGAATTATAGTGGAAAATAGCCTTTCCACTATAGATGAGATTAAAACCACCTCAGTTCCCCTTGAATATATTGATGAAAATTTCAATCCATTACATATGGCACAAGCTAAATGTTATGCTTATATTTATTGCACAGATAATAACTTAACTAGCATTGATGTTCAGCTTACTTACTACAATGTGGACACAGATGAGATTAAAAAAATAAGAAAAACCTACAACTACATTGCTCTAAAACAATTTTTTTATCAGTTACTAGATAAATATTTATCTTGGATGAGGATAGTTTATAATTGGTATGCAGCACGGAATAGCTCATTAAAAGCTTTAAACTTTCCCTTTGAAAATTATAGAGAAGGGCAAAGAGAATTGGCGGTTTCAGCTTATAGAACAATATGTGAGCATAAAAAAATATTTGTGCAAGCGCCAACTGGTATTGGCAAAACTATTTCCACCATCTTCCCAGCAATTAAAGCTATAGGTGAAGGAAAAACAAGTAAAATTTTTTATTTAACCGCAAAATCTATAACTAGGAAAGTTGCCGAAACATGCATCGATGAACTTATCAAAAGTGGCCTTACCTTTAAATATATAACTATAACTGCTAAGGATAAGATTTGCTTTAAAGAAACTACTAATTGCAACCCTGATTATTGCCAGTATGCAAAGGGACACTTCGACAGAATTGATGAAGCAATCTATGCTATATATAAAAAGGAAAATGCACTTAATAGGGAAGTTATAGTAAGTTATGCAAAACAATATATGGTATGCCCTTTTGAGCTTTCATTGGATTTGTCGCTATGGGCTGACTTAATTATTTGTGATTATAATTATGTTTTCGATCCTACAGTATATTTAAAAAGATTTTTTCAGTTAAACACAGCTTCAGATTACAGCTTTTTAGTCGATGAGGCACATAACCTTGTTGATAGAGGCAGAGCTATGTTTTCTGCGGAACTTTTCAAAGCACCTTTTCTTAAGGTAAAAAAACAATATTTAGAAAAAAAATCTCCTTTAGGTAAAATAGTAGGTAAAATAAACAGTATGTTTTTAGATATGAAAAAAAATATGGAAGATGGCGATTTTCTCATTCAAGAAGAAGCTTTAAAAAAGCTTTGTGGACTTCTTAGAATTTTTGTTAAGGAAGCTGAACCTGAAATTAATGATATTAGAAATTTAGAATTTAATGAAGCCTTGCTAGAATTGTATTTTAATGCTTATAATTTTATAAAAATATCTGAGTTTTATGATGAGAGATATGTAGCTTACATAGAAAAAACTAAAGGTGATGTTAAAGTTAAAATGTTTTGCCTAGATCCTTCTTATCTTTTAAAGGAAGCTTTAGAACGAGGGCAAGCAACTGTATTTTTTTCTGCTACTTTAACCCCAATAGATTATTTTCGCGAAATCTTAGGTGGAGATGAAAGCAGCTATCAAATATCATTGCCTTCACCTTTTGATGTTAATAACCTTGGTATTCTTATCGCCAACAAAATTTCCACTAAGTATTTGAGCAGAGAAAATAGCTACAGCAAAATTGTTGAATATATATATGCCTTTATCAGTGGAAAAACAGGTAATTACCTTGTTTTCTTTCCTTCTTACAAGTATATGCAAGAGGTTCACAACCGTTTTGCTGAAGTTTATCCTGAAATTGAAACTTTATTACAAGAAGGCTCTATGGACGAGGCTACTCGGGAAGCATTTTTAAGTAACTTCAAAGCAAAACAAGAAAAAACTTTAATAGCCTTTGCTGTTTTAGGTGGTATTTTTTCTGAAGGTATAGATTTAAAAGGTGACAGGCTTATCGGAGCAGTAATCGTAGGCGTCGGTCTACCTCAATTAAGCTTAGAAAGGGGTATTATTCAAAGCTACTTTTCTGAAAAAAAAGGTATGGGTTTTGAATATTCTTATATGTATCCAGGAATGAACAAAGTGCTGCAAGCTGCTGGAAGAGTTATCCGCTCTGAAGAGGATAAAGGGCTCGTACTTCTTATAGATGAGAGATTTTCAACTTCCTACTACAAAAGAATTTTCCCAAGTTATTGGAGAAGGTATATTGAATTTTCTAATATCGAAAGCTTAAAAAAATTTATTGATGGATTTTGGAAGCAAGGGAAATGAAGTGTTAGCGGTATATTAAGCTGCAATACATAGGAAATACAAATAGTATATGTATGAGAAAAGAACTGATAACTAAACCTAAAAACAAGATTTGTGTTACAAAACCTCTAGACATTTAATAATTAAAATGTTATTATTCATATATGTTTACTATGATATTAAAGGATGTGATATTTATGAACTCTACTCAATTTACTAGAAAAGCTAAAGATAATACAAAACTTTATTTTGAAGCGCATTTTCCAAAGTTAAAAGCTGAAGCTGTAATATGTATAGTTCATGGACTAGGAGATCATAGCGGTCTATTTAAAAATTTAATAGACTATTATTTAAATAAAAATTATAGTGTGGTTACAATCGATTTAAGAGGACATGGAAAATCGGAAGGAATACGAGGACATATACCCTCCTATGAAGCTATCATGGATGATTTGGATATTCTTTTTAATGAAGCCAAAAAACTATTTTCAAACATACCAATTTTCTTTTATGGTCACAGCTTCGGAGGAAACCTAGTTATCAATTACGCTTTAAGAGAAAAACCACTGCTAGATGGGATAATTGCTACAGCACCTTGGCTAAGCCTTACTTATGACCCTTCTAAAGCTAAATTATTTATGTTAAAGCTTTTAAATTCAGTATATCCAAAATCTTCTTTAGCTTTAGGTGTTGTAGACAGCTCTGCACTATCTCATAATAAAAACTTACAAGAAAGCTATAATAGCGATCCATTAGTCCACAATAAAATTACCGCAAGGCTTTACTTAAATGCTTTTAATGCAGGAAGATGGGCAATTGAAAATGCATCTTCACTAACCATTCCACTGCTTTTACTCCATGGAACAGCAGATAGCATCACATCACCAAAAGCTAGTGAAGCTTTTGCTAAAAATAGTCCTAAAAAACTTTGTGACTTAAAATTATTAGAAGGCTTGTACCACTCTCTTCACAATGAAATTAACTACAAAGAAATTTATGAATGCGTAAATATTTGGATTGAAGAAAAAATAGAAGGAACAAATATTATTGAAAATGCAAAATAATAACATGTTGAACAATAGAAAAATATTACGAACTAAGTTACTTTTAAAAATCGTTATAAAGAAAACCGCAGTAAGATTTAATTGACAATGGACAATTGAGAATTGACAATGAAGGACATTTTTCTTCCTTTCAGTCAGAAAAACTACAAATTATTATTTTTAGGTTTTGCATAGCAAAACCATATGAAATTTATTGCCTTTAGGCAATTACAATTGTTTAAAGATTTTCCGTAGCTAAGCGTAGGAAAATCCACCATCATTGTCAATTGTCCATTGTCAAATGTCAATTAATATATAATGCGTTTCACTTTTTATCTATTTAAACTTAAGAGTTAGTGCGTAATATTATTTTAATCTCCTGCTAATCCACTTTCTTTAAACTGATTTACAAACCTTTTTAATAGTTCATTAGCTTTCGGTTTAAATATAACTCCAATAGTTAGAGCAATGAATAGGAAAGCAGCTAGCATTATAAGATTTTCCATCAATGAATCCCAAAGTATCCCTGCTACTGCTTCTCTCATTGCATCTATAGAGTATCTAAAGGGTAACATTGGATTGATATATTGAAAAAATGGAGGAGTTAATTCTATAGGATAAGTTCCTCCTGATGCTGAAACTTGTAATACCATAAAAACCATGGTTATTGCTTTGCCAATGTTCCCCAAAACACTTACTAGCATATATATTATCATGGAAAATACTATTGCTACATAAATTCCTATTAATATAAAAATAATTGGTGAAACCACGTATGTTTTTAATAATGCCATGTCTCCAATAGTTACAACTAAAGCTTGTAAAATAGCTATAATTGCAATAGTAAAATATCTTCCAAAAAATTCTTCTCTAGAAGTGAATATTGTACCATCCTCAAAATCTTTAACATGAACAGTCAATAACGAAAGCAAAACAAAAGTTCCAACCCATATTGCAAGTGTAGTATAAAATGGGGACATAGCCGAGCCATAATTAGGTATAGCAAAAAGCCTATTTTCCTGTAAATCTACCGGATTTGAAAAAAAATCACTTACATCCTTAGAATTTTTTAAGAGCAAGTCTACGATTTCATCATACTTGTTATCATTTTCTAGTCGTCTAAGCCTTTCTGTTACGTCATGAACATATTTTTGTGTAGTTGGAAATTTATCTTTTGCTATGCCGAGAGCATCTCTCCAGGAGACAGCACCATAATCTGCCATAGATAGTGAATTATTGATTAAAGGCAAAGTATTTTGTGCATTTTGAAGTAGTGTGATGGTATTATCAGAAATTCCGTTAAAATTTTTTATTTCATTTTGTAATGCTGGTATTGTTTTATCATTAATATCGTTAAGCATTGCAGTTACTTTTGAGGATGCATCATCAATATTACTAATTGCTTTTTGAATATCAGAAGGTATTTCCTTTTGAATGTTTGCAATTTCTCCACTAACAGAACTTATATAAGTATTAATATCATTCTGTTCATTTTCCATGTTATTTTTCATATTTGAAAGATTATTTATGAGTTGCTTTATAATATTTATGTTTTTTTCTGTAACGTTATCCACACTATTATCAATAGTTGTATTTCCAAAACCTTTAATTTGCTTTAACAGGTTTTCTAAATCAGTTAAATATTTTACGGAATCATCAATTTTTGATATATTATCCTTAATTATATTGTTCATCGAAGAAAGCATTTGATTTGAATCATTTAGATTAATTTTTGAAACCTCTTCTGCACTTTGTAGAAACTTTTTTATACTATCGTTATTTTTGTTAAATTCAGAACTGTTTGTTTTTAATATATTTCTTAGGTCTTCCATAGAATTTTGTAATTTATTTAAATTGTCTCTATTTTCCTTTGCAATTGACATTGCTTTGCTTAGTGAATCTGAAACAGTAGGCACATTTGCCTGTACACTTTTAATAAATTGCTCTAAACCTATTGATGAATTATATGCATTATCTAAATTGCTTTTTATACTAGGCATTTGGTTATCTAAATCGATAATTGATTGCATAATATTTTTAATTGCTGGCTTATCATTTTTCAGTTCACTTCCAATATCGTTTAAATAACTCATTATAGTGTCGCTTACTGTTTCAATAAAGGTTTGAGTTATTTCTTCCTTTAAAGTGCTTGAACCTTTATCTGTAATCTTTTCTGCTATTGCATTTTTCTTTTCATTAACAGAATAAATCAATTTAGCCTTTTCAGGAATATCATCGTTTACAAAAGATAAAAGGCTTTTTGAAAAATCTTTTGGTATAGTTATGCTAGCATAATATTTACCGTATTTAACTCCATTTTCAGCATCGTCTTTATTAACAAATTCCCATCCGATTTTATCATTTTCCTTAAGCTTATTTACTATATCCTTCCCAGCATTAAGCTTTTTATCCTTGTACTGTCCTCCATTATCTAAATTAACTATAGCAACAGAAAGTTCCTTAGTATTGCTATAAGGGTCCCAGCAAGCTCTAATATTAAACCAAGCATATAAGGAAGGGATAACAATAAGAACTATTATTATTAAGAGTGTAACCCAATTTGTAACAATTGAAGCAATATCCCTTCTAAAAATTTTTATGCAGTTTTTAAAACTGCATAAAAATGTAAATTTACCTTTTCTTTCTGCTCTAAGCCTCTTTTCTCTTAAGTACCTATCCCTTCTATTCATATTTTTCCATCACCTTTCAAATACATATAGTTATATTAATGTATTTGAGATGGAAAAAAATAATGACAATTATTATTTTATATACAATCTATATTTTTTCTTATATTAACTAGTTCAGAAATTGTTTGTTTAAATTCTCCTTTTATATACTTATCTATAAGCTTATATCTTTGTATCTTTCCACTTGTTGTTTTAGGCATTTCTCTTATCGGAATAACTTCTTCTATATCAAACCCAAACTTGTCCATTAGAAGTGCTTTTAAAGCATCTGCCATTTTAACAAATTGTTCCATCTTCTTTTTATAATAAATAAATGCCACAACATTATGTCCTCTGTTATCCACTTCAGGTACGCCGCAAACAGCTATTCTGCCTAGTTCAATACCTTCAACCTGTTCGGCTATTGTTTCAATATCGTGAGGATGATAGGTATTCCCATTAGCTAAAACAATATCTTTATGCCTTCCTATAAAAATAAGTCTTCCATTTCTTATTACACCTATATCACCAGTATTTATAAATCCATCTAAGTTTATATTCATAGCAGTATCTTGCTCATTATTGTAATATCTTTTTGTTACACTTGTCCCTCGAATGTTTATAATACCTATTCTATTTTCTTCAAGATTATTTCCATTTTCATCGCATATTTTAACTTCACAACCCATAACTGGATAGCCCTCATCTACAAATGGGATTGCTCTTTCGTAACTTTTATCCGTAACTTTTATAGTATCACCTATTGAAAGATAATTTCTATCAAAATATACATTAACTAGTCCTTCTCCCTTTGGTGGAAATGTTACAGCAAGACTTCCTTCCGCCATTCCATATACCGGAAACATTACATTGCTATGGAGTCCAAAAGGCCTCATGGCCTCCAAAAATTCATTGCATATGTCTGTAGATATGTATTCTGCACCATTAAAAATAACCTTTATATCCGATAAATCCCAATCATATTCATTTTCTTTTTTAAAATAACTTAGAAAATATTTATATCCAAAGTTAGGACATGCTAACACTTTAATTTTATATTGGCTCGCTTTTTTCATCCATATGAGTGGTCTTCTAATAAATAATGATGTAGGCATAAAAAAATGATTTGTATTTGCAACTACAGGTGTTAAATGAAACCCGATTAAACCCATATCATGAAATAATGGCATCCAAGAAAGTGAAGAAGATTCACTATTCCCTTTTGTGCCTTCAATAATAGCTTCAGCATTTGCAATTAAATTTGAATGAGTCAAAACTACTCCTTTTGAAAAAGAGGTTGTTCCAGAAGTAAATTGAACAAAGGCAATATCATTTCCATTTATATTTTCCAATTTTCCATATCCATTTTTATATCCTAAAATATATTCTAAAGATATAGTACGATAATCAACTAAATCAAAATGTTTTTCTAGCATATTTTCTTTTGCATATTTTTTGATTAAATCAATATTTTTATTATCTGCAATTATATACGGCTTTTTTAGTGAGGTAGCAACCTTAAATAATTTGTTTCTTATATCAGATGAGTTTCCTGGTGAAACTGGTACAGGAATAATTCCTCCTAATAGTGCTGCCCAAAACACAATTAAATACTTTTCATTATCATCAACTTGAAGTATTAATTCGCTTCCTTTTGACAATCCGAAAGTTTGCAAACCTTTCAGCGCAATACTAGCTTTATTGTATAAATCTTTATAGGACAAGAAAATATCTTCTTTTTCATTTACAAATGTAATTCCATTGTTTCCAGCTGCTCTACTCTGCAAAACTTCAACTAAGGTTTTGAATTTCATTTTATTCTCCTCCTGTATTTAAAAATAATAACTTCAAATTTTATAATTTAATTATACTATGACTAAATTTTTTCTCTTGTTAATTTTATGTTAATTTAACAAATTATTACTCTGGCTTGATATATAAATTTTAGCATCAAAGGCAGGTATAGTTATATGAGCTTTGTTGTTTTTTATTATTAATTCACTATCTTTACTTAAATTATCAGTGAATTTTTTCCCTTCAAAATCCACATTTATATCAACTTCTACATCCTTATCATCAAGATTTAATGCTACTATTACTATTTCATCTTCAAACTGCCTTTGAAAAACAAAATGCTTATTTGCTACTAAAAGCTGTTTATAAATACCTTTCTTAAGAGCCTTAGATTTTAGTCTAATTTCCCCTAGCTTAGATATAAAATCAGGCAATTCTTTACATGGAGCATTTTTATTCATTTCTTCTAAATCTAGATTTGGTCTTAATACTAAATCTGATTCTCTTGTTCTTATCCCTTCAATTCCCCACTCACTTCCATAATAAATAGATGGAATACCTGGCATTGTATATAAAATTGTATAAGTTAGCTTTAAGTACTTTGAATTATTTAAATTACTAGCCAATCTGTTTACATCGTGATTATCAACGAAATTATAAAGTGGTATTCCCTTGTATATACCTCCATTTCCAAATTGTCTATTTAATGAATATGCTATTTCAAAATAATTTTTTTCATTATGACTAGAATAAAGCCCCTTATAACATTCATAGTTTGTAACTGAATCTAAAGCTTCCTTATTTGCCCATCTCGTATAATCGCCATGTATTATCTCTCCAAAAATAAATATTTCAGGATTTATGCTTCTCACCAAATTAGCTAATTCCTTTAAGAAATTTATATCTATACAATCTGCTGCATCTAGCCTAATACCATCTATATCAAATTGCTCAATCCAAAATTTTATCACATCAAAAATATAATTTTTCACATCAATATTGAAGGTATTTAACTTTACTAAATTATAGTGTCCATTCCAAGGTTCATAATAAAAACTATCATTATACGGAGTGTTTCCTCCAAAATTCAAGTTTGAAAACCAATTGCAAAACTGGGATTGCTGTTTATTTTGTATAACGTCTTTAAAACTAGGAAAATCTCTTCCTACATGATTGAAAACTCCATCAACAATTACCTTTATTCCATTTTCATGCAATAATTTTACAAGTTCTTTAAAGCTTTCATTTGTTCCAAGTCTTCTATCTATTTTAAAATAATCTATTGTATCATAACCATGTGACGAAGATTCAAAAACAGGACCTAAATATAGTGCGTTTATATTTAACTGTTTTAAGTGGGTTATCCATTTTTCAATTTTTAAAAGTCTAAAAAAAGGTTCACTGTTCAAATCATTTTCAAAGGGTGCACCACAAAATCCCAAAGGATATATGTGATAAAAAATTGCTTTATCTATCCATTTATTCATAATAAAACCCCCTAAAGACATATTTTATTTACTTATTTAATTTAATTTTATACAGTGAAAAATTAAAAAGCAATAATATACACAGAAATATAACAGAATATAAACATACATAATTATATTTCATTATTACAAATATATTCATCTGCTTATTTTCCCAATGCTAATCAATAAAAATTTTTAAAAAAGGTTACATAATTACTACTTGCAAAATTCGACGAAGTACAATATAATCAAGTGGAGAAGTTTTCGCATAAAAAAATTAGATTCGATATATCGCCAACAAGTATGGGTTGGCAGTTTCTACCGGGTGACCGTTAATTACCTGACTATCGGAAAATTAGTTCATATTTGATTAATTTATAATTTATTTTTCATAATTCGTAATCATAATTAAGGATTTATTTTTTTTCCCGATAGATTGGAAGGGTATTTCAATCTTTTTTATTTTGTGATGAAATTTCCTCATAAAATTTATATATAGGGGTTATAAAAAAATGGAAAATTTTTTCAAATTAAAACACTATGGAACTAACGTTCGAACTGAAGTCATCGCTGGTCTTACAACCTTTTTTACGATGGCATACATCATCTTTGTAAATCCAAGTATTTTAAAATTAGCTGGAACTGCAAACAATCCTTTTGACCCACAAGCTATCTTTGTGGCAACAATAATTTCTTCTGTTGTTGGAACTCTAGTTATGGGTCTTTTTGCAAATGTTCCCTATGCACTAGCTCCTGGAATGGGATTAAATGCATTTTTTACCTTTACTGTTTGTAACGTAATGGGCTTTAGTTGGCAACAAGCTTTAGCTATGGTATTTATATGTGGTGTAGTAAATATAATTATCACAGTAACAGGCCTTCGTAAAGTCATTATCCGTGCCTTGCCTCCAATCCTTCAAAAAGCTATTGGTGGTGGTATTGGTCTATTTGTTGCATATATAGGTATAAAGGACTGTGGACTTTTAAAATTCACATCTGACCCAGGCACTTATCAGTTCTTTGGAAAAACTCCTGCTGATGCAACAGTTGTAGCAGATGCATCTGCTGTTCCTGCACTTGTTAATTTCTCTAACCCAGCTGTACAGTTAGCTCTTTTAGGAATTATTTTAATACTTATTCTTATGATTTTAAAATTTAGAGCAGCTATCTTAATCGGAATAGTTACTGTAACTGCAATTTGCTTTATTGAAATAGCATGTGGCGTAAATCCAGCTGTTTTTGGATTCCAAGCAAAGAATGCACATGAATTTTTCTCCTCTGCTAATATTTCCTTGAGCGGTATAGGAACTTCTATTTCAGCAGTAAAACTCACTGCTTTTAAAATGGATTTTGCTGGGCTTTTTGCATCTGGTGGAAAATTTTTACTTGCTTTAACTGCAATGATAGCTTTTATTCTTACAGATATTTTTGACGCACTTGGTACCTTCATTGGAACTGGTAGACGTTCTGGTATATTTGATGCAGAAGATGAAAAGCTTATGTTTGAAGGTAAAGGCGTTAAATCACGTTTAGACAAAGCATTATTTGCTGATTTAAGTGCAACTATAGTAGGTGCTCTATTTGGAACTTCTAACACAACAACTTATGTTGAAAGTTCAGCAGGTATAGCTGCTGGTGGAAGAACAGGCTTAACTTCAGTTGTAACTGCAATAATGTTTCTAGTTTGCCTTATTTTATCACCAGTTGTTGGAATCATACCTTCAGTTGCAACAGCACCTGCTCTAGTTGTTGTTGGTATACTAATGATGTCTTCTGTCGGTGAAATTGATTGGAAAGATTTCAGCTCAGCAGCTGTTGCTTTCTTAACAATAGCATTTATGCCTTTTGCTTACAGTATTACAACTGGTATATCTTTTGGATTTATAAGCTTTGTTTTAATAAGCATATTGAAAAAAGAAGCAAAGAAAATACATCCAGTTATATATTTCTTCACAGCATTATTTATTTTGAACTTCATATTATTAGCGGTAAGAAATATTTAGATAAATAAAAATGGTGTCTACAAAAACTGTGGACACCATTTTTATTTGCCTAAATATTCTCATAAAAACTTATGATTTTTTTCCCATACTCATTCCAATTAAATTTTATGACAGAATTTCTCGCATTTTTGCCCATTTCTCTAGCATAAAACCTATTATTATATAACACTGTGATTTTTTCTATTATTGCTTCACAATTTCTAATAGGAACAACAAAACCATTATCTCCATTATTAACTATTTCCTTAGCTCCTACATTTTCTGAAACTATAACTGGAATTCCTGATGCCATTGCTTCAAGGGTAGTTACCGAAAATGAATCGGAAAGGCTTGGCAATACGAATACATCGGCTTTAGAATATATTTCATTTAACTTTGAATGAGGATAATATTTAATATGTTTAACACAAGCTGGCAAATCTTTAAGTACGCCTTCAAAGCCTTCTTCAATCATGCCTACTAGTAAAAGTTCAATATTTTTTTGCTTAATGGCTTTAATTGCATCGATTAAATAATGAACTCCTTTTCTAGGGCAAATCTTTCCTACAAAAAGCACTCTAAAGGTAGCATCTCTTTTAAAAGCTATAGGATAAAATTTGCTTAAGTCACACCCATAAGGAATTACCTTTAATTTTTCTTCCTTAACTCCTTCACTGACAAATGTATATTTACAATAATTCGAAGGAACAATTATATAATCTGCAGTTTCAAAATCTTTAGCATTATATTTACCTAGAAAGCTATCCTCATCAAAATTCAAGTCTAATTTTGAATATTCTTCCTTCATTATATTATATAAATACTTCATATTGGGTAGACTTTCATCTATGATAACTTTACAATTAAATCTTTTTTTAGCTTTAGCTGCTATTTTACTTCCTAGACTTCTCTCATAATGAAAATGAGTAATGTTTTTCATAGTTAATATATTAAAATAGCAATATAAGCCCAACAAATTTTTAAAAAATGAATCTATTTTATATGTATGAATTGTGTGACTAATTATTTTATTACCCACAATAAATTTATATAAAATATATTGTGAAGCAAAAGATTTTATCTTATTATAGTCAAATTTATAATTTAACCTATTATCAATCCAGACTTTATTTTTACCAGCTAACGGATAATACCAAGGTCTACCAGTAAAAAATGCACCTGTAATATATTTTCCTAATATATTTGCACCTTGCAAAGAAATTGCACAATGCTTATGCTTTTTTAATTTAGAACATAATACTATATTCATAATAATCTCCTTAATTTTATTAAGTTTAGAATATCATCCTACATTTTTATCTTGAATATAATAGTATGTCCTATTTTTCAATGTGTATTTTACTACCTTGCATTTTTATCTCCGAACAATACCTTTAAGGTTAGTAATATTAATTTTAAATCTATTATAGTATTTCTCTCCTTAACATACTTTATATCTAACTTTATCCAATCATCAAAATCTATATTATTTCTCCCCATAACCTGCCAATAACAAGTTAGCCCTGGTTTAACCATTAATTTTTGCTTTTGATACGCTGTAAATCTTACAACTTCTCTTGGCAAATTTGGTCTCGGACCAACTAAAGACATTTCACCTTTTAATATATTAAAAAGCTGTGGTAATTCGTCAATACTTGTTTTTCTAATAAATTTACCTATATTAGTAACTCTCGGATCTTCCTTTAACTTGAACATAGGTCCCGACATTTCATTCTTGTCCATCAACCCTTCAAGTAACGTTTCAGCATTATTTATCATTGATCTAAATTTGTATAATTTGAATTCTTTACCTTTAAAACCAACCCTTCTCTGATAGAATATTATCGGTCCATCTGATGTAGCCTTTATTAATATTGCAACAATTAACATAATAGGACTAAATATAACTAATCCAATTACAGAACCAATTATGTCTAATAGTCTTTTTATAACAAAGTAAATCAAGTTTTTTTCTATACTTTTATCATTTGTCAGGAATAATTTTTCATCACTAAATTTCAGATCCTCCAACATTAATTACCCCCAAACTCAACTTTGAATCCCCTTCCTCAATATAAATATCCATATAGATTATTATGCTTAAAACACAATTATCTACAAGTAAATATTAACATTATTTCTTAATAATGTCTATATATTTTCCAATTTTACAATAAAAAAGCAAACTTATTTTGACGTAATAAAAAGAAAACTTTATTTTACTTTTTTACTTAAAATAAATAAAGTTTTCCTTATTAAATTACTTTAAATTATAGAAACCTTTTTCTTTCTAGCATGTTTATTTTGGTTATCATAATATCTATGCCTATAGTTTATATCACTTACTCTTGCATTGTTTAATACAAATCCTAATATGTTTGCTTTTACGTGTTTTAAAAGTTCTATGGATTTTTCCACTTCTGGAACTTTTGTTTGCCTAGCTGAAATCACAAATACTATCCCATCGACTATTGCAGCTAAAGCCTGTGTATCAGCAACCTGCAACAATGGCGGCGAATCTAAAATTATGTAATCAAAATCTTTTTTAACTTCATTTAAAAATTTTTCCATTTTTCTTGAAGAAAGCATTTCAGAAGGATTTTCTGGAATAGCTCCCGATGTCAAAATATAAAAATTATCATCGCACTTCCTTGCTACATCATAAAATTTATTCTCATCACTCAATATGTTTGTTAAGCCATTATCATTTGAAATATTAAATTTATTATGTAATGTTGGTTTTCGCAAATCACAATCTATAATTAAAACCTTCTTATCTGTTTCCGCCATAGTTATACCTAAATTTGCACATATAGTAGACTTTCCTTCACGTTGTGCAGAACTTGTTATAACTATTGTGTTAATGCTATTATTATAATTGGAAAATTGTATATTTGTTCTCAATGATTTATACTCTTCACTTAAACGTGATTTCAATTTAATATCTATCATAACTTTCTATAATCTCTCCTTATTATTTTCTCATCTCTATAACACCCAATACCGGAAAATCAAAATACTTTTTAATATCTTCTTCAGTCTCCATCTTATTGTTGTAGCTTTCTAAAGTAAATATAATTCCTAATGAAAGCAGTAATCCCACTAAAAAGCCAATTGCAATACTATATTTCTTGTTTGGACTTACTGGAGTTTGTGGCACTTTTCCATTGTTAACTATTCTTATATCTCCAGCTGGATAAAGCTGATTAGCTACTTTAATAAATGAATTAGTTACTGCATTAACAATTTCTGAAGCATCTTTTGCACTATTCCCTTTTGCACTTATAGTAAGTAATTGTGTATTTGTTACTGGAGTTATTGTTATACTTTGGCTTATTTCTAAAGGCGATATTCGATTATTTAATTGTTTAGCAGAGTCTGTATAAACTAAATCAGACTTCCCTATATATGCATAAGTTGTAACAAGATTTTCATACATCATTACATCATTATACTGAATAGTATTACTTGTATCATTACCACTTTTATCTACTATAACAGTAGCATCCGATTGGTATATAGGTTTTATAATAAAATAACTTACCACCACAGAAATAAATACTGATATTAATACAATTGTCACTAACATAATTTTTCTTTTAATAATTAGGTTTGATAATTCCCTTAAATTAATAATTTCTTTTTCCTTCAAATAATCTCCTCCTATAAGGTATTTTTTCAATATTTTGGTAGTGTAATATATATTATACACTACTTATAAACAATAAGAAATAGTTTTTTTATATTTTCACATTTGTTAACTAGTTGCTTAGTTACAGTATTTTGCAGCAATACCAAGCAACGCCCAATATATTACTGCTGTTGCAATAAAGCTTATGTTAAAAAATGCTTGTATTAAATATCCAATAATGCATGAAAGTAATATCCATATATGTATTCCTTTTTTGCGGTTTTCTATTAGATTTTTCAAAATATAACCTACAATAAAAATATAAATAGCTAATGCTGGATAGCCTTCTGTAATGGCCATTTGTAAATATTCATTATGTGCCTTAAAAAACAAGGCTCTTCTTTTAGCTTCAGCATCATCTAGCACTATTGCATACGTATCTGGACCTGTACCAAGCAATGATCAGTTGTTAAAACATTCTCTATTGTCTGTTTGATTTTTTTCACCCCCTTTTCATAGCTGATTATGGTATAGTCTTATTAATTTCTTAGACCACACCTATGGCAACTTCAGATTGCTTTTCACTTTTTATTATGCCCATTAACTTTTCGATATTTTCGAAGTATTCTGCATGACCCTTAATCCAATCTTCTCCCTTTTCCCACCATTTTAACTTAAGAAGAAAATCTATCTCCTCTGGATTAAAACGATAACCAACTATTTTAGCTGGAATACCTGCAACAATTGCATAAGGTGGGACATCCTTAGTTACAACTGCACTAGTCATTACAATAGCTCCATCGCCAATAGTAACTCCTTCTACTATCTTGCTCCCAATAGCAACCCAAACATCATTTCCTATTATAAGCTGATATTTCTTTTTATTATCAGCATATTTAAATTCATTAAACTTCATCTCTTTCACATAGGTAAATCCATATTGCCCAGTTGTTGAATAAAATGCTGGACAAATCGATGCAATTTTATGTAAGGGATGACCACCAGCTTGTAAACCCCCACCAATAGCACAATACCTTCCAATACGACAATTTGAATAACTTGATTTGTTAGCAACAAAGGTTCCAAACCCAAGTTCGCAATTATTTAAACGTACATTACCACATATTTTGTTTTTACCTTCACACTTCACATTATTTAATTTTGACTTGTAATGAATCAAACAATCTTTAGGAAACTTATAATAGAAACACAATATCCTATTTACTATTTTTTTTATATATTCCCTTGCAAGCATTACTAAACCTCCATCTTTAAAGCTTCCTATGGGCAAGCTTATGACTTTTCAATTTAATACGATAATTCATGATTATATTGTATATTTTAGATTTCAACTTAAACATTTTATGCTCCATTGAAGAAGAAGTTCTAGGAAAGCCAAAGACTTTAGCACTACGCTTTATGTTTGGAAAAGACTTGTTTTTAATGTAATACTTATACATCCATATCATCCCATTATCTTTTTCTGCTGGGAGATGCCATATATCAACACTGTTATTTATAAAATTTGTTGAAGCCAAATAAAAGTTACCTGTCCAATATCTATAAATATATCTATTGGCCCTTATGATATTATATTTCATTAAATGAGCAGCTAAAGAAATAATAAATTCATCGCCTAAACTTCTATCCAAGTTATTTATTAATGCCATTTTATCAAATATAAAAGAACAATTTTTTATAAATATCTTCAGATTTTCTCTTGCTCCTGCAATAAACTCACCTCCATAATGTATGATATTGTCTTTGTAGTCACCGATTATTTTTATATTATCAATGATGCATTTCCTATCTGGATGAGATAATCTATGATCTAGATCAAAAAGTAATATTCCACTGTTGCATTCATTCCATAAATCATCAAAGTTAGAAACAGTATATGTATCCGTATCCAGAAGCATATATTTATCGTAATCTAAATTTTCTACCACATATTTTAGTATATGTAATTTATAAAATGCTATAGCCCATTGATATTCTTCTGGTAAAACGAATGTTTCAAATTCACTTTTTTTAATCATAACCTCTGCTTGCTCAAATTGTAACTTATACTTTTCAGATACCTCAAAATTTACATATAGCTGTACATCTATGTCTGGGTTATTTTGCTTTGCAGATGCTAAAGATACAAGTGCATTTTTCAAATACTTTTCTAAAATATTTATATTACAATTTTCTCCTAATTGCATTGAGGTTTTATAATTTTCTTTCATTGCTAATGCATTAAAAACTAAATAGCTCATTGATATGCCTCCTAAATTTCATTACGATCTCAAGCTTATTTATATCAAATATATTAAGAATATTTAGAATGCATAAATAAACCAATATATCCATAACGCAAATGATAGTTAAAGAAATGAAACCATTAATATATAACCTATTTACAAAGCAAAATACAAAATATATTAATATTAGAAATAAGTATCTTACTAATTTAAAATTTATTATCTTAATATTGTATTTAATAACCTTGCATAATTTAGCATAAAAAATAATTACATAAAAACTTGAAATCAAAGTTGCAATAGCTGCACCTAATATTTTATATTTAGGTATTAAGATTACATTTAGGGTTAAATTTAATATTCCACTAAGTAAAGAGAAATAAGTATTATACTTTGGTAATCCTATTCCATTAAAGAAATAATACGGAATAGCTGAAAATGCCAATAGTGAGTAAGCTATACATAGTATTGAAAAAACTATATATCCATTTGTAGCATTTTCTGACCCAATCCAGTAATATAGAAATCTATAAGAATAGGTGATAGCTGGTATACAAATAAACAAACAGAAAATACAAACAAATTTATTTACATTATGCAATAATTTGAATAACTCTTCTTTTTCGTATGCCTTTGAAATTTGACTTATTACAGGAAACAATGATGCTAGTGAAGCTCCTACAAACTGTTGAATCTTTTGGCTTAGATTGGCTGGTATCGTATAGTACGTGACTTCTTTACTATTAAAATAATATGCAATGAAAAGCTTGTCTGAATTAAAAATAATAACGGCTAGAATAGAATTTAGAAAACTATATAAACTATATTTAAAAATTTTGTTAAAACTCTCATAGTCAAATTCGATTTTAAAATGATAACTTCTATATATTTTTTTAGTAAAGTAAATATATACAAAAAAATCAATTATGCTACCAATAAAATTAACTATAATTATAGCCAATAACTTATAACCAAGTAGTAATAAAATTATAGAAAAAATATTAGTTCCTACATATATGGCTATATTGATAATCGACGGAATCTTGTAATTATTATTCCCCTTAAAAATACAAGCAAAATTTCCTGTTATAAAATTAACTAATATAGTTAATAGTAAAATTATTAATAAAATTCTATAATAATAATTTGTACTCTTTATAAAATTAGTTAATATACTATTAGAAAAAATCAGCAATATACTTACAGTAATTATAGAAGAAATCATATTCAAAATAAAAGATGTGTTTATTAATTTTGACATACCTTTTGCATTTTTTTCTTCTGATATATATTTTATTATAGAATCTCCAGTACCAAAGTTTAGCAACGATAAAAATGAAATTATAGTGTTCATGAGTATTAAGTTTCCATAGTCACTACTTCCTAAGTATTTTGTATATATAGGAACAGTTACCATCATAATAATTATTGGAACAATCCAATTTAAAATATTAAACATTGAATTTTTAGCAATACTTCTCATTTTTACTCCTCTTACAATATTCTATATAGTATTTACAACTTTCTTATAACAATCAAATATTTTTTCACACATAACCTCCCATGAGTTTAAATATGTATACTTTTCACAATTTCTTACAAACTCATTATATTTAAAATTATCCACTATACATGCACTATTGATTTTTTCAGCAAGATCGTCTGCATCTTCACTTTTAACTACATACCCCAAATTATATTTTTCAATTGTGCTACCAATCTCACCTACATCACTTCCTATTATAGGTACTCCATATGTTGCTCCAATCGTTAATGGTCCTGATTGACCAGATACTATTTTTTTATATGGAAGAAGTAAAAAATCTGATGCACCAAATATGTCTTGTAGCTCTTCATTGTTAATATACCTTAATATCTTTATAAACTTTATGTTATCAATACTAATATCACTTAATATATCCATGTAATCATAAGGCATACCTGCTATGAATAAAGTGATTTTGTCGTCTATATTTTTTAATGCTTGAAGCAATATATCAAACCCTTTATATGATGTTAGCCCTGCAAAAAAAAGAAATACTTTCTCATTACTGTCTATATTGAATTTTTTTCTACATTCTAATTTATCAATATATTTATACATCTCTGTTCCATAAGGTATTGTGTTTATTTTCTTATTGCTGATTTTTGATTTTGAAATCATATCTTTTTTACATCTATCACCATGCACAAAAAAAATACTGAAGTATTTTTCAAATCTATTAATAAAAAAATTTTTAAATCTATTTTTTTTATAACTGTCTCCTACAAAGTTAGAACTCCAATGAATAGTGCCAAATAACTTTGCATTTTGAATTTTTTTTATGTACCTTAATGACAATAATATTGATATATGCTGAGTGTCCAAATATAAATGATGAATAACATTGTAATTATTCTTTTTGTTTAATTCATACATCTTCTTGTAGAATTTCCTTATTTTTATACAATATAATATTTTATGCTTTGCATCGTATTTTTCATCAGAAAGACTTACATTCTTTAAATCATTTAATTCAACTTCCAGCTTGTCAGATTTTAACAGAGTTACATCATTACCCTTTTCTATTAAATATTCGCATATTTTTTTAGTATATTCTTTGTTGTGACCAACAGTGGAATGATTTACAATTAATATTTTCATTTAAGCCTCCAATTAATTATTTTGAAAGTATTCTTTTATTGAATTAGGTATAATCCCATCTTTTAATTGTCTTCTATTTATAAGGCAACAAAAATATGCTTTGATAAATAATAATGGATTTTTAAAGGTGATTATATGTATTAAGACTTCTCCAAAATTACTCCATCTTGTGGCTATTGATGAAATAGCGGAGTTATTTAATTTATATGACAAATATTCCCTGTGAATAATGCCCATTAGCACACCCTTGTAATTAGATATTCTTCCAATTGGTGAAGCTAAATGATACACTTTAACCTTTGGATCCAATATACATTCTAAATTTTCTTTTATACATGCTAAATAGTATCTATGGCTAAAATCTAAGTCTTCAGCATAAGCATATGAAACCAAATTTTCATCCCATTTAATTTTATATTTTACTAATATTGTCTTTTTAACACAAAAAAAATATCCCATTGCCCATTCGGTTTCTATTCTATTTTCTATATTATCAGGATATCTTCCATACATTGATTTAGTAATATAACCTCTATTATTGATTAAATACTTTTTACCTAAAATATATCCATATATGGATGTAAGCTTTTTTTTTCGAATTATATCATTAATATTTATACCTGCTATCATTCCAATCTGTTTTTCATTAGAAAATATATTATACAAATTATAAATAGTATTACTTTCCACTAGGATATCATCATCACTAAATATTATTAATTCGTTTTTTGAAAGTTTTATACCAACATTTCTAGCTTTAGTTGATGAAGGTCTATTTAAATGTATTAATTTCAAATTTACTGCAGTATTAATATCATTTATAAATTTTTTAGTTAATTGATAATCGTCACTTTGATCAACTATAATTATTTCATAAGGTAAATAAAATGAACTTAAATATGATTTTATAGTGTTAACTAATTCACACTGTCTATTTCTACTTGCAATCACCACAGTTATCGGTAACACTTGATTTATCATCTTCTAACCTCCTTACATTATCAACATTTATACCAGTCAAATAAGCAAAATAAAATATTTGTTCCACTTGACTTATTCCACCAGAAAATGCCAAGAACATAATATAAATAATGTATACTGCTAATATATTATATATTTGTATATCTTGAAATCTGTATTTACATAATTTTATTAATCTGATTACAATAAGATACAACAATAAAATAAGTGCTGGTAATCCCATTTTCCAATAATAAAATAAATAGCTATTCTCAGTATAATAATCATCTGACAATTGTAAAGTTCCATTTCCTCCTAATACATAAATCGATGCATCTGCTCCTAATCCAGCACCAGTTAAAATATTTACATTTCCCCTAACATAATCATACAAACTAAGTGCATCGTGAAATCTAAAATATAACGTATCATTGTAATAATTGTTCACTGTATACTCAAGTTTTGGTTTTAATATTATTTCATAAGAAAACATTATCATTATAAAAGTTGAAGCTAACAGTAAAAAAACATATCTTTTCTTCATTATCCCATGCTTAATCAAATAAAAAACATTCATAATAATGATTAATAATACACTTAGCCAAACATTTCTAATCATAGTTAATATTGTTGCTATAAGTATTAATATAAAGGAAGGCACATATATGAGCTTATTCCACTTTCCAAATGATGCAAAAAAATTACTTGCAGAAATTATACATGCAGTGAATGGTATAGATAGTGTTTTTATTTGCAAAATATCTTGATAACTATCAATGCTATTTTTTGCATTAAATAATATTTGTATTATTCCTATGAACGATATTATGAACACAATATTATTTATAGTCCTTATATCATCTGCAGTTTTAACCAATAAATTAACTATTATAATTATTAATATAAAATATGTAATGTACCTAAAATCTCTTATTACTAAATGTATGTCATAATTATTCTGTAAACCAATGCATAAAGAAATTAAAGTTATTACTGAGAACATTATGCAAATATAAAGTATTTTTTTTTCTAATATATTTTTCCTTGATTCCTTTATTGCAAGTAATATTAAAATAAACATTAAAATATCGATAATATTAATTTTTATTGCTCCTGATCCAATTGCCGTATTAAGTAAAGTACTATGGGA
The DNA here is from genome assembly GCA_021781655.1 of Bacillota bacterium. Classification (GTDB taxonomy): domain Bacteria; phylum Bacillota; class Clostridia; order Clostridiales; family Clostridiaceae; genus JAJXWJ01. Next base: position 23,357 of record JAJXWJ010000017.1, on the reverse strand, counting down.
AAATCCTACTACTATTCCTAATAACAATCCAATTACATAAGTTATTTTCATTTAATCACCTTTTTAATTTGTATTCTTTAAAGTACACTCATTGTATTTTTTTATAAAAATCTATCAGTCTTTCACTATATTGGTCCCAGGTCACATTTGCAGCTACATCTCTAGCATTTTCTCCCATTCTCTTAGTCAAACTTTTGCTATTATATAGTAAATCTAACTTGTAGGTTATCTCTAAAACATTTCTTATTGGAATTATAAAACCATTTTCCCCTTCACTTATAAAATCTTTAGCTCCAACGTTCTCAGAAATTATTACAGGTAATCCAGATGCCATTGCTTCCAAAGTAGCTAGTGAAAATGAATCTGAAAGACTTGGTAAAACAAAAACATCTGATTTAGAATATAATTTATTTAATTGGGAATTAGGTATATATTGTATATGTTTTATATTAGCTGGTAAATTGTACATAATTTTTTCCATTCCCTTTTCAACATTACCTACTAAAATAAGTTCAGTATTGGGTCTGTCAAATTTTTTAAAGGCTTCTATTAAATAATGAATTCCTTTTCTTACACATATCAATCCTACGTGTACTACCCTAAATATATTATCATCAGCTCTTTTCCCATTAAAAAATCTAGTAATATTGCAGCCATAAGGTATAATATGTAATTTTTCACTTGGTACGCCTTGCCTTTCAAAAGTAAATTTAGAATAGTTTGATGGAGTTATAATATAATCTGCAATTTCATAATCTTTTCTCGAGTCTACGGTCCAAAAGAGTTTTTTATCAAAATTCAAATCAAGTTTCTTATACTCTTCTTCTAAAATATTAGCTAGAAATCCTTTATGCTCCGCCCTATCATCTACTATAATTTTGCAATTGAATTTTTTTTTAGCTTTAATAGCACTTTCATATCCAATACTACTTACATAATGAAAATGTGTTATATCTCTTGAAAGGCTCAAATTATAATAGCAATAAAGATCAAATATAAAATTAAATATCAAATCTATTTGATCTTTATTAATAATATGGTTTATAAATTTATTACTTTTTATCATTCTATAAAGTATATCGTAAATTTTAAAAGGATAAACTTTATTGAAATCAAATGAGCTATTTATTCTATTTTCTATCCAAGCTTTGTTTTCTCCAGACAGGTTATAGTACCACGGTCTTTTTTTATAAAAAGCTGATGATACATATCTTTCTAAAATACCAGCTTCTTGAAGTGCTTCACCTGTGTATCTATAGTGTTCAATATTTGAACTCAAAAAAACTTTCATGTGATCCTCCCTTATAATTAATTGTTAAAAAATCGGTGCCGATTATTAAAGTTACTTTATATTTGTCTTAAAATAATCTCCATACTATTTTTTGAATTATTAAATGTCCAATTTTTTATTAACTTCAAGGAATTTTTACTCATCATCTCTCTATTATTAAACACATTTTGTATAGCTTCAGTAAGTTTTTCCTCATCACCAGCTTTAACTATAAAACCATTGAATCCATCTACTACCAAATTTAAGCTTGCACCACATTCATCGGAAACAATCACTGGTAGTGCAGCCGCCATAGCTTCATTAATTACTAAGCCCCATGGTTCATTAAATGACGGCAATACCAATAAATCTGATAAATAATAAAATCCAAATAACTCCTTTTGGTCTTTAATATATCCAGTAGTAACTATATTAACATTTAAACTTTTGGCTAGTTGTAATAAGCTTTTTTTTTCATCCCCATCTCCTACTATTAGCAAAATATAATTTTGAGGTGCTTTTAATTTACTAATTGCCTTTATTAATAAGTCTACATTTTTTCTTTTTACTAATCGTCCACTATAAACAATTATCCTTTTCCCTTTTTCTATTTTGTACCGATTAAATAGTTTTTCTCTTACTTTATGTTTTATTTTTGATATGTCCATAATCTTTTCAATATCAACAGTTAAATATTGGTTGAAGATTTTCTCTTTAGGATAGTTAAATTTTTTTGAAAAGTATTCCTCGCTTACTCTCCCATTACCAAAAATCGAAAAAGCATTCATAATTATAAATTTTTTAATTATAAATTTTAGCACATCTTCTCTAAAAACAATTTTTTTAGGGTTTATACCATCAAATAGTAAAATGTATTTTTTGCGAAATAACTTGCATAAGATGCTAATAATAATATATTCTTTCTTATCATAACCACCCAAAATAATAATATCGTATGACCTAATAAGTGATATCACTTTAATAAACTGAACCATACCAAATAAGCTATACTCTGAAAATTTAATATTTTTATCAACATTCCATTCACACCCATTAATATTTTTATTTGTATAATAAACATCAAAATCTGTATTTTTTATTTCACAGAATTTGTTTATCTGCAAACTTCTATAAGGTGCTCTACTATTAGTTATAAAAGCAACTTTCATAGTTAATTCCTTTCAAAACACTTTAATTTATTTAAATAATTGTAATTTTTCTTTATAATTATCAAATCTATCCCTTATAACTGCACATGGATTACCTACACATATACTATTTGCGGGCAAATTCTTTGTAACATTACTCATTGCTCCTACAACAACAGATTCCTCAATTGTAATTCCTAAATTTATAAAACAATTTGCTGCTATCCATGCATTATTTTTAATGTGTACTGGCTTTGTAATCAATCCAAACTTTTCATCAATTATATTGTGTGCTCCTGTATTTATATAACAGTTTTGTGATACAACACAATTATCTCCAATAACTATTTGATCTAAGCTGTACAAATATACATTATCTCCAATCCAAGAATTTTGTCCGATTTCCACTTTCCAAGGATAATGAAACTTAGCACTTGCTCTAATTTTTACGTTATCTCCTATCTTTGCTCCAAACAATCGTAAAATAAAGGCTCTATAACCATACATATTATGCAAAGATATTCTAAAAAAAGTCCCTTGAACAAACCACCATAAAATAATTATCAACCTAGGCCTTCCTCTATCATACCAATCCTGACTATACTTACTTAGATCAACATTCATAACAATACCTCTTTAAATACTTTTTTCATATTTTCAATGTAATATGATTCTGTAAAATATTGTTTTACAGTTTTTCTATTCACTTTAACCATATCTAACTGAACACTTCTATTGTTAAAGATATGTAGTAACTTTTTAATTATATTAGTGTAATCATTATATTTAACTATGAATCCATTTAACTGATCTTTAACTAAATCAGGTATTCCAGCATGATTAGTGGTTATCACTGACAATCCATTAGCCATTGCTTCAATAATAGAAATAGGTTGTCCTTCATTTGGATATCTTGTCAACAGAACGAAAATATCGCTATCTTCAAGCAAATGTAATTTTTTTTTCCCACTCACAATACCTATATACTCTACAATGTCTTCTAATTTATTATTACTTATAAAATCATAAAAATATTTTTTGTCATCGGTGTCAAAGAACTTACCTGCAAAAATAAATTTGAACTTGTTATCCCCAATTTCTTTTATCAATTTTGCGATATTTAATATATCTTTATACCCTTTTTCTTCAATAAAATTACTCAAATATAAAACATTAAGAACTTTTTTATCATTAATTTTGCTCAATTTATTTTTGAAGGTTATATCAGATATAAAAAAATTATTATCTACACAATTATGAACTGTAAATATTTTTTTATTAGGTAAAATCCCATTAAATATATATTGTAGTGAGTTTCCTAAAACTATACCTCCAACAACATTTTTAAATAATTTATAATTAATATCCTTTTGGAGTTTATTACATTTCTCGTCTATCAGAGTTCTAAAATATCCTCCATGAAGATGCACTAATATTCTTTTCTTTTTCAATTGCAATAGTTTTATTATAATTAGATCTCTCAAATTTCCACCTTTACTTTGGGAAATTGTAAAATAATACAGGCTACTGTTATCTGTAATTAATTTCAGTAAATTTATAATAATTTTTTTATTATTAGTAATATCAATTTTTATAAATTCATATTCCTTCTGAAGAGAAGAATTATAGAGAGTATCTACCGCTTTTGATAACCCATGTATAGGTGGTGGAAACTGTGAAATAAAACAAATCTTCTTATTCATGTAATCACTCACTTTTGAACTTTAGATTTTAAATATGTTTTATAACTTATACAAAATTACTTATTAACTTTCTATATTTATCTACAGATTTACTTTTACTATATAATGCACTTAATGGGTATGAACTATCTAATCCAATATTTAAAAAATGCTCTTTATCTTCGATAATCCGTAAAATTATACTCTGCAAACTGCTGTAATCTTTTGGCAAGCAGCAAATACTGCATTTATACTCTTCTAAAAGTAGCCTAGCTTCTGATCCTTCTTCTAAAATACCTAGCACAGTTTTTCTTACTGCCATTACACCATAAACCTTGCTTGGCACTGAAATTCCTTTTATCCCATCAGCATTAGCAACAATATGCACATCAGCAGCATTTAAGGAATAAATCAAATCCTCTTTTTTTTGATATGGAATAAACTTAACATTTTGCAATTCATTTTCTTCAACATATTCCACTAATGTTTTTTTCATTGTACCTTCACCTACAAAAGCGAAAACAATGTCATCTTTATCCTTAAACTTGCCAATAACCTTTATTATATTTTCAAGATCATAATATAAACCTATATTCCCTGAATACATAAATATAAATTTATTACCCAAGCCATACTTTTTCTTGAATTCTAATACTCTAGGATGATTTTTATCAAGTGGATATATAAGTTTCTCATCTATCCAATTATTTATCACTACATTTTTAGGAACATTTTTACCTTTAAACCTTTTTTGTAATGTTTCTTTCATATCTCTGCCAACAACAACTACATTATCAGACTCTTTACAGTTGAAATTATCAATTGCCCTTGCCACTGTAACAATTAATTTATTTTTAGCATAGCCGATTGCCTCACTCTGCTCAGGATTAAAATCTTGAATATTATATATAAATTTTGCACGTTTAATTCTTTTTCCTATAGCCCCAAGGAGACCTCCTAGTATAGGTGGTTGAGATATACTAAAAATTATGTCCTGATTCCCAATTTTAAACGTAGCAATAACTGAATTGATAAAATAAGCTATTATGTTTTTTACTCTGCTTAATTTGTTTTGTTTGTTAAAATTCGGTACTCTAACTCTTATTAAATTAATATTTTTATATTTTTCTTTAAAAAATTTCTTAACTTTATACTTTGGTTCAACTTTTCCACCATAACTAGGAACTACACATATAACAGTAATATCAAACTTATCTTGAAGTCCTTCACATAATTCAGTTAGTAACTGGCCTGTAGAAGCTACATCAGGATAGAAGTAATGTGCATAAACCAAAAGTCTTTTTTTCATAATAAATAACTCCTATTCATTGTTTCTTGAACCATTCATAAACCAACCTAATTCCATCCCTCAAATCAACCTTATACTCCCATCCAAGAGCTTTTAATTTGTTTACATCCAATAACTTTCTTGGTGTCCCGTCTGGCTTGTCCCTATTAAACTTAATTTCCCCTTCAAATTTAACAATCTCTTTAATCATCTCAGCCAACTCCTTAATAGAAACTTCTTTTCCAGTTCCAATATTCACATGTTCCACACCATCATAGTTCTCCATCAAAAACACACAACCATCTGCCATATCATCTACATGTAAAAATTCTCTTAATGGCTTTCCAGTTCCCCATACTTCTACAAAAGCATCATTACTTTTCTTTGCTTCATGAAACTTTCTGATTAGAGCTGGCAAAACATGAGAGTTATTTAAATCAAAATTGTCATTGGATCCATACAAATTTGTTGGCATACAGCTAATAAAGTTAGCGTCATATTGTCTTTTATAATATTCACACATCTTAAGTCCTGATATTTTTGCTATTGCATATGCTTCATTTGTTGACTCAAGATATCCAGATAACAAATACTCTTCTTTAATTGGCTGAGGACAATTTTTAGGGTAGATGCAGGAGCTTCCCAAAAACAACAGCTTTTTCACTCCATAATCAAAAGATGCCTTTATAACATTATTTTGTATTTCAAGGTTTTCATAAATGAAGTCTGCAGGATATGTATTATTAGCATTTATCCCACCTACTTTAGCTGCTGCTAAAAAAACATATTCTGGTTTCTCTCTTTCGAAAAAACTTCTAACGGCATTTTGATCTTTTAAATCAAGCTCTACATGAGTTTTGCCAATAATATTTCTATAGTCTTTTTCTTTTAAATTTCTTACTATTGCAGACCCAACAAGCCCCCTATGACCAGCTACATAAATTTTGCTATTTTTATCCACACTAATCACTCCTAATTAATTTGTTGCTGCCGCCTCAAGAAATGCTTCTGTATCTAGTCCGGCTATTTCTTTCATATCACCATTTACCATCATTTTGACTAGTCTTGGAAAATCAACTTCTCTTACCCATCCTAATTCTTTCTCAGCTTTAGAAGAATCACCCCATAAAAGTTCTACTTCCGCTGGTCTAAAGTATTTCTCATTAACATCTACTAAAAGTCTTCCAGTAACTTTGTCATACCCTTTTTCATCTATTCCAAATCCTTCCCAACTTATTTGTATTCCAACTTCTTTAAAAGAAAGTTCAACAAATTCCCTAACAGTATGGGTTTCATTTGTAGCAATAACGAAATCCTTTGGGGTATCTTGCTGCAAAATTAGCCACATAGCCTTTACATAATCTCCAGCAAAGCCCCAATCCCTTTTAGCATCTAAATTTCCTAGAGACAGCTTTTCTTGCTTCTTTGCCATAATACTTGCAACTGCCCTTGTTATTTTTCTTGTTACAAAAGTTTCTCCTCTTCTTGGAGACTCATGGTTAAATAATATCCCGTTACAAGCAAATAAATTATATGATTCCCTATAGTTAATTGTTATCCAGTATGAATATAATTTTGCTACTCCATATGGGCTTTTAGGATAAAAAGCCGTTTTTTCACTTTGAGGTGCTGTGCCTATTATTCCACCAAATAATTCTGATGTGGATGCTTGATAAAACTTGCACTTTAGTCCACTCTCTTTAATAGCATCAAGTATTCTAAGGGTTCCAATTCCATCTGTTTCTGCAGTATATTCTGGAACTTCAAAAGAAACTTGAACGTGACTTTGAGCTGCAAGGTTATATATCTCATCAGGCTTTATTTTTTCTATCAATCTATTCAAGTTACTTGAGTCTGTTAAGTCACCGTGGTGAAGAAATAAAGTTTTGTTTCCAATCTCATGATTTTCAAACAAATGATCAATTCTTTTTGTATTGAACGTGCTAGACCTTCGTATAATTCCATGAACCTCATAACCTTTTTCTAATAAAAATTCTGCTAAATATGAGCCATCTTGCCCAGTAATTCCAGTGATGATAGCTTTTTTCAATATTCAATCACCCTCCTAATTAAAAGAATTTCAATTTTAATAGTTACTTTAGATATAATTAATTACAAAATCTTTTCACTTGTTGTATTGTTTATTTTGTATATTATGTAACTATATGGAAATAATAGCATTACTTTTTTTCTTTGTCTATATAAAGACTCTATGTTTTATACGTCAAATATCTTTTTTATCGAAATATTCTGACTATTTTATTTGATACTATTTTAACTCTTTTGACATTAAATATTTTAAACAAACAATTTTATGATAAATTAACCTTTTATAAGTTGCACTTATCATAAATAAAAATAGCGAAGTTTATAAAATTTTATCTACATAAACTTCGCTTTTCCATAAATTATTTTTTATTTATCAAATACTCCTCCAGATTTAGTATTGTTGAACCCTTTTCTTGGAGTACCTTTTTTCTTTTCCGCTCTCTTTAAAGATTTTTGCATTGAACTTTTCTTTTTCTTTTCCTCAATAATTTGCTTCATAATTTCAATATTTTTATCTGACATATCCATTCTCCTCTTAAATATTAACTATAAAAACTATAATATCATATTTTATTGGATTTGTAGAATAAAAATATTTATAGTGTAAATACTAAATTTGAAAATTGAAAGGTGGGACTATTATGAAAAAAGAAAAAAAGACTGCAACTAATAACCAATGGTGTGAGCACTATAATATTAATAATGACGATGCTACTTCAAAAAATAAAAAATTAAAATCAGAAACTAATAATCAATGGACTAACTCCATAAAAAACAAGTAAATGATTTTAATTCAAATTTTGTTATTGGTATATATCAGAAAACTCAATTTGTATTTTTTCCACATAATCTCTTGTGTGAATGCTTTCATTTCCATTATTTTCACTATTTTCTACACAAGTTATTGGAAGTTCTATTATAAATTCGCTTCCTACACCAACTTCACTTTTCACGCTAATTTTTCCCTTATGCATTTCTACAAGAGATTTTACCAATGATAATCCAATGCCGCTTCCTTCTGGCTTTTTTTCAATACTATCTTCAACTTGAATATAGTTTTCAAATATTTTTTTATGCATATGTTCTGGAATTCCTATTCCTGAATCTTTAATTGAAATCAATAACAAATCAACTTTATCATAAATATTTACTTCTATCAATCCATTTGAACCAGTATATTTTATAGCATTAGATAAAATATTAAGCATAATTCTTTCAAGCTTTTCAGGATCATATGCAGTTATTTTTTCTTCTACATCCGTATCAAAAACGATATCTATATTTTTAAAATTAGCAAATTGTACAACCGATAAAGTAATATCTTCAATAGTTTTTATAATATCACTATTTACTAATTTTAATTTATAAAATCCATTTTCAATTTTGTTCATATCTATTAGATTATTAATTAATCTAACTAATCTATAGCAATTTTGTTTCATTATTTTAGAATATTTACAAAATAGTTTTGAATCAGAAATATATGAATTAGACTCATATTGAGCTTCTAAAAGCTGCAATGCACTAAATATTATATTAATTGGAGTTTTTAATTCGTGTGACATAATAGAAAAAGTACGAGCTAATGATATATTTTTATTTTGTGATTTTTCTAATAAAATATTTTTGTTTACGACTTCATCTTTAAGCTTTTCAGAATTTAGTCTCAATCTTAAAGTTTCATAGCCAATTTTTGATAAAGCATTTGCCATAATAAACAAAGCTTCAGCAGCTGCTAATAACTTCTCTTTATCAACTATTTTTATGTCTTTAAGACTATTTTCAAATTGTTCTTCATCCAAATTTAGTTCTGAAATCACTTTATTATAACTTTCTGTTTTAGGTACCTTTGTCAAAACCTGACCACCTAGAACAGTTCCAATATGACTACCATCAACTAATATTGGTGCAGCAAAATCAATCAAGCCAGCGTGACATTTATATATATATGGCTTACCGATTTTAACTGCCATCTCTCCACCTCTCCTATGAGCTTCTTGGCATTTTAAATTTCCATTGCTACAGGTTGGAATTATTGTTTTACAAATATCAGTAAATGAACTTGGGTTTGTTACTGGTTTTCCATCCTTATCTACTACAACAGTAGCTATATCCATACTTTTAGAAAACGAATCTTGAAATTGCTGTAACAATTTCAAATCAATAAAATCAGTAACCTTTAATGATTCTATATCTATCATTTTACTCCTCCAAATAAATCCCTTTAATTTAATATTATATATGTGTTATATTTTAACATAATATTATTACCAATGGAATATAATTGTAACATTTTTGTTAAAATATTTACTATTTTGGAATAGAGGAGTTATAATTTTTAAAGGCTTTCTGAAATTTTATTTAAAATTTGTATTAAGTAATCTTCTTTAAAAGGCTTCACAATAAAGGTTTTTGCTCCAAACATTACTGCTCTTTTAACTTGATTTTCTTGTCCAAGTGCTGAAAGCATTACAACCGTTGCCTTTTCATCAATTGCTTTTATACTCTTTAAGGCATCTATGCCGTCCATTACAGGCATAGTAATATCCATAGTTACAATATCAGGTTTACATTCTTTATACTTTTCTATTGCTTCCTTTCCATTTTCAGCAAAAGCAACAACTTCAAAACCATTTCCTTCCAACATATTTTTTATGGATAATCTCATAAATTGTGCATCATCAACTACAAGTACTCTTTTCATTTATCATCACTCCAATAAAATATTTTAACTGCTTAACCCATTTTCATAACTTTTTTAAATATTCTATCTTTTTCTCAAGTAACTATAAATTCATTATAATATTGTATATATATTTGAACAATCCTTTTTTTCTTTATTTTTTTTAATTTTTTTATTATATTGCAAAAATATAAGTAATATATACCTTTTTATAACTAATATTTACATTAAATTTTCCGTTCTATAAATATTTGTTTCTTTTTTAACTATTTTGGATTATAATATGTTATGAAACAAGAAATAATTTAAATTATTTCTTATGGTTTACTATAAAATATAATTTTATGGAGGTTTAGATATGTTAGTTTCAGCAAAAGAAATGTTAATTAAAGCAAGAGACGGTAAATATGCCGTTGGTCAATTCAATATTAATAACTTAGAATGGACTAAGGCAATTTTATTGACTGTTCAAGAAAACAATTCACCAGTTATTTTAGGTGTATCTGAAGGTGCCGGAAAATATATGGGAGGATACGATGCTGTAGTTGGTATGGTAAATGGATTAATTAAAGATTTAAACATTACTGTTCCAGTTGCATTACACATAGACCACGGCACTTATGAAGGAGTTTTAAAAGTTATTGAAGCTGGTTTTTCTTCTGTAATGTTTGATGGTTCACACTATCCAATAGATGAAAACATCAAAAAAACAACAGAGCTAGTAAAATTAGCTGGAGATAAAGGTATTTCAATTGAAGCAGAAGTTGGTTCAATTGGAGGCGAAGAAGATGGCGTTATAGGCGCTGGCGAAATTGCTGATGCAAATGAATGTAAACAAATTGCTGATTTAGGAGTTACAATGTTAGCTGCTGGTATCGGAAACATTCATGGAAAATATCCTGCAAACTGGAAAGGCTTAGATTTTGATGCATTAGCTAAAATCAAAGCTGCTACTGGCGACGTTCCACTAGTATTACATGGTGGTACTGGTATTCCTGCAGACATGATTAAAAAAGCTATTTCTTTAGGTGTTGCTAAAATCAATGTTAATACTGAATTACAATTAGCTTTTGCAGAAGCAACTCGTAAATATATCGAAGCTGGAAAAGATTTACAAGGAAAAGGTTTCGATCCTCGTAAATTATTAGCTCCAGGATTTGAAGCAATTAAAGTTTCTGTTAAAGAAAAATTAGAATTATTTGGTTCAATAAACAAAGCTTAAATTTTATTTGAAAGCCTAACTTTTTAACTAAAGTTAGGCTTTTTTTAAATAATAAAATAAAGTTAGAATATTTGCACTTTTTACAAGTAAATTGTTCATTTAAAACTAATTTTGTAGTAAAATATAATTATATATTTTAGATCTTATTTTCTTTTTAAGGAGCTGATATTATGGATATAAAATCGATTATTAATAAAGAAAACCATACTATTAAAGTAAACGATTCAATAGATGTTGCATTAGAAATTATGGACAAATTCCACATAAATGGTATGCCGGTTATGGATGATAAAGATAACTTAGTTGGAATGGTTGTAAAAGCCGATATATATAGGTTTATGATAAGCCCAGGACATTATGAAACCTGCCCCATCGAATGGGTAATGTCAAAATCTGTTATACTTGCAAAAGCTGAGGAAGATGTAGTTAGTACAGCAAAAAGATTGAGAGAAAACAACATAGTATCAATGCCTGTACTAGAAAATAATAAAATAATTGGTACCATTACTTTAGAAAATTGCTTAGATTATTTTTTAAAATAATTAACATTATATAATTGAAAGACAAGTAACATGCACTTAGTTAATATATAGAAAGATTTAAAGTGAGCCGCAGGCTGTTTTAATTGTCACCTATCAACTAAAACTTTCCGCGGTTCACTTTCTAATAAATATTAAATTACCTCTTAGTTCGTAATATGTTATATTATGCCCACTATATACTTTATGGCAGTACATTTCCTGCTGCAAGATAGATTTCATACCACTCTTTTCTAGTTAATTCCACTTGTGAAGCTTTGCAAATATCTTTTAGTCTATTTGGCTTTGTTGTTCCAACAATAGGTTGAATTTTCGCTGGGTGTCTTAATATCCATGCAATTGCAATGGCAGAATTACTTACTCCCTTTAAATTTGCAATTTCATCAATTTTTTTATTTAATTCAGTAAACTTATCATTATTTAAAAATACACCTTCAAAAAAACCGTATTGGAATGGCGACCACGCTTGAATTGTAATATCTTTTAATCTACAATACTCAAGAATACTTCCATCTCTATCTATAGCTTGGCTATTTTTAGTATTAGCATTAATACCTGAATCTATCATTCCCGTATTGGTAACACTTAACTGCATTTGATTTATAATTATTTTTTGATTTAAATATTTATTTAAAAGCTCAATTTGCATTGGATTTTGATTGCTTACACCAAAATTTCTTACTTTACCGCTGTTATGAAGCTTTGAAAATGCTTCAGATACCTCTTCTGGCTCCATCAATGTATCTGGTCTATGAAGTAAAAGGACATCTATATAATCCATATTTAAACGTTTTAAACTGTCGTCTACAGAATTTAAAATATGTTCTTTTGAAAAATCATAAAAACCTTGCCTTATTCCACATTTTGTCTGAACTATGATTTTTTCTTTTAAACCCTTTGACATATTTAATGCTTCAGCAAAAATCTCTTCTGATTTTCCTCCACCATATATGTCTGCATGATCAAAAAAATTTATTCCTTCTTCTACCGCAGTATTAATTAAAGTATTAACTTCATTTTTAGTAAGTTCATTAATCCTCATACAGCCTAATGCAATTTCAGATGCAATAACCTCTCCATTTGCAATATTAATTTTTTTCACTTTTTACACCATCCTTATAAGTTCATAATTTTGACTTCCAAGTCCTATTTTTTCCGCATATTCCAAGGTATACCTACCTCTTTTGAATACTGTTTTACCATTATCTTTATCTATAGTATCTAAAGCAGCCTTATCGATTGCTACTGGATCCTTTGAGGCAAAAATGCCTACATCTTTTACTATGGGTTTCATGCTATGTCCTTCACAATCACAATTTTTTGTTATGTTAAAAGCAAAAGTAATGTATATATTGTTTTTATCTTTTGCTGCTGCAAAAGCATATTCTGCCAACCTCTCATTAAAACTTTTAGAAATAGAAGCAAGCCAACTATTTGATATTGCACCATGTGGACATATTGCCATACAAGAAGCACATCCTACACACTTGTCTTTATCAATTTTAGCTTTATTAATTACCGTAATTGCACCTTCTGGACATTTCACCTCACAAGCTTTACACGCTTTGCATTTAAGTGAGCTGATTTTAGGAATAGAATTTGCATGCTGAGCAAGCTTTCCTCCTCTGGATGCACAGCCCATCCCAAGCTGCTTTATTGCTCCACCAAAGCCTGCTAAAACATGGCCTTTAAAATGGCTCATAACTATTATTTGTTTTTTATTTGCTATCTCTTTTCCAACCTTACATTTATTAAAATTCTTTTTATTAATTTCAACTTCAGTGTAATCCTCACCATGTTCACCATCAGCGATGATTATTGGAAGCTCTACAAAACCATGTTCTTTTGCTAACTTTATGTGCTTTTCCTTTGTGGTCCTCTCCCCTTTATATAGAACATTGGTTTCAATGAATGAACTTTCTATATTTTTTCCCCTTAGGTAGTTAATTATTCCAACATAATTTTTTGAATTTATATATGTACTGTTTCCTTTTTCGCCGAAATGCACCTTAAGTGGTATAAACTTTTCAAGCTCCACATTTTCTTCTTCAGTTAAATATTTCAAAAGTTCTGCTGCTGCTGCACTAATTTCTTCTGTTTTATTATAAGAATCTACTGCCTTAAAGTATACTTTACTCATAATTTCACAACCATCCCCTTATAAGTTATGCTAATTAAATTTTAACTGGCTTTTCTTAACTGTTATTTTTATAAAAAAAGTTTTCCTTAATTTCTATTATACAACATTAATAACTTCAAGTAATATATTTATTTTATAACTCTTTCAATTTTCTCATTTATAGTACTTATTTTAAAGCTTTAGCTACAAAACTACTCTCGCTTTCTTCCAGTCTCAACATTATATTTTGAAGCTTTATCTTATTAATAAAATTTATATCTATAAATTTGGCTTCATAATCATTGTAATCATCGTTTACTGTATATCTTACTACTTCAGCCTTTGATTGAAGCAGTATTTCATTATCAACATGTATTTCTGCATATAATTCATCTCCAATTTTTATATTTTCATTACAACATATACTAAAACTACTTTTACTTAATTTCTTTACAGTAGAGTAGAAATTGTAATTGTATATTGTTAAACATGCAGGAAAATTTACTATATAACGTTTACATTTGCTATAACTTTTATACTTATTTACATTGCTTATACACAATTCTATTTCTTTTGACTTCTCATAATTTATATTTCCAATAATACCATTAAAAACATAGTCATAATCTTCATAGCATATACTGCAAGTTAGTCTATCCCCTAAAAAAACATTTAAACTTAATAGATTGTCTGTAACTTTAAAATATAACTTTTGATTTTCAACCCTTTGAATAACACTCATTAATTGAAATGGATAAAATGGATGTTTTATACTTACCACTTTTCCACTACAATTAGATTTAAAAATATCTATTTCTGGATATTTTTCTTTATCTGAAATATTTAATTTACTATTCAACTTATTCCCCACCTATCTTATGAATAAATATCAGAAAACTCCACATTAATAATTTGAACTCTGTTATCTTTATTTTGACATATGTAATTATTATTTTCGTTTTCAACTTCAGCTAGCACTCTTACAGGAATACAAACAATAAATTTACTTCCTTCAGTATAATTATTATCTATTTCAATTTTTCCACCGTGTATTTCTACAAAAGCCTTAACTAAAGATAATCCTATACCACTACCTTCTCTATTTCTAGAAAGGGATTTATCAACTTGAACAAATCGTTCAAATATTAAAGACTGCTTTTCTATAGGTATTCCAATCCCATTATCTTTCACGATAATTTCAATAAAATCATTATTATCTTCTAAAAAGACTTCGATAGTTCCACCATTTTGAGTAAATTTAACAGCATTAGAAAGAAGATTCAACATTATTCTTTCAATAATATATGGATCACAGCTCATAACCTTCTCTTCAACATTAGTATCAAATATTAAGGATATCTCTTTTTGTTCTGCATAACTATTTATAGACAGCGTTATATTTTCAACAATTTCAACTATGTTTACATTATAAAAATTTGGTTCTAAATATCCTGCCTCTATTTTAGTTATATCGATTAAATTGTTCACAATTTTAACCAATCTATAGCTATTTTGTCTTATTATGTTAATATACTTGTTAAATTTATTTAAACAATTAATTTCATTTTCATTTAACTTCTGAATAAGCTGAACTGATGACATAATTAAATTTAATGGAGTTCTAAGCTCATGAGACAAATTTGCAAAAAATTCTGTCCTAATTTCATTATAATGCTTTAATTCTAACAGTTGTCTTTCTTTATCCTCCGTTTGTTTTTTTAGTTCCTCCGTTTTTTTACGCTCCGTTATTTCTCTCCCTAAAACAGCAACGCCTTTTCTGTTTCCATAATCATAAAAAATAGGAACCTTTACTACGTCAAAAGTTCTAAATGTACCATCTAGCTGGTGAAAGCTTTCTTCAAACATGGAAGTATTTTTATTTTCCCAAGTTTTTTTATCAGTTTCTTCACAGCCTTCTAATTCCTTTTTAAATTCAGGTAAAAAAAACATCAATTCTAAATTAGTCTTACCTAACATAGTTTCATCGGTATTAAATATTTTAAAGAAGGCTTCATTGGCAACTATCCATTTTCCTTCACTATCTTTATAACCAATTAAATCTGGTAAACCATTGATAATTGTTTTTAAAATTTGCTCACTTTGCTGTAACTCATCCCTTTGCATTTTAAGTTTTTTTATGTAAAACATCAAAAAAACAATAACAATTACCAGTAGAAGTATTATACCTACAAGGAGCGTAATACTATTTTGATTTATCATCTAACCTTCCGTTACGTAAACTTTACAAAACTCTATAATAACATTATATAAATTTAAATTTACTTCCTTATTCAACGTGTCCGATTTTGCAATCCCAAAGGATAACTACTTTCGTTTGATGTAACACTCCAAAGGCTTAAATTCGGATGTAACTCACCCTACACAATAGCATAATTCGTTAAAGTGACTATGCTATTTTATATCTTGATAAATTAATACTAGCATTTTTATCTCTATCTATAACAACACCACATTCTTCACATATAAACGTTCTTTCCGATAGTGATAGTTTAGGTTTTACATGACCACATTCACTACAAGTTTTTGATGATGGATACCATTTATCTGCTTCTACAAATTCAATTCCATACTTTTCAGCTTTATACTGAATCATAGTTTTAAATTCAAAAAATCCTTGTTTTGCTATACCTTTAGATAGATGTCTATTTTTCATCATACCTTTTACATTCAATGTTTCCATAACTATACGAGAAGGTTTGGTTTTCACTATCTCTGTAGTTATTTTGTGCCTGTAATCAGTTCTAATATTATCAAGATTTTTGTGTAACCTTATAATGCTTCTTTCAATTTTTATAATATTGCTCGTTTTAACGTAACTTCCTCCTCTTTTATTTAATTGGTATTTATTAGATACCTTGCGTTGCAATCTACGCAATTTCTTTTCTAACTTCTTAACTTTTTTAGTCTTATTAATGTTTTTATATGGTTTTTCTCTATTGGAGCATATGGCTAAATCTTTAATACCAACGTCAATTCCTACACTTTCGCCAGTTAGTTCTACTAGTTCTTGCTGAAATTCCACACCTATTGAAATGTACCAATATACACCATCAAAGCTAATTCTTGGATTATTGTATTTAACATTCATAGGTATTCTACCGTACTCTGATAACTTCACTTTTCCTAACTTTTCTAGCTGAACATGAGTTTCAGTAAATTTGATTTTGATATTATCATGGTAAAAAGATGGTTTTGACTTCCTTCGACTCTTGAATTTTGGTTTATCCGCTAAATGTTTAAAAAACTTTTTATAAGCTTCACAACCATCTTTAACCGCCTGTTTCGCTACATTGTTAGATACTCCATTAAGCCATTTAAATTCTCCTGTTTTCTTTAAGATGGTTATTTCCTTTCTTAATTCATTATCAGATATGAATTTACCACCATTCTTATAATTTTCTTCTTCCTTTGCTAAAGTCCAGTTGTAAATAAATCTTGCAGTGCCTGCGCATTGAAATAATTTGGAAACTTGTTTATTGTTTGGTTCTAGCCTTACTTTCATTGAGGTTATCATCTTCTAACAACTCCTTAATCATCTTTTTAGCCTTATTGGCTCTCTTGCCTTGTAATCTACAACTAAAAATTGTAACAATTTGAATTAAATCCTGAACTAATTCCTGTTCCTCTATCTTTTCAGTATTATCTATAATTTCAATAGTAGTTCCATACTTATTACATAGATTTTCTATGATTTCAAATCCAAATCTTAATAATCTATCTTTATATAGAATTACTATCTTTTCAACTTCTGAATTAGTTATCATATCTATTAATTGATTTAATCCTTTTTTATTGTAGTTAATGCCACTTCCTATGTCTGTAATAACATCAAAAGAATATCCTTTAGCAATCATATATGTTTTGACATTCTCAACTTGTCTTACTAAATCGTCTTTTTGCTTATTACTCGACACTCTACAATATCCAATTACCTTTTTAGTATTAGTTACAACACCTTTTAGCCCTAAAAAGTGATTGAGTTGCTCTTGTGAATAATATCTATACCCACTAGGAGTAATATGATGTGGTTTCAACTCACCTTTTTTATCCCATTCTCTTAATGTTTGAGCATTTTTACCTATTAGTTTTGAAAATTTCCCTATAGAATAATATTCCATAACATCACCTCTTGTATCTATCATATTATAGACATTGTATAAATACAAGAGTATTATATAAACTTATATAATGTTTTGTTAACTAGCACTCACACTCACAACCTTTTAACAAAATTTTTAATACTATTATAACATATTTTCATAAACCAAAAATAAGGGGCTGCAATAAAACAGCCTCTTAAATATTATCTTGAATTTAACAGCTTATCAACACTTACTATTTGCACGCATATGCAAAATATCTCTATAGCATTCTTTAACTCGTCCATAGAAGGTAAAGAAGGAGCAATTCTAATATTTCTGTCTCTTGGATCCTTTCCATATGGATATGTAGAACCAGCTGGGGTCATAGTAATACCTGCTTCTAAAGCCATTTTAACTATTTTTTTTGCACATCCATCAAGTGTATTAAGACTTATAAAGTATCCTCCATTAGGTTTGTTCCAAAAGGCTATTCCTTTTCCACCAAGTTCAGACTCTAATATATTTAAAACTTCCGAAAACTTTGGTCCTATTATTTTAGCATGTTTCTTCATATGTTCTTCGATATTTTCAACACTTTTTAAAAATTTGACATGCCTTAGCTGATTAATTTTATCAGGGCCTATCATCTGAATAATTAATTTACTTTTTATTCTCTCAATGTTTTCACTGCTAGAAGCCATAACCGCCACTCCAGAGCCAGGAAAAGTTATTTTAGAAGTCGATGCGAAAATATATACTCTATTTTCATTTCCTGCTTTTTTACAAGCTTTCAAAATATTTTTTAACTTATCTCCATTTTCAGAAAGATGATGAACAATATAAGCATTGTCCCATATAATTCTAAAATCCTTTGCCTTTGTTTTCATAGCCGCAAGTCTATCTACAATCTCATCTGAATATGTAATTCCATCAGGATTGCTATATTTAGGCACACACATAATTCCTTTTATTGTGTCATCTTCAGCTACAAGCTTTTCAATAGTGTCTATATCAGGACCATCTGATTTCATATCTACAACAATCATTTCGATTCCAAGAAGTTCACAAATTGCAAAATGACGATCATATCCAGGACAAGGACATAAAAACTTAACCTTTGGCAGCTTTCTCCAAGGTATAGCATTTTCTGAAACTCCGAATAGCATAGCCCGAGATAATGTGTCATAAATCATAGTAAGTGCTGAATTGCCACCTATTATAACTTCATCCTCATCAACTTCTATAAGCTTTGAAAAAAGTTTCTTAGCTTCAGGGATACCGTCCACAATTCCATAATTTCTGCAATCTAGTCCATCTTCATTTTCATATTCCTTTATATTAAGTAACTCCATGGATAAATCTAATTGTTCTTTACAAGGCTTACCCCGTGACATATTGTATTTTAAATTTTTACCTTGAAAATCCTTATACCTTTTATAAAGTTGTTCTCTATACTGCTTTAAAGCTTTAGAATCCATACTAGCAAATTCCATTTATGTGTGAAAGCCTCCTTAATATAATTAAATAATATTTAATTTTTTACACAAAAGTACACTCATAAAAATTTTAATATATTATTTTCAATTTTGCAAGTTTGATAATCAAAAAATTTCAAAATAATATTAATATATATGTGACACTGAGCAAATTTTCTATACATTGCAAGATTTTAAGGAAGTCAAATTCAGTTAAAAATGCCACATCAGATTTATCTGATGTGGCACATTAGGGAATCAATCATGTGAATTCAACCAAGTGTCACCAGCCTCGATATCGTATCACAATTATTGGAATCTAACAATATTAATTAATCGGTCAAGTCTTCTCCATTAGTTCTAATAACTTTCTTATACCAATAAAAAGAATCCTTTTTATATCTATCTAAAGACTTTAAATCAAACTCTTCTCTATCAACATATATAAAACCATAACGTTTAACCATACCTTCGTGAGTAGATATTAAATCTATTGCAGACCAAGGGCAGTATCCCATCATGTCTACACCATCAGTTATAGCTAAATGAAGTTGTTCTATATGTTTTCTTAGGTATTCGATTCGGTACTGATCATGTACCCTTCCATCTTCTAATTTATCATAAGCTCCTAAACCATTTTCAGTTACAATAAGAGGCAGTCTATATCTTGAATAGATTTCTCGTGCTGTTGCTCTAAAGCCTTCAGGATCTATCTCCCAGCCAAACTCTGTAGCCTTAAGGTTAGGGTTTTTAAATCCTTTATATAATCCTGGTACATCAAAAACCTTTTGCTGATCTCCTTTTCCTTCATTTGCATCTACTTCATTATTAGCTTGTACCGTAGCCGTATTGTAATAATTGAAACCAATGAAATCTGGTTTTCCTGATGCTAAAATTTCCATATCGCCTTCCTGTATTTCTGGAACTGCATCGATTTCTTCTAAATACGACAAAACTAAATTATTATATTTCCCATAAACCGCCATATCTAAATATAACCAATTTCTAATTGCATTCAAATTTTGAGCTGCCAAATTGTCTTCCGGTTTACAACTTGCTGGATATACTAAAGAAATATTTGGAGCAGGTCCAATTTTAGCATCTTTAATCATTTCATGACATAATGCCATTGCCTTTGCTTGAGCTAGAAGCATATGATGATTTTGTTGATATAATTCTTTTTGTATATTAGTGCAACCTTCTGGAATCATTGTTGTTCCGATAACATCACCCATTAGTGTTAATACGTTTTGTTCATTTATAGTTAACCAATACTTAACCCTATCTCCAAAGTTCTCATACATAACCTTTGCAAAATTTACAAACCAATCAACAGATTCTCTCTTCGACCAACCTCCCCTTTTATCAAGCGCTGCTGGCATATCAAAGTGAAACATTGTAACTAATGGAATTATGTCATACTTTAAGCATTCATTTATGAGATTATTGTAATATTCTACTCCTTTAGTATTTACCTCTCCTGTTCCTTCTGGAATTAATCTTGACCAAGAAATAGAAAATCTATAAACCTTGAAGCCCATTTCTGCCATTAAAGCAACATCTTCTTTATAACGGTGATATTGGTCTGCACATACATCTAATTCTGAAGTTCCTTCTGGCACCTTTTTAACATCCTGACAGGATGGTCCTTTGCCATCTATTAAATTTGCGCCTTCAACTTGATAGGCAGAAGTGGATGCACCCCATAAAAAATTTTGTGGAAAAGCTTTTAATCTCTTATGTAACATATTATCAACTCTCCTTATATTTATTATTTATAAAATTAATACATATTTCATTCTTATAATTTTATTATAGACATTATTTTCAATAATACAAATGTTATAATCTCAAACTGTATTGATACAATTTTAACTTATCGTAAATAATAAATTTACTTGTAACACATATTAGGCACCTTGAATAAAATATAAAATGGTTATAATTTAGCTGGAGGAAATATTTATGAAAATCAATAAATTATTCTTACCTCTTTGCATTATTTTTATTTGTTTTATTTTAACGGCTTGTAATAATTTGAATCCTAATACTTTTAATCCTAGCCCAAGTAATAGTTCTGATTCTAATAGTAATTCAAAGAATAATTCTAACAATACTAGTAATTCTAATTCTAATTCTAACAACAACATTAATTCTAACTCTAACTCTAACTCTAACTCAAACTCTAATTCTAATTCTAACAGTAACTCTAACTCAAGCTCTAATAATTCTGAGCTTCAAAACTTCATCAACGTTGTTAAAAACAGTACTTATGGAAACTATACAAATAAAAGTATGGGGCAGGCAATTCAAGGAATGATAGAAAATCCTCGATGGAGTGCTTACTCAGGAACTGATGGGAATTACTACGTAAGAGCAGAAGGTACAGCCTATTATAACAATTCACCTGCTTATACAATCATAACCTTCAAGATGCTTAGTAGCACTACCTATTCAATATATGCATTATCTGTTGATGGCGTTTTCCAAAATCAGTCCAGTTTAAATGGTTTTTTAGAAGCTGCTTATTCAAATTAATTTGATAGCTTTATATAAAATAAAAGAGGAACTAAGAGTGAAACAATACCTTCAACTACTTAATTCCTCTTTCATTTTATTAAATTTTATAGAGTATCTATCCTATTTTTTATCTATTTTAAATGAACTCTTAAGTGATACAATTCTATTAAATACAAGTTTTTCTTCTGTAGTATATTTTGAATCTACAGTAAAAAATCCATTTCTTATTAGTTGGAATTTATCTTGAACCTTTGCATTTTCTATAGCTACAGGTTCAATAAAGCCTTGGAGTATTTCTAGAGATTTAGGATTTATTTGCTCTAAAAAGTTTTTTCCTTCATTTTCTTCTATATCATCTAATATTAAAGGTTCAAACAATCTAAATTCAGCTGTTTTCGCTGTTTTTGCCTCTACCCAATGAATTGTTGCTTTTACCTTCCTTCCGGTAAAACCAGAACCAGACTTTGTATCAGGATCATAAGTACAATGTACCTCTACTACCTCTCCATTTTCATCTTTTATAAAGCCTGTGCATTTAGCAAAATATCCACCCTTTAATCTCACTTCATTTCCAGGAAATAATCTGAAATATTTTTTAACTGGAACTTCCATAAAATCTTCTCTTTCTATATACAGTTCCCTTGAAAATGGGACAAGCCTTTTACCTTGTGCTTCGTCATTTGCATTATTTTCAATTTCTAATAATTCTGTCTGATCTTCTGGATAATTTGTTATAATTAATTTTAAAGGTCTCATTACTGCCATTGCAGCCTGTGCTTTTAATTGCAAATCTTCCCTTATAAAATATTCAAGCATTTGTGAATCTACAGTTGAATTAGACTTAGCAACACCAATTGCACTACAAAAGTTTCTTATAGCTTCCTTTGTGTAACCCTTTCTTCTTAAGCCACAAATAGTTGGCATTCTAGGATCATCCCATCCATCAACTATTTTTTCATCTACAAGTTGCTTTAATTTTCTTTTGCTCATAACAGTATTAGTTATATTTAATCTTGCAAATTCAAATTGCCTTGGAACAAATTCCATTTCACATTCTTTTACTATCCAATCGTAAAGTGGTCTGTGATCCTCAAATTCCAAAGTGCATATTGAATGTGTTACCCCTTCTATAGCATCTTCAATAGGATGAGCAAAATCATACATTGGATATATGCACCATTTATCTTTTGTATTATGATGCTCGGTATGAGCTATTCTATATAGTATAGGATCTCTTAAATTAATATTTGGAGAAGACA
>JAJXWJ010000095.1 GCA_021781655.1 Bacillota bacterium | reverse complement strand
TCAAAAAGTGGATAACAAGCTTCTAGAACATTAACACCAAATTTAGAACTATCAATTTCTTCGATGCAATGAGCTTTTGTTTTTATAACCTCACTAGCCATTGAATCTTCTAAAAAACTATCATCAATTTTTAGCTCTGGAATATCAAATTTTTTTGAGCTTTGTTTATCAATTATTTTTTGCAAATCTGTAACAAATAATGTGGCACCTTCTGGAAACATCTCTGCAATAATTGGTGCAAAATCTCTAAAGGATTTTATGACAGGATGAAGTCTTGGAATCAATATAGAAAAAGCACCTACTACTTTCTCCTCTTCATCTATTAATGGAATTGCTACAGTAGTAAATCTGCTTCCGTAAAGTGAACGTGGAATTTTTTCTGATAAGATTTTTTTTTCTCTCATGGCCCTAGCTGCTATACTATTACTTTTAATTACTTCATCTACATTAAAAATATCAAGCTTAAATGAACTTGAAGCTTTTCTCCATTTTATTGTATCTCCTTCTATGTATAAATACAAAATCCCCCCTGGTATTATTTCGGCCTCAACTTCAGCAAAAGATTTTAAATACTCTAATCCACTTATTGATATCAACTTTAAAACTCCTTTCATTTTTATCTTATGATTTATTTATAATAAACAGCCTATTTATAGATAAGCTTATATATTATCTCACACAAAAAAACAGTATAAAATGAATTTCATCATTATACTGGTCTATTAAAAAATCAATTTGAATCCTGTCAATCTAACCTTTGTCTTCTTAATATTATGGTTCTAGAGTCGTTCTCAAAATCAGATACTTCTGAAATAAGTGCACATGAATAGCCTACTTCTAAATCTATTTCGTTTATAATTTCTTTTATAAATACATCCTTAATATTTCTCCAAACCTTTTTTATTAGTTCAATTTCCTTTTTATAAAATAACACCTCTCCAATTTTTGATAAAATTCCTTTTATGTAAATACTTATTATATCGCTTTCAATTATTACATTTACATAAAACGGATCCTTGAGCCTATACTTTTTAACACTTCTAATAATTATATTTTTTATAATTTCCTTATCTTCATTTTTTTTATCCATGCTCTCACCTACTTAGACTGTAATTACGATAATTGCAAAATATCGTTTGTTAATTTATAGAAATTATTGTAAATATATAAAAAATTTATTTTAAAATTATGCTATTTTTTCATTTTTTTAATCACACTATGTATTTAAAAAATATTTTTGACAAATAATAAAAATAGTAATATGCTAATTATGCAAAATAGATATTTTGTATAAATATTTATATTAAATTATGTTTTCTGCCTATTTTTGATGCAAATCTATTTCATATAATTTTATTTAATGACTTATTTTTACACAAATAAGCGTTTTTTTTATATAATAATTGGATTATTACCAACATTATGTTATAATTAATTGGACAAAATATCTATTTTGTCTAATTTTTTTTATTAAGGGAGAAAGATAATGTATAAAACTATGGAATGTAAAATTAAATATTTAACTCAAGAAGAGGCAAGTTCTCTTTTTTCTGCAATTAAAAACTCAAACTCTACTCATTCATTAAGAGATTTAGTAATGTTTAGAATAGCTTACAGATGCGGCCTAAGAGCATCAGAAATTTCTTTATTAAAAATGGAGAACTACAGTTCTTCGAGGGGTGAACTTTATTGCATTAGACTTAAGGGAAGCAATAATAATACACTAAGATTAGATACCGAAACTAAACTACTTTTAGATCAATATATACTTTTAAATAAAATTACGTCTTCACAGGAAACGCTATTTATGAGCCAAAAAAACAAACCTATTTCTAGGCAAACATTAGATTACCTTATGAAAAAGTATTGCAAATTATCTAAAATTGAAGATAGATCAAAACATCATTTTCATGCATTAAAGCATACCACAGCAATTCATTTAGCGGAATCTGATGTGGATATAAAAGAATTACAATGGTGGTTAGGACATAAAGCGGTAACAAATACCGAAATTTATTTTCAATTCACTACAAAACAACAAGAAAGACTTTATTCAAAATTAAATGAGAAGAATGAAATGGTTTAACAAAAAAAACACCTGACGATAAGTTAAAATCGTTAGGTGTTAATTATAATTATAATTATCTTTTGAAAATCCCCATCATCTTACGATGATTTTTATGTTCTGCTAAATCGATTGCACCGAGCACTATATGTGCCGCACCAAAGCCAACAATTCCAGCTGCTATTTTTGGTGCTACCTTCTTAATTGCCATAGCAGCTCCAACACCCGTTACAACAGTTCCAAGTGCTGCTGGTATAGTTCCTTCATGAATTTCCATATATTATTCTACCTCCTCCTTAATATTTTATTTACTTTATTATGTTTTACATGTAACGATTTTTTATACTATATTACTTAACTTATTTAAATATAAAACCTGCACATGTATACAATATTGTAGTTATTATCGCTGTAATAAGAGTAAGTGGCAATTTTTTCTTTGCATAATCTATTACTGGCAAATCAAGAATTGTACACAAGGTTACAGTATTATCACTAAGTGGTGATGCAAAGGCTCCTAAAGTACCGCTTGCAAACACTGCTCCAATGCATAAAAAAATATTAACATGCCCATGCTTTGCCAAAGCTATGCCAAGAGGCATTAATAGTCCCCAAGTACCCCAAGATGATCCTATAAAATATGATAAAATTGCTCCAAATACGAATAAAGATGGCGCAATAAAAAAATTTGGTATCATGCCTGTAATATGGCTTGATATAAATTTAGAAAATCCTAAATCTTCCGAAACGTTTGAAACAGCCCAAATTAAAGAAAGCATAATAACAACAGACATAAGCTCATTTCCACCCTTAACAAAATGTGTTACAAGGCTGGATATATTAAATCCTTGAAGCATAAAAAATATTATACAAAATATTAAGCCTATAAATAACCCCTCAAGCATAACTCCTAATACATCACTTCTTAAAAAAGCATCAAAGAAACTAGTAGCACCCATATGCCCATTCCACCAACTTAAGTATAAAATAGATATTAATATAATTAAAATTGGCAAAATAAAATTAAAGGGCTTTGTTGGGGTTTCCTTCTCATATGCTCTGTAACATTCTTCTAATTGTTCTTCCCCTTGGTCCTTGTTTGGATCTTTATTATCATCCTTCAAATTTTCTTCATTTTTGTGCATAAAGAAAGTATAGTATACACCAATAATTAGTATAACAAAAGAAAAGAAATTGAATGGTATGCTCTTTATATAATATATATATGGCTTACCATTAATTCCAGAACTTTTCATAGATAAACTTATAACAGAAACCATATACCCTACAAAAGCAGTAGCTATTGGAATTAGTCCAACTACTGGATTAGATGTGATTTCTATTACTATTCCAACCTTTTGTTTTGACATGTCGAGTTTTTTTCTTAGTGCTTTCATTATTGGTGCTATCGTAACTATTCTAAAATCAGGATCACTAAAAGTAAACATTGTCGATATCCATGTTAGGGCCATAGCACCAGTTTTAGACTTTACCTTTTTACTAACAAGAAAAACAAAACCTTTTATGCCTCCTGCCAACTTTATCATACTTATAATTCCTGCAAATAGGTAAAGAAATATAATTACTCTTATATTGTTAGATTGAATCATATTTTTTACGATATATGAAATCATAGACTGAATGCCACCAAGCGGCGTTGGTGATTTTATATAGCTTCCTAAAATTAAAGCAGTAAATAAACCTGGCTGAACTTGTTTAGTAATTATGGATATTGGTATTACAATGAGAAACGGCAATAAAGATAGCCATGAACCATTCATAATAAAAGCCCCCTTATTTAAAAGTTCTTTATTAGCTTTTACAAATAAAAGGTTTTTATTCTATGAATAATATTTTTCTATTCCACCACAGCTTCAATAAATTTTAACTTACTTAATGCTAATTCCGTATGAAATGATATTTGTTCTTCCAATTTTAAATTTGATATTTCCTTAATTGCTGTTTCAAAATCCATTAAATTATTAAAATATTCATTTAAACAAAAATACACCTTTTCATTTGCAATACATCCCTTCACTACATCAAAAGAATGCTTATAGTTTTCCTTCATTCTATTTTCTAAGACAAATTCAAACCACTTTCTATCAGGTTCTTCAAATATTTTAGTTTTTATATTGCCTATCTTAAAAAAATCATCTTGGATTTCATAAATACATACATATTTCTTATCAGAATTCTCATTTATGCATTTTACAGTTGCCCATTTTTCAGCTTGTGCTCTATTTGCTGTTGTGTAAAACCCATCACCAAAATCTAATGTTTTATTTGATTTTATTATAGTTGGTTGTTCTACTAATACATTGCTACCATGATATAACCTCATTGCTCATGTCCCCTATTTTAAATCTAAATTATATTCATATTTTTATTCATTTTAATATTTTATATGCAAATTAAATTATAAGCTTCTAAAGCATATAATTGACAACACCTCTGTATTAGCTTATAATTAAAATTAATTATATACTTTGCTTTGAGCAAGAATAGTAGTATGTTTATTAATCTATAGAGAGCTGTTGTTTGGTGAAAAACAGTGATAATAGCATGTGAACTCACTTGTGAGCATATTACCAAAAAGGTAATACGGTTAAACCGTTATATTTTTAAAGTGGGGTAATTTTTTACCTAAACAGAGTGGTACCGCGGAGTATACCTTCGTCTCTTGGATTAGAGATGGAGGTTTTTTTATTTTAAATGAAAAAATTAGGAGGATTATCATGAGTAACTACAGTACCAAAATCGATAAAAAATGGCAAAAGGTTTGGGAAGATACAAACCTATATAAATTTGATGAAAATGATTTAAAAGAAAAGCTATATGTGCTTGAAATGTTTTCATATCCTTCAGGAGCAAAGCTTCATGCTGGACACTGGTTTAATTACGGTCCAGTTGATTCTTGGGCTAGACTAAAAAAAATGCAAGGTTATAATGTTTTTCAGCCAATGGGTTTTGACGCTTTCGGACTTCCAGCTGAAAACTATGCTATAAAAACAGGAATTCATCCAAAGGATTCAACCCTTAAAAATATTGAAACAATGGAAAAACAGCTTAAAGCTATGGGTGCAATGTTTAACTGGGATAATGAGGTTATAACTTGTAATTCAGATTATTATAAATGGACCCAATGGTTATTTTTAAAGCTTTATGAAAAAGGCTTAGCATACAGAAAAAAAGCTCCTGTAAACTGGTGCCCTAGCTGTAATACAGTGCTTGCAAATGAGCAGGTATTAGCCGATGGTACTTGTGAACGCTGTGGAACAGAGGTTACTAAAAAAGATTTAACCCAGTGGTTTTTAAAAATTACCGATTATGCTGAAGAGCTACTTCAAAAATTAGATACTTTAGACTGGCCAGAAAAGACTAAGGCTATGCAAAAACATTGGATTGGAAAATCAAAAGGTGCAGAAGTTACCTTTAAGGCAGATAATAGCGATGTTACCTTCGATGTGTTTACTACTAGAGTTGATACACTTTGTGGGGTAACATATGTAGTTTTAGCTCCTGAAAGTCCTTTAACCGATCTATTAACTACTACTGAAAACAAAGAGGCTGTGGAACAGTATAAAAATGCTGCTAAAAAGCAAACAGAGATAGAAAGACAATCTTTAACTAGAGAAAAGACCGGTATTTTCTCAGGTTCTTTTGCTATAAACCCGGTTAACGGTAAAAAAGTACCAATTTGGATTGGTGATTACGTTCTTGCAAACTATGGAACTGGTGCTGTTATGGCTGTACCTTCTCATGATGAAAGAGATTTTGATTTTGCAACAAAATATAACCTTCCAATAATAAGAGTTGTTGAAGGTGGAGATACTCTTCCATACACAGGCTATGGAAATTTAGTAAATAGTGGTGACTTTAATGGTAAGTCAGGAGATGCTGCTAAAGAAGCTATAGTAAATAGTCTTTCACAAAAAGGGTTAGGAAAATGGAAAATCAACTATAGATTACGTGATTGGCTTGTTTCAAGACAAAGATACTGGGGTGCTCCAATTCCAGTAGTATATTGTGAAAAATGCGGAATAGTGCCTGTACCAGAAGATCAACTGCCTGTGGAATTACCATATAACGTAGAATTTGCTCCCGATGGAAAATCACCACTAGCAAAATCCGATGAATTTCTTCACACTACTTGTCCTCATTGTGGAGGAAAAGCAGAAAGAGAAGTTGATACTTTAGATACCTTTGTTTGTTCTTCATGGTATTATTTAAGATATCCAGATAATAAAAACAGTGAAAAGGCCTTTGATTCTGAGAAAATAAACAGTATGCTTCCAGTTGATAAATACGTTGGTGGACCAGAACATGCCTGTATGCACCTTCTTTATGCAAGATTTATTACTAAGGCTCTTCGAGATATGGGATACTTGAACTTTGATGAACCATTTTTATCCTTAAGACACCAAGGCTTAATTCTTGGTCCAGATGGTCAGAAAATGAGTAAATCAAAAGGAAATACAATTTCTCCTGATGATTACATTTCAGAATATGGTGCTGATGTATTCAGACTATATTTAATGTTTGGCTTCGACTATACTGAAGGCGGCGCTTGGAGTGATGATGGCATTAAAGCAATGTCAAAATTTGTAGACAGAGTGGAAAGAGTTATTACCTCTGCTATTGATTTAATCAATAACTCAGGCAGCAATAAATCTTCTATAGAAAAAGCGGAAAAAGAACTAAACTATATAAGACATTTTTCTATTAAAGGTGTTTCAGAAGATGCTGATAAATTTCAATTTAACACTTGTATAGCAAGAATTATGGAATTTACAAATGGCTTAAACAAATACTTAAGTGAAAAAGAAATAAATAATGAATTTTTGAAAGCTACAATTAAAGACTTCATTAAAATATTATCTCCATTTGCACCACATTTTTCAGAAGAACTATGGCAAAATCTAGGAGGAACTGCTTCTATATTTAAAGAACCTTGGCCAAAATTTGATGCTACAGCTTTAATTAAAGATGAAGTTGAAATTGCTATCCAAGTAAATGGAAAAATTAAAAGCAGAATAAATATTTCTACAGATTCAAATGATGAAGCAATTAAAGAAGCTGCTCTAAATGATAGTGCTATTAAAGACGCAACAGCTGGAAAGACAGTAGTTAAGGTTATTGTTATTAAAGGCAGACTTGTTAATATTGTAGTTAAGTAGGTAGACTAATAGTCAATATTTTAATATTACGCACTAACTCTTAAGCTTAAATAGATAAAAAGTGAAACGCATTATATATTAATTGACATTTGACAATGGACAATTGACAATGATGGTGGATTTTCCTACGCTTAGCTACGGAAAATCTTTAAACAATTGTAATTGCCTAAAAATAATAATTGGTAGTTTTTCTGACTGAAAGGAAGAAAAATGTCCTTCATTGTCAATTCTCAATTGTCCATTGTCAATTAAATCTTACTGCGGTTTTCTTTATAACGATTTTTAAAAGTAACTTAGTTCGTAATTTTTTTCTATTATTCCTTATATTCATAACTTCTACCTGGTGAGGAAATAAATACGTGGGGTTCTATTTCTAGTACAGTATCTTTAATCAAATTTTTATGCTTACTTATAAAATCTTCTCCATACTTATTTTCAGCTTCATTAGAAATCTTAAAAATATCGAGATCTTTAGCCTTGTATTTATTAAACACATTTGTACAGAGACTTATTATATTTTCTTCTGCACCCTTTTGTACTGCCTTCTTTTCCTCGTCACTTAATTTCAAATATTCCTGAGTTTCCACTACTGTTGCTTTTGTATTTATAATTTTTTTAACATTCATTTTTTTTCCACTATAATCTATTTTAGTTTTTGTTTTGCTATTTTCTATTCTTAAAGATATATACTTATCAGGATGTTTAGGGTCAGCTATTTCCATTGAACCATTACCTACATCGTCTATCAAAAAATTGTACGCCTCCCCATCAGACTTAGGTAAATTTTCTACCATTTTCCCATTTTTTATTATATCTCCTCCATCTACTACTAGTGTAGGCTGTGGCTCATCATCAGAAATTTTTATTTCAGTTAAAACGGTAGTTTTACTAGCTCCACTAGCTCTAACAATGAAATCATCTATTATAGATTCTATTGTTCTAGAACTGCTTCCAGAATTGTCGATTAAATCTGTTAAAAACAGCCCTACAAATTGTTCCTCACCAAAGGTTACATTCCCTAACCTTTCTACATCACCTTTATAAACTGCCATACACGGTCTTAAAACAAAATTATAATCCCTTTCAAACACATCAAAAAAATAGTTAACTCCATATTTTGCTGCTCTTTCTGTATATATAATGGCCTTATTTTGAGTGTAGTCAATAGCATAACTTGAAGCTAAGTTTATATTAAACATAGCTTCAAAGGCAGTTTTCCCTTTTCCTTTTAATACTACCCTTTCTGCTTTTTGAGAACTCTTTGAAGCGCTCCTTGCAGGTTTAAACAATTCTAAATAAATTACAGGATTATTATCTTTATCTATGTCAAATATAACAGAAGTTACAAATACAACAGTGTTAATGTCCCTGTAACTAAAACAACCATTTAAAAAAATAGAGCTAATTAAAAATAAACATAATAAAAGCTTTTTCATATTTTATCATCCTCATTTGTAATTTTTTTAGAAATTACATCTAAATTCTCTCTAAATATTACATCTTGAAAATTAAAGTTTCTAAAGGAACCCATTGGAAATAAATAATCAAAACCAACACTCCTAAGTGAGGCAAGCTCTGATAAATATAGCATAACTCCAACAAAGTATCCTGGAAGACCTATTACACTAGATAGCATTATTAAAACAAATGACCAAAACATTGTCGAACCGTATAGTTTTGGGGTTAAAAATGATGCGATAGATGACAATGCTACTACTATTGTTGTTATTTCTGAAGCAAAGCCTGCATTAACGGCTGACTGCCCTAAAATCAAAGCACCTACAATGCTCATTGCCTGACCTACTGGTTGTGGAAGTCTTATTCCTGCTTCTCTTAAAATTTGAAAGAAAAAAATCATTAATAATATTTCTATTATTAAAGGAAAAGGCACTCCTGACCTTGATATTGCAAGTCTAAGTACAAAAAGTGAAGGAATCAAGGAAAAATGATGAGTAGTAAGTGCTATATAAAGCCCTGGAAGAAACACGGCAAGTGCATATGAAAACCATCTAATGCCCCTTATGCAGTTTGTAAAATACTTATTCAAATAATAGTCATCTGGCATCTGAAAATTTTCAAAAAAGAAATATGGTAATGTAATTACAAAAGGTGTTCCATCTACTATTATAGCAATCCTTCCCTCAAATAATTTTGATGCTACCACATCAGGCTTTTCAGAATATCCAATAGTATCATAAAAGGTTCTATTTTCCTTTAAACTTTCTTCTATATGATTAGTATCTAATAAAAATTGAAAATCCAAACTTTTTAGTTTGTTTCTAATCTTAGATACTAATTTCTCGCTAGCAACTCCTTTAATATAACTTAATACAACTACGGTATTAGATTTGCTTCCTATATAAATCGCTTCAAATTTTAAATCTGCATTTTTAGCTTTACGCCTAATCAAAGAAATATTATCAACAAAGGCTTCATTGAAACCTTCTCTAGGACCCTTTACAACATTTTCTGTCTCAGGGATAGTAACTGCACGTCTATAATAGTTTTTAGCTTCACAATATATAATATCCTTATAAAAGTCTGCAATTATGACTACATCGCCTTGAACAACATGGAGTAACATATCGTTAATAGTTTTGACATCTCCAAGAGAGTTTGCATATACGATTTTTTTCTTAATATCTTCAGCACTTGTTATATTTTCTTTTTCATCAATTATCGGTCCTATAATATATTGACTTATAAAATGAGAATCAGTCATATTATCAATAAAAACAAAATTTATAATACCTTTTTCACATTTTACATATCTATACTTTACATCTACATTACTTTTAAATTTTTCTTTTACAAATGAAATATAATCTTCATTCATCTCAATCACCCGTTTATTTTCTAATTTTTTGAATAATATATGTCAAACATCAAATAATACAACTGAGAAGCATTTCACAAATATAGTATATATATTTTTTAATTCTTTATGCAAAAGAGGTCGAATTATGAATAAATTTAACGGCAAGCATTTGATGTTCTTTATTTGGGCAACTTCTATTGTCTCAATAAAAACATACCCATCACTTTATATTTCATTAGGAAAGCGTGATTCATGGATAGCTATGGCTTTTGCAGGAATTTGTCTTTTTATATTTGCATATATAATATTTTCTATATGCGAAAAACATAATACCTATAATATTCATGAAATATACTTGAAGGTTTTAGGTGGTTTTTGGGGTAAATTTTTTCTTTCTCTATTTGCACTAACTATTATATTTACCTTGATTGAGTGCTCCTCCATAGAAGCTAATGCAATGCATGTAAATATATTACCCTTCACTCCTTCTTGGTTCTTCGTTTTGTTTTTTGCTCTTCCTGCAATATATACAATAACTAGAGGCACTCATTCTATTGGAATTGTAACAATTGTAAGCATAACTTTAATAATTATTTCAGGAACAATACTAGCAATTTTAACTCAAAAATATAAACATTTAGGTTTAATTTTACCAATTTTAAGCAATGGTGTAACCTTGAATTTATTACTATCAGCTATTAGAAGTTTGTCCATGTTTGGAGGTTTTGCACTATGTTTGCCTTTATTAGATAACTTTCAGCACGGTAAATCATTAAAAATTTATGTAATTGTAGCTTTATTATTCGCTATTCAAATGGAGGTTTTTTCTTCTGCAGGCATAGTATGTACCTTTGCTGAGAAAAAGGCTGCTTCATTATTTTATCCAAAGCTGATTCAAACACAGCTTGTTAATTATTTTCAATTTATTGAAAGTGGTGAATTGCATGTACTTTTACAAGTTATAGGCGGCTGGTTTATAAAATATGTTATTGCTTTTCTATCATTAATTACGTTACTTAAAAATTTAAATTTCTATAACAAAAAAATGATATATATTGTAAGCATTTTAGTAGTTTTAGCTTCATGCATTCTTTCTTCTAACACATACCTTTTATTTAAAGCACTTAGCCTATACACTTATATAGAGCTTGCAAACTTTATAATAATACCCTTTATTATTTATACAATTTTTCATTTTAAATCAAGCAAAAAAACATAAAAATCAGGTGGTATTTTAAACCCACCTGATTTTTATGTTTCACTTGCTTTATCTTGTTTTATTTGCATTTCTATGTCTTTTAATAATTTCTCAAATTCAACTTCTT
The DNA here is from genome assembly GCA_021781655.1 of Bacillota bacterium. Taxonomy (GTDB): domain Bacteria; phylum Bacillota; class Clostridia; order Clostridiales; family Clostridiaceae; genus JAJXWJ01. The sequence goes on along the minus strand of JAJXWJ010000095.1, from coordinate 793 downwards.
CACCATCTTCTACTAGGTTATTTAATTTGTTTTGATACTCAGAAGCATCGATAACCTTTCCTAAAGAACATAAGTAAATAATATCATTTGTAATTTCAGAAATCAAACTGGACTTTATTTCAAATAACCTTTGTGCATCTTTTATTTCTTCCCTAATTTCATGCATTTGCTCATCCAATTGAAAAGCTGCATCCGCTGCATTTTTCAATTTTTCTTTAATTTTAGGTGGTATATCTTTTTTATATTTGTAATTTAGGGAATGTTCAATCGTTGCCCAAAAATTCATTGCTAAAGTTCTTATCTGAATTTCTGCTAAAATCTCTTTTTGCCCTTCTGCTAAATTTACTGGATACTTCACTATTATGTGATAGCTTCTATATCCGCTTACTTTTACATTATTTATATAGTCCTTTTCAATAAATATTTTCATATCTTTTCGTTGTCTTATTAACTCTACAACCTTTTCTATGTCATCAACAAACTGACACATTATTCTAATTCCAGCGATATCATCAAGCTCCGTATCTATTTTTTCTAGTGGTATATTGAGCTTATTTGATTTTTCTAAAATGCTCGAAACTTCCTTAACCCTTCCTGTTACAAACTCGATTGGTGAATATTCATTTTTCTTTCTATATTCTCTTCGAATATTTCTAAACTTCACCTTGAGCTCCTCTACTGCCTGATCGTATGTAATTAAAAAAGTTTTCCAATGTATTTCACTCATATAATTCATCCTTCTTTATCTGTTATTAATATTCCCCACCAATAAATATTATAATATCATAAAAAT
>JAJXWJ010000094.1 GCA_021781655.1 Bacillota bacterium | reverse complement strand
CACGAGCTTTAGTAAGAAAGCTGGATCGAGATGAAATACTTGAAGAAGTGTTAAAATCTTATTTAGAAGTAAAATAAAAGTGCCTTAAAGGCATTTTTATTTTAATTTTTCAGTGGGAAAAATTAATGGTGTTTATTATACTGATTAGTTGTGCTAATATAATAGCTTTTGTTTACAATGGAAAGTGAAAATTGGCTATCGGCAATTTTTAGTGCATAAAATTTTTTAATAAACCTATTATTATATATAAACATAATAAAGGAGAAAGTATGCGTGTTTTAGGTTTAGATATTGGTGATAAAACCATTGGTGTAGCTGTAAGCGATCCTTTAGGTTTTACGGCACAGGGAGTTACAACTATAAGAAGGAAAAATGAAGAGATCGACTTGAAAGAATTGATAACAATTTGCAAAGAATATAGTGTCGATACTATAGTTGCTGGCTTGCCTAAAAATATGAATGGAACAATCGGACCACAAAGTGAGAAGGTGCTTGCTTTTTGTGAAGTTATTAAAAAAGAAATCAATATTCCTATAAAAATGTGGGATGAAAGATTAACAACTGTAGCTGCTCACAGAGTTATGCTTGAAGCAGATCTTTCAAGAGCTAAAAGAAAAAAATTAGTAGATAAAATAGCTGCAACCTATATTTTACAAGGATATTTAGATAGTTTATAAATTTTAGGAGGAATTTTAATGGAAAATGATTTGACTAGCATAACGCTTTTAGATGAAAACGGTGAAGAGACAGAATTTGAAGTTGTTACAAAGCTGGATATTGAAGATAATGAATATCTAGTGGTTGTACCAGCACTTTCAAGTGATGAAGCAGAAGCAATTATTTTGAAAATAGATAAAGATGACGATGGTAATGATATTTTATATACCGTAGAAGATGATGAAGAATTCGAGCTTGTGAGTGAAGCTTATGAAGCTTTATTTGCTGAAGATTAATCAAAAAAGTAAAGGATTAAATTAATATAATTTAGGCTGTTTAAATATAGAAAAGGGGGAATTTTATGCCTAAGTTATCAGAAAACAGCATTAATAAATTAAAAAACAATTTAAAAGAAAAGGGATATAAGCTAACACCTCAAAGAAGAGCAGTATTAGATACCATTATTGAAAATGAGGGCAATCATTTAACTGCTGAGGAACTTTATGATGCAGTTAAGGTTGTCTGCCCGGAAATAGGTCTTGCAACAGTATACAGAACGGTGTTGTTGCTAGAAGAATTAAAAGTATTATGTAAATTGGATTTGAGCGATGGTTGTAGTAGATACGAGCTTATTCATGAGGAAGAAAATCATCAGCATCATCATTTGGTGTGTACCAATTGTGGAAAAGTCATTGAGGTTGAAGGTGATTTGTTAGAAACGTTAGAAAGTACAATCGAAGAAAAATATAAGTTTTTAATAAAAAATCATAGTGTAAAATTTTTTGGATTGTGCAGTGATTGTAACAAAAAATAACGAGGTTTTAAAATATTTATAGTTAACATATAAATATTAAAAAAAAGGAGGGTAGAGTAATGCGAAAGGAAAAAGACAAAATAAAGGTCATCGCATTAGGCGGACTAAATGAAATTGGAAAAAACATTACGGCAATAGAGTATAAAAACAATATAGTCATCATAGATTGTGGATTAACATTTCCTGATGAAGAAATGTTTGGAATTGATATTGTAATTCCAGATATAAGTTATTTGATGAAAAATATCGAAAAAGTAAAAGGTATATTTTTAACTCACGGACATGAAGACCATATTGGTGCTCTGCCATATGTGCTAAAGGACTTGAACGTACCAGTATATGGAACAAAACTTACATTAGGAATCGTTGAAACAAAACTAAAGGAGCACGGGCTATTAAGTTCAGTACAATTAAACTGTGTTAAACCTAAAGACATTATCAAATTAGAAAGTATGTCAGTAGAGTTTATAAGAACGAATCACAGTATTGCTGATTCAGCTGCAATAGCTATTCATACTCCATTAGGTGTTGTTTTACATACTGGAGATTTCAAAATCGATTATACTCCAATAGATGGATGTGTTGCAGATTTTGCAAGATTTGCTGAACTTGGTAAAAGAGGTGTACTTCTACTTATGGCAGACAGTACAAATGTTGAAAGACCTGGCTATACTATGTCAGAAAGCACAGTAGGTGAAAAGTTTAGTAAGTATTTCAGTATGGCAAAGGGAAGAATAATTGTTGCTACCTTTGCATCGAATATTCATAGAATACAACAAATAATAGAAGAGGCACAAAAGCATAATAGAAAAGTTGCAGTTTCTGGCAGAAGCATGGAGAATATTGTTGCTGTTGCAAGTGAACTTGGATACTTAAACATGAGCGAAGGAACGATGATAGGCGTTGATGCGATTAACAAATATACACCTGACAAAATAGTAATCATTACTACAGGAAGTCAAGGTGAAACTATGTCTGCATTATCCAGAATTGCTGCTTCGGAGCATAAAAAGATTACTATTACTGAAGGTGATATGGTAATAATATCAGCATCACCAATTCCTGGAAATGAAAAATTGGTTTCAAGAGTTATTAATCAGTTATTTAAAAAAGGTGCTGAAGTAATTTACGAAAATGTACACGTTTCAGGTCATGCTTGCCAAGAAGAACTTAAATTGATGCATACACTAGTTAGACCAAAATATTTTTTACCTGTTCATGGTGAGTATAGGCATTTAAAACAGCATGCAGAACTAGCAGAAAAGCTGGGCATGGATAAAAATAACATAATCCTTGGAGAAAATGGTGACGTAATTGAAGTTGCCCGTGATGGTATAAGAAAAAATGGAACTGTTATTTCTGGTCAGGTTTTTGTAGATGGCCTTGGTGTCGGTGATGTTGGAAATATAGTATTAAGAGATAGAAAACATCTTTCTCAAGACGGTATATTAACTGTTGTTGTAACCATTGAAAAAGTAAGCGGTACAGTTATAGCTGGACCAGATATAATTTCAAGAGGCTTCGTTTATGTAAGAGAATCTGAAGATTTGATGGGGGAAGCTAGAGAAATTGTAAAAAATGCGTTAAAACAATGTGAAGAAAATCATATTACTGAATGGTCAACAATAAAATCTAACATTAAAGAAGTTTTAAGAATATTCTTATATGAAAAAACTAAGAGAAAACCTATGATTTTACCAATTATTATGGAAATTTAAGTTTTATAAATAAAAAAAGTCGGTATAAGTTGACTTTTTCTTAACATAATATTAGAATAGGTTATGGTAAAAAGAATTGGATGCTAAGATAGTATCCAATTTTTTAATTTTAGAATTGCTTTTATTTTACTCCGGAGCTTGCTCTGGAGTTTGGTTTGTATTCTAATTTTATTTACTAAATTTTTATTATATATCAGGAACCTGATTTTGATTTGGAGGAAAATTCATGGAATTATTTACTAGAAACGATATTAGAAACATTGCTATTATTGCCCACGTTGACCATGGTAAAACTACATTAGTAGATGCTCTTTTAAGGCAAAGCAATGTGTTTAGAAGCAACGAAAAAGTTGATGAAAGAGTAATGGATTCAAACGATCTTGAAAAAGAAAGAGGAATTACAATTTTATCTAAAAATACATCTGTAACTTATAATGGTGTAAAAATCAACATTGTTGATACCCCTGGACATGCTGATTTTGGTGGAGAAGTTGAACGTGTATTAAAAATGGTAGACAGCGTATTACTACTTGTAGACGCTTTTGAAGGACCAATGCCTCAAACTAAATTTGTTCTAAAAAAGGCATTAGAACTTAAACTTAAGCCAATAGTAGTAGTAAACAAAATTGATAAGCCAAATGCAAGACCAACAGAGGTAATAGATGAAGTATTCGACTTATTCGTTGAACTTGGTGCTGACGACGAGCAATTAGAATTCCCAATAGTATATGCATCTGCAAGAAATGGTATTGCGAAGCTTGAAGTTGAAGATGAAAGTTCTAATATGGAGCCTTTATTCGAAACAATCTTAAAAAATGTTGAGCCACCAAAAGGTTATTTAGATGCGCCCCTTCAAATGTTAGTTTCAACTATAGATTCTAATGAATATGTAGGAAGAATTGCTATAGGAAAAATTGAAAGAGGAAGCGTTAAGAAAAATCAGCAGGTAGCATTAATAAGAAGAGATGGTAAAGTTCAAAACCTTAAAATATCTGCACTTTATGTTTATGATGGCTTAAAAAGAGTGGAAGCTGAAGAAGCCAAAATAGGAGATATTGCTGTTGTTGCAGGACTTGTAGATGTTAACATAGGTGAAACTATCGCCGACACATCAAATCCAGAAGCATTACCTTTTGTGGATATTGACGAGCCAACATTAAGTATGTACTTTATCGTAAATAACTCTCCTTTCGCAGGTAGAGAAGGAGACTTTGTTACATCAAGACATATTAGAGATAGACTTATGAAGGAACTTGAAACTAATGTAAGTTTAAGAGTAGAGGAAACAGAATCTGCTGATTCCTTAAAGGTTAGCGGAAGAGGCGAATTACACCTTTCCATTTTAATTGAGACTATGAGAAGAGAAGGCTATGAATTCCAGGTTTCAAAGCCAATGGTTATTTATAAAGAAGAAGACGGCAAGAAACTTGAGCCTATTGAAAATTTAACAATCGATGTTCCAGAAGAGTTTATGGGCGTTGTTATGGAAAAATTAGGACCTAGAAAAGCAGAACTTAAAAATATGACTTCTGCTATAAACGGATATACAAGATTAGAATTCAGAATTCCATCAAGAGGAATTATTGGTTTTAGAAACGAGTTTATGACCGATACTAAAGGAAATGGAATAATGAATCATGTACTTGATAATTATGAGCCATATAAAGGAGATATTCCAGAAAGAAGCAGAGGTTCATTAGTGGTGTTTGAGCCGGGAACAACAAATCCATACGGACTATTTAATGCTCAGGAAAGAGGTAAACTATTTTTAAGTCCTGGTATTGATGTTTACGAAGGAATGATTGCTGGTGAGTGTTCTAGATCTGAAGATATAGAAGTTAATGTTTGTAAGAAAAAACATTTGACAAATACAAGAGCTTCTGGTTCAGATGATGCACTTAAATTAGTACCAGTAAATGAAATGTCTCTAGAGCAATGTTTGGAGTTTATAGCTTCAGATGAATTGGTAGAAGTAACACCTAAGAGTATAAGAATGAGAAAGAGAATTCTTGATACAAATCTTAGAAAAAGAGCAAATAAGAATAAATAAATTTTATAAGTGGACAAAAGAGTTAATTCAATTAAAAGGTCAGAAGGAAGAAAATTTTTAATATTTGTCTTCTGACCTTTTAAATTTATGGTGGGGTGTATATGAGTAAGCTTAAAACTAAAAAGAATATTTTTGTAGCTTTAATTTTGGTTATTGTTATAGTTATCACTATTGGAATTTTTACTGTGAAAAATACAATAGACAATCCTTTTAATGTAAAAGCTACTTCAAAGTTTGAAGTAACTAGCGGTGATACTATAAATTCTGTAATTACAAGGTTAAGTAATGAGGGATATATAAAAAATGAATTGTTATTTAAAATGTATATTAAATACAAGAAGTTCCCATCACAAATAAAAGTAGGGCCATATGCACTAAAAAGTGGTGAAACTATAGATACCTTTATTAATGATTTAAATAAGGGTATATTTGATGCAGACATGGTTAAGGTTACCATACCAGAGGGTTATGATATCGATCAAATAGCAGATTTATTGCAAAAAAAAGGTGTTGTCAGCAAAGCTGATTTTATAGCAGCTTGCCAAAATTACAAATTGCCGGACTTTGTTAAAAATGATAGCGCTAGAAGATATAAATTAGAAGGGTACTTGTTTCCAGACACTTATATGTTCGACAAAACTAAAGGACCAAATGAAATAATAAAAATGATGCTAGATAATTTTCAATCGAAAATGACTGGGCTTTTAAAAGCTGATAATATAAATTTAAATAAAAGTGATTATGATAAAATAATAACTATGGCTTCTATTGTCGAAGGTGAAGCAGAAGTGGATAGTGAGAGAAGCATAATAGCATCGGTATTTTATAACAGATTAAATATTAAAATGAAGCTTCAATCATGTGCAACAGTAGAGTATGCACTTGGATATCATAAAGATAAATTATACGATAAAGATATAGCTATACAATCTGTTTACAACACTTACTTGGTGCCAGGACTCCCAGAAGGACCAATTTGTAATCCGGGAATAAAGTCTATTGAAGCAGCACTAAAGCCAAGCAGTACAAATTATCTTTATTTTGTATCAAAAAATAATGGTACTCATTATTTTACTAATAATCTAAATGATTTTGAAAAAGCTAAACTAAAATATCAAGATTCATACTAATTTGGAGGCTTTAAATGAGTGGAATTACTTTTGATTACATGGAACAATATTTAAAAAACTTAATTATAAATGATTCGACAGTTTTAGATGAAATGGAGCTATTTGCAAAAGAAAATTGTGTTCCTATTGTGCAAAAAGAAACTGCAAAATTTTTGCAGTTTATGGTTTCGGTAAAAAAACCAATTAAAATATTAGAACTTGGAACAGCTATAGGGTATTCTGCAATTTTAATGAGTATGAATGCTTCAAAGGATACTAGTATAGTAACAATCGAAAGAGATCCTAATATGATAAAATACGCTGAAGCTAATATAAAAAAATATGGGTATACCGATAAAATAGCAATAAAAGAAGGGGAATGTTTAGAGGTTTTAAAAACTTTAGATGAAAAATTTGATTTAATATTTATGGATGCAGGTAAAGGCCATTATAATCATTTTTTGCCTGAATGTTTAAGGCTTTTAAATAAGGATGGAATAATTATTGCTGATAATGTGCTTTTTAGAGGCATGGTAGCTAATGACGAATTAGTTGTAAGAAGAAAAATCACTATAGTTAAAAGAATGAGGAAGTACTTAGAGCTAGTTTCAAAAGATAAAAATTTAATTACTTCAATAATTCCTATGGGTGATGGAATTGCAGTAACTACAAGGAGGAATTTAGATGAATAAACCAGAACTACTTGCACCAGCTGGAAATTTAGAAAAATTAAAAACAGCTATAAATTTTGGTGCAGATGCAGTTTATTTAGGTGGAAATAAGCTTAATTTAAGAGCTTTTGCAGATAATTTTGATTCAGATGAGCTTAGAGAGGGAATAAAATATGCTCATGATAGAAATAAAAAGGTTTATGTTACTTTAAATGTTTTCCCTCACAATGAAGATCTTGAGGGCTTAGAAGAGTATTTAAAAGAACTTTATAGCTTTGAAGTAGATGCTATAATAGCATCAGATCCTGGAGTTATAATGACAGCAAGAGAAGTTGTACCAAATTTAGAAATACATTTAAGCACTCAGGCTAATAATGTAAATTGGAAGTCAGCTATTTTTTGGCATAAGCAAGGTGTAAAAAGAATTGTTCTTGCAAGAGAATTATCCATGAAGGAAATAATCGATTTAAAGAAAAAAATCCCAGAATCATGTGAAATTGAAGCCTTTGTACATGGTTCAATGTGCATGTCATATTCAGGAAGGTGCTTACTTTCTAATTTTATGACTGGAAGAGACTCGAATAGAGGTCAATGTGCACAGCCTTGCCGATACAAATATTATTTAATGGAAGAAAAAAGACCTGGAGAATACTATCCAATCAATGAAGATGATAAGGGAACATACATTATGAATTCAAAAGATTTATGTATGATTAAGTATATTCCGGAATTAGTTAAAGCAGGCATAAATTCTTTTAAAATAGAAGGAAGAATGAAAAGCTCTTATTATGTTGCTTCGGTAGTGAAAGCATACAGGGAAGCACTTGATGCATATTTCGAAAATCCTGAAGGCTACAAATTTGATGAGAAATATATGAGCTATTTGGATAAGCCTAGCCACAGAGTATACTATACTGGATTTTATTTCGATGAGCCACAAAAACAGTATTATGAATCATCTGCTTATATTAGAAATTATGATGTTGCAGGAGTTGTGGTAAAGGTTGATGAAAAAGAAGATAGGGTATATGTAGAGCAAAGAAACAAAATATTTAAAGGTGACAACATAGAAGTTTTAAAGCCTCATGGTGATAATTTAGAAATATCTATTTCGGAGCTTAAAGATAAAAAAGGTGAGGAAATTGATTCGACTCCAGTAGCACAAATGATATATAGTATTAAAGCTTATAAAAATGCAGAAATAGGAGATATTTTAGCTAAAAATAAGCTTTAAATAAATAGAACTTTTACTAAGGTTAAATCATAATATAGTAATAACTACTGTTAAGGGGAGTCGTTATGTGCTTATAGTTTACTATATAATTAATTTAATTGGCAGTGCCACATTTTTAACTGCATATATCGGTAATGGCGCTTCATTTCCAAAACCTTTAACTGAAAGTGAAGAGAAATATTATTTAAAAAAGTTAGAAGAAAAAGATCCAATGGCAAAAACAATATTAGTAGAAAGAAATTTACGGCTGGTAGCACATATTGTTAAAAAGTATGCGTTTACTGGAAAGGATTCTGATGATCTTATATCAATAGGTACGGTAGGATTAATTAAAGCTATCGACTCATATAACAGTGAAAAAGGCACGAGACTTGCTACTTATGCTGCTAGGTGTATAGAAAATGAAATATTAATGTTAATAAGAAACAATAAAAAATCAAAGGCTGAAATTTATTTGCAAGACCCAATTGGAGAAGATAGGGAAGGTAATGAAATTTCTTTGATGGATGTGTTGAGCAGCGATGAGGATTCTGTCATTGAAATTGTAGAAAATAGAATACAAGTTAAAAAATTATATAAAGAAATTGAAAGGTGTCTAAAAGGTAGAGAAAAAACCATAATCTTGCTAAGATATGGACTTAATGATGGAAAGCCTAAAACTCAAAGAGAAATAGCAAAGGAACTTGGTATTTCAAGGTCGTACGTTTCTAGAATAGAAAAAAGAGCGTTAAAAAAGCTATACAAGCAATTTAATTGTGGCAATTAACTTATTTTATCATGTAAGTGGCAAGTTTGGAATTGTTATATTTTCCACTTGCCGCTTGTATTTTTTTAAAAAATATTATAAAAATTTTTTTATTTTTTTAGATATTTGTAAATGTATGCTATTTGTTATATAATAATTAGTAAAGTCATATTAAAAATCTCTTTATAACTATGAAATGGAGGCATAAAATTTGAAAACTTTAAATGAGTTACTCAAATTAGCTATTGATGAAAAAGCATCTGACATACATATTACAGTTGGAGTTTCTCCTGTTATTCGAGTTGATGGTAAACTAATTACACTGGACGAAGCTAAACTAAAACCTATAGACACAGAAAAGTATGCTAGAGAGCTTTTAGGTCATCAATACGATGAATATTCTAAAGAAGGAGAAATGGATTTTTCATTTTCAATGCCAGGCATTGGCAGATTTAGAGTGAATGTATATAAGCAAAGAGATAGTGATGCTATTGCAATGCGTGCAGTTGGTTCTAAGATTCCAGCACTTAAGGATTTACATTTTCCAAATGTAGTTGGAGAAATGATAGAAGCTCAAAGAGGATTAATACTTGTTACTGGACCAACAGGAAGCGGAAAAAGCACAAGTCTTGCTGCTATGATAAATGAAATAAATTCAACGAGAAATTGTCATATAATTACTTTAGAAGATCCTGTTGAATATTTACATAGACATAATAAATCTATTATTAATCAAAGAGAAATAGGAAAAGATAGCAAAAGCTATGCTTCTGCACTTAGAGCAATATTAAGAGAAGATCCAGACATAATTCTTATTGGAGAAATGAGAGATTTAGAAACTATTTCTATAGCAATTACAGCTGCAGAAACTGGACATCTTGTTTTTTCTACTTTACATACAATAGGAGCTGCGAAAACAATAGACAGAATTACAGATGTTTTTCCGCCTCATCAGCAGCAACAAATTAAAATTCAATTGGCAACTGTACTTAAAGGAATAATATCTCAGCAGTTACTTCCTAGTTTTAATGACAAAGGAAGAGTTGCAGCCTTAGAAATAATGTTAAATACACCAGCAATTCAAAATCTAATTAGAGAAGGTAAAACCCATCAAATACAATCAATAATTCAGACTGGTAACAAATATGGAATGAAAACTATGGATATGTCATTGATTGAATTATTTAAAAAAGGTGAAATATCTGAAGAAGCATTAATGACATATTGTGTGGATAGAGATATGATAACTCGAATGATGATGTTTTAGCTCATATTACTATGTATACTTATATATAGTAATAAATTGGTTATAATAAAGTTAGTAGTACTAAATTAAAAGAGTACAATAAAAATATTGCCATTAGTATAGAATTTAATATTTTTTTGTGCTAAAATATCTTTGTTCAGGGGGGAGATAAATAGTGAATATACTAAATACCATTTTTACTATTTTTTCAGATGTTTTTAATTGTGTAGTTATAGCAATGTCTTCATATTTTTTAATAATTTCATTGTTTGGTCTATATAAAAAAAAGTCTGGTAAAAATATAGCGCCTCAAAAAAGTTTTGCACTTCTTGTTGCAGCACATAATGAAGAGGCAGTAGTTAGTGATATTGTTGAGAGCTTAAAAAAATTAGATTACCCGAAAGAGTTATTTGATATTTTTGTAATAGCCGATAATTGCACTGACAAAACAGCGGAAAAAGCACGTAAAAGAGGTGCGCTTGTATACGAGCGTTTCAATAAAGAAAAAAGAGGAAAAGGTTATGCGTTAGAATGGATGTTTGAAAATCTATTTAAAATGGATAAAAAATACGATGCAGTTTGTATTTTCGATGCTGACAATTTAGTTTCTAAAAATTTTTTAAACGAAATGAATAAAAAATTATGTGACGGCTTTAAGGTTGTTCAAGGCTATCTTGATAGTAAAAACCCAAAAGATACATGGATAACTGGAGCGTATTCAATAACGTTTTGGACTAATAACAGAATGTTTCAATTAGCAAGAGAAAATATGGGACTTTCTAGTCAGTTAGGTGGTACTGGATTTGCAATAGATACCTCAATTTTAAAAACTTTAGGTTGGGGAGCTACATGTCTTACCGAAGATTTAGAATTTTCTTGTAAGCTCGTAATGTCAGGCGAAAAAGTTGGTTGGGCTCATGATGCAATTGTTTATGATGAAAAACCACTTACGCTTATGCAATCTTGGAATCAAAGACAAAGGTGGATGCAAGGTTATGCAGATGTTGCTAGCAGATACTTTGGTAAGTTAATGAAGAAAGCGATAAAAGAAAGAAGTTTTATTGCATTTGATTGTGCATATTACACGATTCAACCAGTGGCATTTATTATAATCGGTATTTCAATGATAATTGGAGCAGTCAAATATGTTGATATGTTTTATAGCTATTTAACAGGTTCTCAAAATATTTTAAACAACATATTAAATCAACATTTTGGATTGATTACAACCTTTGCGGTGATTTATGGTATTTTCAATATACTATATGTTCCAGCATTGCTTATAATAGATAGAAAATTGGATTTTAAAATTTTTCTTTACTACATACTAATTCCGATTTATGCTATTTCTTGGCTTCCGATTTCTATTATAGGCATATTGCATAAGGATAATAAAGAATGGAGTCATACATCCCACACTAGGAGTATGGATATATCTGATTTGGATAAAGCAAATTAAAGAGGTTAGTAGCCTCTTTTTTACGGTTAAAACATTAATTAGTTTAATGCAAATTTAAATTTAATTTAAGTACATATTAAAATCAAATTTAAATTTTTTTTCGTTTTTATTAAATTAATACAAAAAAATGAAGGAATTTTAAATTTTATGTTGAATATAATAAAAAGGTTCTCTAATGGGAGGGAAACTTAATGAAAGATTATTTTGTAGGACTGGATATTGGAACTTCCAAAGTAAGTGCGGCTATAGGGAAATTAGATAAATTAGGTAATTTGGTCATTCTTGGTGTAGCTTCAGAAGATAGCTGTGGAGTAAAAAGATCTATTATAGATGATAGTGAAAAAGCTTCAAGAGCTATTTCTAAATGTATTAAAAAGCTAGAAAGAATGGTTGAAATAAAAATTGATGAGGTTTCTATTGCACTTTCTGGTGGTGTTTGTGAAATTGTACATAACAAAGGAGTTGTTGCAGTAGCTTCAGAAGATAGAATTGTAAGTAAAGAGGATGTAAATAGAGTTTTAGATGCAGCTAAATTAATTTTTGTCCCATCAGATAAGGAAATTATAGGTGTAAA
>JAJXWJ010000016.1 GCA_021781655.1 Bacillota bacterium | reverse complement strand
ATTCTGTAAAATGTGGTACATTCGGACTTATATAAAACAGTGTTCCTTCATTAATTTTGTACTTCTTATTTTCAATTATTATGTTTCCTTTTGCTCCAATAATAAATCCAATTTCATGATGTTTAAGCGTTCTTTTAGTTTTAAATTCATATTTCATAGCTTTATCAAATTGTCTCATATTACAGTAATGAATGTGAAAAAAAAGATTACCTATATTCATAAATTTCTCCTAATGTTAAAAATTAATTACTTTTATTATATTCCCTTTTTATCCGATAATAAAGCAAATTTCATGCTATTTAAGCATAGCAAAAATATATTGATATTGAAAGAATTTCTTCCAACTGTTAACTTGTCCATAGTGTTCTGTACTATACGTTCCATACGTGTATCTACAGAACTTGCATTCTCATCAAGTATCAATAATGGTGCATTTTGTATCATTGACCTTGCTATAGTTGTGAGCAACTTTTATTACTTCTTCTGTTTACTCCTTTTTTGCTATATAATATTTCCTCTTCTGGTTCCTTCAAAAAGCCATGTGTTTTGTAAAACCGTACTGAAATGTGAATGTACATTTTTAAATTCAACATCACCTTTTACATTAGGTGCTCACCCTTTAAAATTTCAAGTCCAATCTTTAAGTCAACAGCACCTTCATAAGATTGTAAATTTTATCATATATATTTATGAATTAATTTTTAAAGAGGTTTTTATGGACTTTAAAACATTAACTTCTCCAGAAATATGGATTATAGCTGGAATTCCAATTCTCTTTTTAATCGGTTCTTTTTTACACTTCTTATACAATTTTTCCGGCGATAATATACTAATCGGCATAATAGCACCAGTAAATGAAAGTGTATGGGAACACTTAAAGTTGGTCCTTTGGCCCATAATATTATGGTGGACTATTTATTATTTTGCAGTTGGAGAAATAAATAATATTGATATAAACAAATGGTTTACTGGTGCTTTGGTATCTCTCCTCACGGCATTAATAACAATACCTTTGCTATTTTATTTTTATACAGAAGCTTTTGGAGTGGAATCATTAGTTATTGATATTATGTTATTATTTATAGCCCTTTTATTTGGTCAATTACTAGGTCTTCATTTTTATATTTATTCTTCAGGTATCAACTTTGTATTTTCAATAATTATATTTGCACTGTCTATTTCCATTTTTACATTATTTACTTTTTATCCACCACATCTACCTATTTTTAAAGATAGCACAACAGGTAAATATGGAACAGATTAATCTTATGAATTTTTTTAAAAAGTCTGGAGGAATAACGATTTCCTCCAGACTTTTTACTACTTCTAATTTACAGGAATCCAAATTTCACTCTCGTAATCATAAGCATTGCAATCTCACATTGTATACCACTCAATATTTATTCCAGAACTTATATCATAATATGATTCCCTGGTAGCCACTCATTGAAAATTTGAGTATTCACAGACTGCAAAGCTCCTGGCATTGGGCCAGTACATTTAAATTTCGCTGGACAATTCATCGGCATTGATATTTTCTAGCAAATGTTTTTCATCTTTTTATCGGTAACATTTGCAAACCCTTCTTAGCATTTTTATTAATATCTTAGCCTCAGTACATGGACACGGTAATAAATCAATATTAGTAAAAGCAGTATACCAACAAAAATAATAACTCTATCTAATTTTTTATTATTAACAAATTTATTAAGCAAATTATATAATTCTAGTCCAAGAAAACCTCCCAGTGTATTTGTTATTACATCTAAAATGTCCGTTGCTCCAATAGCGAAAATATATTGAATTAATTCGCAGACTATACTAAAACCAAATATTATTGCTAGCTTAGGTAAAAATCTAGCTTTTTTAAAGTTAACACTAAAAAACAAACCAAACGGAATAAAAATTATAACATTATCTATCATCTCACCGAAATTTATTCTTCCATTTGTTTTTAATGGAGCATTAAAGGGATTTAAGTTGAGGCTTCTATGATTATAATTGAATACTGACAAAATATTAAATTGTAATTTGAACAACACTAACCATATTAGTAGCACTAAATATAAAACTAAGAGCACTCTAGCTAATATTTTTTCCACATAATCTCTGCTAATTCTTTTTTGAGTTTCTTCATTATTTTCTTCATTGGATTTTATCATTTTTCTAATCTCCTATTCTTTTGGTTATATTTTTTAATATTCGTAGAAATAAAAAATATCTTTTTTCAACATAAAATAAGCCTCCTTTAAAATTTTAAAAGCCTACCCCATTGGATAGCTTCATTGTACCAAAATAGGATAGGCATTTTATAAATAAATATTTATAAATTTCTTAAGATTTATTAAATTATATTTTAACCTTGTATTCCACTATTTTAATCTCTAGTATAATTTATTGAATTACAAATGTTGATCTTGTTGCTTTACAAAGTAAACTTACATCTAACTATAAAAATAGATGAAAACGAAGTTCAATCCATATAACCCCAAACAAAGCAAAGACAACAAGATAAATAACCAACTGAATTTTGTTTGTATTTTTTGACCAAAATATCGCACGACTTGGATTAAATAAACCAATAATAAAAGCTATTAATGCTGTAATTGAAACTACTAAAAAAATTATTGATAATTTCGTCATTTTCGACACTTTTTAAACTATTTTCTTTACATATGGTATCTTCCGTATAAGCCAAGCTAAGCAAAAGCATATGGGTAGACATACCACACCCGCAAGTAAGAACTTCAGCTGTCCAGCAATCTGAAGGCCAGACAATAGCGGAATAATAAAAACGATAACCGGCACATGGATAATGTACACTGTGAAGGAATTCTGTGAGAGAAACTGACCTAAGCCAGTCTTGCCTAAAGGCAAGGATTCCAAAAGTGAACAGCCTTAAGAAAACCTGCTCATAAGCAAGTATCCCCCAGACCAAATAAGTCTGAGGGATACTAAAATACACTTCAATATTAAGTAGGAATTTGTTCATGATGCACCTATAACCAAAACAACGTTACATTATAATTAAACGTTTATTATCTTCCTAAAACAGATTAATTGTTCGCAGTTATTATCTCTTTTAGAGTAACATTCTTGTTAATATATCTAACTTTACTTTTTTCGGTTTTCAGACGTATAGCTTTTTGAGGGCAATGGTTAGCGCAGGCTAAGCACTGCTGACAGTTACCATTGAAAGAAGGCTTTTGGTCTATTTCAATATTATTTACTGGGCAAACCTTCTCACATATTCCACACCCAATACAATTACTTTCCACACTGAAATTTTTTTCAAATTCATTGCCATTGGGATATGGAATTAATTTATCGACAGCAACTCCAATGAATCTCATTACAGCTCCATACTTTTTAATGTACCATTAATATGGTGTAAAAGTGGTAAGAAAGAGAGTGATGAGAAAATGGCAGAAATGGTTTATTAATGTTTTAATTAAACTATATGCTGTGTGTAATAAATTTTCAATATTTTATTGAAAATATGCATTAATTATTACTTATGCACAATTCAATAAATGCCTGCATTAGTGGACTAATCCATTTATTTTCATGATGGGCACATATAGCTGATATACTACCATCGGATATTTTTATCTCTAATTCAACTAGCTCTCCATTATTTAACTCTTCCTGCACTGTAAATTTGGGCAAAAAGGATATTCCTACATTACTTTTAACCATGTTTTTGATTGTAGGTATACTCCATAATTCGATTGTATGATCAAGAATAATTGAATTTTCACTTAGATATCTTTCAAATATTTGTCTAAATATGCACTCTTTTTCGTTAATTATAAAAGGTATTGGAATTCGTTGATCTTTTGAAATAAAATCCCAATAGTTTCTTTTAATTTCCGGGGAAGCTACCAATGCCAAAGGATATTCTCCAAAATCATAGGTTGTTAGCCTAGACCCTATACCACCTACCTCTTCATAAAAAATCCCAAGATCTAAGGTTCCATTAATAAGTCCATCACGTATTTCATAACAATTCATAGACTTTATGAAAAGACGGGCTTTTGGTGCTAAATCATGAAAACTCTTCAAAATATTAGGTAGCTTATAGCAGAGCTGTGTTTCCGCTACTCCAATGATTAACTCACCTTGGCACTCTGTTATATCACTTTCAAATTGCCTAAGTTTACTAACGGATGAAAGTACCTCTTCAACATATGGTACTAGCTGTTGACCAGCCTTCGTTAAAACCATTTTGCGACCTACTTTTTCAAACAATTGTGCTGATAACTCCTCTTCAAGCTGTCCAACCTGAAATGTAATTGTTGATTGTGTATAATTTAATTTTCTTGCAGCCTTAGTAAAATTGCCTTCATCAACAATGGACTTGAAGGTATATAAGTATTTAAGATCCATGTTTTCACCTCTATTATTTCAATAATTTTGAATTGTATATTCAAATACTTCAAATTGTATGAATTAATTTACCATGATATGATAACACCTAGATAATAAATTTGCAACTTAGCTTCAACAAAAATACATTTAATTAAGGTTGCTTAGCTTATTATTAACCAACATTAACTTTTAGGAGGTTGAAGCATGTATTTTTCATCTTTTTTTTCTTACACATTTTTAACAGCTTATACACCTGGTCCTAACAATATTATGGCCATGACTAATGGTAGCCGAGATGGTTTTAAGCGTTCAATACCTTTTCTTTTAGGTATTTTTTCAGGCTTTATAATCGTTATGACCGCTTGTGCTACTTTTACATCCTTGCTTTATGAATTTATTCCTAAGCTTAGACCTGTCATGGTATGGCTTGGTGCAGCATATATTTTATGGTTAGCTTGGACAATCTGGACAGACAAAAAGAGTAAAAAGAAAAGCAGGCGCACTGAGACAAACTCATTTTTGTCAGGAATGCTCCTACAATTTGTTAATGTAAAAATTATTCTTTATGGAATTACTGCAATGTCATCATATATTTTGCCCAATTATCATGGAGCACTTATGATACAACTTTTCGCACTGCTGTTATCTCTTATAGGTACATCAGGATGTATTTGCTGGGCATTTTTCGGAGCTGCTTTTGAAAAGCTATTTAATAAATATCGTAAACAACTAAATATCGTTATGGCTTTATTGCTTGTATACTGTGCTATCTCACTTTTATTATAATTTATTTTAAACAACTCATATTCAATTTTATTTGTTAGAACGGAAAAGATTTAAGCTTAGCACAAATGCAATTACAAAGAAAGCAACAAAAAACCTAAAACTAAAAGTAATGGAACTAACTAAATTACCATTTATGTTTATACTATTTAAGTTTCCTATTCCCATTATCGCTTTAGAAACGGCATCGGCTGGTATGCTTACTTCTATAGTTAATATTGCAAAGGTCTGACTAAGTGCTTTACCTACATTCATTATGGTGTACTGCATTCCTGATGCTGAACCACTTTGTTCTTTTGGCACTGCGGACAATACAGTTTTTGATAATGATGGCCAAGAAAAACTATTAGCTATGGATATCAATATTAAAGGTATTATTATCGATGATATAGATAGCTTTGCCCCTAAACTTCCAAGCATAAAGGTGCCTGCAATTAAAAATATAATTCCCACACAAAGAATTTTAATTGCTCCAATATGGTCTACAATTCTTCCTGCAAAAGGACCTAAAATAAGTTGTGGCACAGATAATGAAATCATTAATAGTCCTGAAAAGGCAATGGTTAAGTGCAAGGCGCTTTGTAAATATATACTTAATAATAAAGGTAATGAAAAATATGCAATACAATATGTTAAAGTTATTCCAAGTCCAACAGAATAATTTTTATATGATAATAAATTTAAATTAAAAAGTGGGTCTTCAACACGTATTTCTGTAAAAATAAATATAGTCCATAATATAACAGAAAATATTATCAGCATTATTATTATAAAAGATGTCCACCCTAAAGCTTGCCCTTCTGAAATTACTATCATAGTAACTATTAACCCTAATGTAAAAGTTAATATTCCAACCCAATCATTTTTATTTTTCTTTTCAATAGAAGCACTTGTATCTTCCATTATTAAAAAAGCTCCTATTATGCAAATAAAAACAAATGGTACAGTTACAAAAAAAATCGAACGCCACCCAAAAATAGTTATCAAAACGCCACCAACTACTGGTCCTATTATGGCACCAACAACCCAAGAAGTAGCATTTATACTTAAAGCTAATCCAAGCTGATTAGTAGGAAAAACTTTTACAATAGTTGGAGTTGAAGTTGCCAATGCTAAAGCAGCACCAATTCCTTGAATAACCCTAAATATATTTATTGTCAATCCTGAAGATGCAATTCCACAAAGTATTGTACCAACTCCAAAAATTATAAGTCCTAAAATAAAAATACCTTTTGTTCCAACCCTATCTGCCCACTTACCAGCAGGCAATATTAATACTGTACTTGCAATAATATATCCTGTTATTATCCATAATGCAGATGTTACTGAAATACTTAACCCCTCCATCATCTTAGGCAAACCAATAATTATTATTGTTGAATCTAAATTTGTAATAAACGAAACTAATGTAACAACTAATAAAATACTCCACTTATGGGACTTTAAATTTTTCATATATTCTCCTTTGTAAATTAATTTAAATTTATAGTGCAAATAAAACTACATAGCTATGTCATGAAAATAATTTAATTTGCTAAATATAGTTTACAAAAAAATATATATCATGTAAAATGATTATATTAGAATTTAAGAATCACTTTTAGTGATTTAAAGTGTGGTGTA
This sequence comes from Bacillota bacterium, assembly GCA_021781655.1. Classification (GTDB taxonomy): domain Bacteria; phylum Bacillota; class Clostridia; order Clostridiales; family Clostridiaceae; genus JAJXWJ01. The sequence continues at coordinate 47,197 of JAJXWJ010000016.1, read as the reverse complement.
AAAATGGAAAGTAATGAACTTAAAATTTTTAGAGTCGTTGCCCAAAAAGGAAGCATAACTAAGGCAGCACAAGCTTTAGGCTATGTTCAATCCAACATTACAGCAAGAATTCAGCAATTAGAAGCCGAATTAAATACCCAATTGTTTTATAGACAACGTGGTATGCTTTTAACTCCAACTGGCGAAAGACTTCTTTCTTATGCTGAAAAAATAATATATTTATTAGATGAAGCAGATAAAGCTATAAAAGATTCCACTGATACCTCAGGTTCTTTAGCAATTGGTGTAAGTAGTAACATGTCATCTATTCGTCTTCCTGACCTTTTAGCAAAATATCATAAGACTTATCCAAAAGTAGATTTATCACTTGTAACAGATCAATCCTACGAACTTATTAATAAAATAAAGCATTTCCAATTGGATGGAGCCTTTGTAAAAACGCTGTGGATTAATGATGATAATATTGAAAAAGAACTTGTTTTTCAAGAGAAATTGGTGTTGATTTCACATCCAATGTATACGGATATAGAAGATATATGTAACATGCCTTTTTTAATGAATACGAAAGGTTGTCCTAATAGAATTCAACTGGAAGATTGGCTTAAGTCAAAGGGCATATATAATATAAGATATATGGAATTTAATGATTTAAATTCTATTATCGAAGGGGTAATGGCTGACCTTGGAGCGTCTTTCGTTCCAGAATCATCTATAAAAGAATATAAGAAAAAAGGACTTATTAAATCATTTGTTATTCCTAACAAATATAATGTAACAAGAGCCTTTTTTATAAGACGAAAGGATTCCTTGAAGACTAATTCCCTTTCAAAATTTATGGAACTTATTGAACTTAATACACCCTACAAAAAATACAATACGGAATGAAGGAATAAAAATTTTTATAGTAAAATGAGCGAAGTGTTAGAAAAAGTCAGATTTAATATCATCCACAGATTTGATTTACACAAATCTGTGGATGTTCACTGCTTAGCCGCTTTTTTATAGAAGCACTAAGGCTCAATCTCTTTCTTCAACTGTACCATCTGGATATTTAGCAAATCTACCCTTTTCTCTAGGATGAACAAAATCTTCACGTCCCCAAGGCCAGCCTCCGAAACCAGTATTATTATAATCCTCGAAAGCTTCTCTAATCTCTTTTTCTGTTGTCATAACAAAAGGGCCATAGCTTACTACTGGTTCTCCAATAGGTTCACCTTCTAATAGTAAAAGTTCGCTTTCAGTTAAACCATTCTTAACTTCTATGATTTCATCTCCTGTAAGCCTTACAGAATGATTTATATTAACTTTAGTTTCATCGATTATTATATTTTCACCTGAATAAATATAAAGTGTTCTGTTTAATGTAGCAGAAACCTCAGGAAGCTCAATAACAGCATTTGGTTCCATATGGATATGCCATATTCCTACATGATTATTTTCATCACTTGCCCAGGAATTTGGGGATGCTGCCAAACTTTTAGTACCCTTATAAGATCCTGCAATAAGCCTAATGGTACTTGTGTTACCATTAGAATCTTTTGACTCAATAACAGGTATATCTTCTGACCAAAGCATTTTATAATGGGGCTCTACGAATTTATCTTTTTTAGGAAGATTTAGCCATATTTGAAATAATTCTAATGGATTTTCCTTTTCAGTGTTAATTAAAGGAAACATTTCCGTATGGTTTGCACCACCGCCTGCTGTTAACCATTGCACGTCACCAGCTCCATAACGGCCTGTAGCACCAGCTGAATCCGCATGGTCAACGTAACCCTTAAGCACCGTAGTTACCGTTTCAAAGCCTCGATGTGGATGCTGAGGAAATCCCGGAATAGTATCACCATGATACATATTCCAGCCATCTACATTTCGAAAATCATTACCAATAATTCTCCCTGCTAATGAAGCGTCAGGCCCCATATCTTTATTTCCCTTTGGATAATCATCCTTATGATGCATACAAAATAAGAAAGGATCGTAAACTTCCCAAGGAGTGCCTAATTTATTTATCTCAATTATTTTTCTCTTAACCATTTTAAAACCTCTTTTCTTGATACTTTACTTAAATACCTTAATTCGAGCTTCCAACGGTTGGAACTTTTTTTCGTCAGGTTCAGCTGTTGGCTTACCAAATGGCATTTGTCCAATAAGTTTCCAGCTATCAGGTATTTTCCATTCTTTCTTTACATCATTTTCAATAAGTTCACCATAATGCTGAAGTGATGCACCAAATCCTTCAATTTCTAAAGCAGTCCAAATAGCATATTGATGCATACCATTTGTTTGCTGAGACCAAACTGGGAAATTATCTTTATAAAGTGCAAATTGTTGTTGTAGTCCTTCAACTATACTATAATCATCATAAAATAATACTGTCCCATATCCATTCTTAAAGGAATTAATCTTATCTTCAGTTGAACTGAATTGTTCAGCAGGTACAACCTTTTTCAATGCTTCCTTTGTAATATCCCATAGTTTATCGTGCTCATTTCCTAATAATAAAACTACTCTTGTACTTTGTGAATTAAAAGCTGATGGTGTATATTTCACTGCATGTTCTATAATTTCTTTAATTCTATCATCGGATACTACAGTCTCCTTACTTATTCCATAAAATGTACGTCTGTCTGCTATAGCAGTATAAAAATCTTTTGACATAAAATTACCTCCAAAATTTAATTTATTTTAATTTAAAACTTAATAGTAACCTCATTTTAAAACTACAATTTAGTCATTACTTTTATTTACTTAAATTATTATATATATCAAGTTACTTTATGTAAGTTTCATTAAATTAATTATTGCATTTTAAAAGCAATCAGTCAATAGTTTTTTTAAATTTTTTTTTAGCTTCCAGTGAAGTTTTATTTTTTTATATATTAAAATAGGAAGAATCCCTAGTATTAACCGGAGATTCTTCCTTAAGCTGTCTGCAAAATATTATTTAGTTCCATTTTTCTGCCCACTTTTGAATTTCATCCATAACAGCTTCAAGTTCAATGCCTTTTTCTGTAAGTTCATACTCAATTCGCACAGGGGTTTCAGGATAAACCTTTCTACTAATAATTCCTTCCTTCTCCAATTCCTTAAATCTTTCTGTAAGCATACGAGCACTCATATTTGGTATTGCATCCGCTATATCGGAAAACCGCTTTTGCCCACTTAGTAAAGTTCTTATAATTAATCCAGTCCATCTTTTACCGAGTAGTTCAAATGCATTTTCAAACTTTGGGCACATATGATACTTTTCCATATCAAATCACCACCTATTTATATTTTACCACACTTACTCAATAAAAGTAAGTAGGTTATCATATTACACCAACAAAGATTTTAAAATTTTAACTAGGTTTATTTCAAGAAAAATATTTTTCATAAATTAAATCCAGTAGAAAGCCTTATAGGTTTAACTACTGGATTTAGTGAATAGCAGTTTATGTAAAAGATAAATTTGCTTGTTGCCATTGTTACTTAAAATTATAAACTACTAAGAAGTATCTTTACAATAAACTATAGTGATTTATAAATTATTTTACAACATTCATTGTGATTTTAACTTTAAGCTCTTTTTCTTTGTCATCATCTTTTGCTGGATATCCAAAGGCTACACTAAATAATGGCTTATAGCCTTCAGGTATAGCAATGGCTTCCTTCAAGCTGCTGTCAGCTTCAATAGCCATAGCAGGACCCCAAATAAGCACACTTCCAACATTTGCATCTGTTGCAGTTAGCATCATGTTTTCAGCAATACATGCTGCGTTTGTGTAATCAATTCCTGGTGCCATTGGCTCCTTTGATGAAATTATAACTAATGTAGGTGCTGCGTAAATTGCATCGCCTTCACGTTTCATCATTTGCTTTATCGTATTTGAAATTCTTCCTAATATTTCTTTATTCTCTATTACAGTGAAATGCAAAGTATCATACTTTGCCATACCAACTGGTGCAGCACATCCTGCTGCAAGAATAGCATTTAAAGTTTCTTCTGAAACAGCATCCGGTTTATAAGCTCTAACTGACTTTCTCTTTGCAATGACTTTTGTTAATTCCATAAGAACACACTCCTTTTGTAATGGTTTATGTTACATATAATATCACTAAGCGTTTGTAATGTCAACTATTACAATTGACTTTTAAGTTCAAAAAGCATACAATAGATTTGAGGTGATTAGCCATGCGTGTCAGTACACAATTCCCTATTGCCGTTCATGCTCTACTCATGATTGCAAATTTTCCTGAAAAAAGAATTACCAGTAGCATGGTAGCCGAGAGTGCAGGTTGCAATGCAGTTATTATAAGGAATATTTTTACCAAGCTAAAAAAAGCTGGCCTTCTAGATATTAAGACAGGCACCGGTGGAACTTCTCTTGCAAAACCTATTGATAAAATATCTCTCTGGGATATATACATCATCATCGAAACTGATGAAACCGATGAGATTTTTAAAATACACCCACACACCTCCGGAAAATGTCCTGTTGGCAGTAATATCAGAAGCTTACTACTAAATCACTTTGACGATGCTGTGAATGCCATGAAAACTGAACTTTCCAAGGTAACTTTAGGTAAATTAATAGAGGAAATAAGAGCAAATACGGAGATAAACTGTACCCATTAAGATAACAATTTATGTATATCTTAATGGGTATTTTTTCATGCCGTGAATTTTTTATTTTTCGAAGTAATCTCCATTTTCTAAATCTTCAATCAATGTAGGATGTTCTGGCTTCCAGTTTAATAGTTGTTGGGTTTTTACGCTTGATCTTGGCATATCAAGAGCTACTAAAGAACCTAGAAAACCGAAGTGAGCCTCTGCTTTTTCTTTGGTAATACTTACTACTGGTAGGTTCAGATGGCGCCCAATAACATTAGCTATATTTAGAAAAGGTATCCCCTCATCTCCAACTCCATCTAACCTTGATCCTGCAGGGGCAGCTTCAATTGCCAAACGTAAAAGTGTTGCTACATCTTTACGATGCACAGCAGGCCATCGGTTAGAGCCATCTCCTACGTATGCAGAAAATCCTTTTTCTCTTGCAATATTTATAAGTATTGGAATAAATCCTTTATCACCATCCCCATGAACAGAAGGTGAAAGTGATGCCACTGAAGCACGTACTCCACGGTTTGCAAGCTCCAAAGTGGCATTATCAGAAGCAGCACCGTTTGCATGAGCTATACTCAAAAATGCCTTACCTGTACCCTCAAGCACTTCACCTATAGTTTCTATTACTTTTAAATCTGTATTAAGTGAACCTTGAAAATCAGAGAAGTCGTGGTTAAATGCCATATGAATGACCCCATCTGCAAGTGAAGCACCACTTCTAATACTATCTAGATCATTAAGTGTACCTAGGTGAACCTCCGCTCCAGCTTTCTTTAATTTTTCTGCACCCTTGTCTGAACGTGTTAAACCAATTACATTATGTCCAGCATCGATTAATTCACGAACAACCTCAGAACCTATATAACCTGTTGCTCCTGTTACAAAAATACGCATAATAAAATCCTCCTTTAATAGTATGGAAATATTTTTACATGTTACAATGTTTATTATTTGTAACTCTAAGTTCATTTTACTACATTCCATTATAAATTACAATATATAAAATATGTAACTTGTAATTTTTTTTATTTATTCTACTTATGATTTAACGATAAAAATAAAACTCTTAATATTTCTATTAGGAAAATTAAGAGCATTTTATTATTTTTTAGGATTTTTAAGTCCTCTTATTAGAAGATTTATAACAGCTTCTATGTTTTGTTTCCTGTTTGGATCATTAAAGGAGTTGGGGTGGATAAAAACGCTGGTGGCAAGATACACAGCTCTAGCTGCTTGATATGGAAAGTCTTCAAAGAATATGCCTTCTGCAATTCCTTGTTCAATAATATTTTTGATACTATTAATGCCCTCTTCTATGCTTTTTTCTATTATGTCCATTGAATTTTGTGCAAGTTTAAGATAGCTACCAAACATCTCGGGATCATTAACTGCACTTAAACGTTTTGCTTCTGCGAAGTCTTCAAGTAAATGAAAAAGCTTAATATCTGCAGAATTATCTTCTTTTAAAATGTCAATTGATGAAGCATGCAAATTTGAAAGCCATCTTTCTGTAACCGCATTCCAAAGGTCATTTTTTCCATTAAAATATCTATAAAGAGCGGCATGGCTAACCTTTAATAATTTTGCTACATCAGAGATGTTTGCTTTTTCTGGTCCATAGCGACGAATAACTTCCTCTGTTGCATTTAGTATAACTTCTTTATCTAAGGAGATCCTATCCAAAATTATCACCTCTCGTACTGTATTCTTTAGTATTTTTTTAAGTATAACATTTTTAGCTTGAAGTTTCAAGTTACATGAATTGTAACTAAAAGCATATGAGCACTCAAATTTTGGATTGAATCCACAATAATATATTTAATTAATAATTTCACCTTTACTTTTTGCTATGTTATCCTGCCATTTGCTTTTCTCAGTAGTTGACAGCTTAATCCAATCTGTTGCCTCTCCAACAATCTTTAAAGGCTCCGTTGAACGATAAGAACGAGTTAAATTTCCTGGAAATTTTTTATCAGTAACATTTGGATCGTTTTCAAATTCACCAGTTGGTTCAATTATATAAACGTGCTCCATCCCTTCTCCTTTTGCTAATGCCGCTGCAAGTGCTGCTCCATTTAGGTTTGCAGTAAAATATATGTGGTTCATTTTAAGCTCTTCTTTATAATTTGATACTCCACCAGCTGTTAGTAAATCCCCTACCTTTAAAGCTACTTTAGTACCATGATAAAAGGGACCTTTATCAGAAGGTGCACCTTTATTTGCTTCAGCTAACTCATAATTTCTTTTTGCATTATCAAAATCATTAAGTTCTTCGTAGCATTTAGCTATGTTTTCATAAAGGTTTGGGTATGCACTCTTTACGTTATCATCATTTATATTTAGTGCACACTTTAATGATATCTCCATTAATCTTAACTTTTCTGTTATATTTTCTTGCTGCTTAGCTAAATGATAAGCTGCAATAAATTTTTCATAGTCATCTGCTGCTTCCTCAAAGGCTTTTTGAAACATTGCCTTTGCTTCTTCTACCTTTCCGCTATCATTTAAGCCCATACCAATCATACAAAGTTTAATAATATTGTTCTTTGGATCAAATTTTATATTCATCAAATCAACCTCCAAATTTTTTATTTATTTCTCAAACAGCAAGTGTACTTATATTATATTATTAACTTATTAGGATTCCAATATTAAAAAATCCCTCTATTGTTCGAAAAGATTATTCATTATCTCAATATATTTTTCAGGATACCTCATACTTAATTCACCATGTTTCATATTTTTAGCAATATACATTCTGCTTCCTGAAATTTCCTCATTTAGCCTTTTAGCTGATTTTTTCATGATGTTTCTTTCTTTATCTCCAACAATGACCAGTACTTTAGACTTTGTGTTTTTGATGGAACTTTTCAAATTGTAATTTCCATTGCTTATAGTAATATTAATTAAGGATTGCTTTGTCATTTTTAAACTATCCTCATAGTAGTATTCAAACATATCATTTGAAATACAAAGTTCCTTTGCCTGTATTTTTGCAAACCATCTTTTTTTTATCAAACCATAACTAAGGTTAAATAAAGGCTTGGTAATTGCTTCTATCCCTTTAATAGAGTATACCAAAGCACTCTCTATAATCGCATAATCTGCAATGTCTTCCCTCATGGATAAAACCTCTGTTACTATTTGTGCACCTATTGATAATCCGGCAATTGCATATACTTTCCCATTACAATGCTCGTCTATATAAGTTAATAATTTCTGTGCTGAATCTGAAATAGTTACAAACTGTTCATGTCCATCTTCTCCGTGTCCATCGATAATAGGAGTTACTACATGAAATTCAGTTTTAAGTTCTTTAACAATGTTTTCTAATGCCCAATTTGATAATCCTCCTCCGTGAAGCAAAATAATTATTGGAAGATCTTTATTATTTGTTTCTTTGAAAATCATATCTTAGCAACTCCTTATTATTTCATTATTCTCTCCATTGAACTTTACAAGCTTTTCATAAATGCTTCTATTTCCATATTAACCTGCTGAGGATTGTCCCCATTTGAAAAATGAGCAGCATCTTTAATAAGGTGCAAAGGATATCCTGTTTTTTCGGCCCATTTTTCATTATAAAATTTTACTTTTCCAGTAGTATCGCTATCTCCAACTAAAAGAAGTACAGGAAATTCGAAGTTTACTTCTTTATTTTCCTTAGCAAATACCCCATAAGCTAGATCAATTTGCTCTATTATTTCATCTTTTGTATGCCTAGATAACATTTCCAGCATCTTATTATATGAATATTTTGTTTTTGAAACGGATTTAGCCATACTTTTTTGAAGCAAATTACCAGGAAACCATTTAGCCATTGGTGCCACTTTTTTTAACCACCACAAATCTGATTTAGAATAGTAACTTACTCCAAAAGGTGTTGTATCTAAAGCTATAAAGCCTTCAACCATGCCTAAATACATACTAGCAAACTCTTGACTAGGATATCCTCCCATCGACATTCCAACTAAAACTACTTTTTCAACCTTTTCATTTTCCAAAATACTCTTTAGCTCTATGGCTGTATTTTTATATGAAAAATAGCCATATGGTCTTGATAAACCATGTAATGGAACATCCCAAGTAATTACTGAATAGTTTGCTGCAAAATATTCAACTTGTTTTTCAAACATGGAATGATCAGCAGTTAATCCATGTGTAAAAACTATCCACCTTGCATTTTTATTTTCATTTCGAGCGATAAAGTAATGTACAATACCGTTTTTTGATTCAATATTTTTATGTTCCATTTTCATATATATCCCTCACTTTATTTCTCATAAACTTTTTTCCACAATGCAATTAACTTATTAAAATCAGATTCGATTTTGTCTGCATCAATATTTCCTTGCAGCATAACGTTATGCATATAACCATCAGCTGCCCAAATCATTTCGCGATACATTTCATGAAGATTAATATCATCTCTCAAAGTAGTAGTATCCATTATTTCAAATACCTTTTTCTCACTTTCTTCACTAATTTCACGAAAATTATTTTGAATTTCTTGCCGTATTTCAGGATTTTCTTCATAATATGCCCTTAGAGAAAATTCACTGGCATATGGATACATTCTAGTTAAATTGCATTTTCCCTTTAGCGAACGCTTCATCATCTCAAAAAAATCCTTTGTACCTAAAATATTTTGCTCTGTTATTTCTTTGGTTGTTAATTCAATTGCTTTTTCCCAAAGAAACATGTATAGCTCCTTTTTGTTTTTAAAATGATAAAAAAGAAGCGCTTTAGAAATTCCTGCTTCCTTTGCTATTTCAGCTACTGGAGCTTTTTTATATGGATTTTGTGCAAAAATTTTAAATCCTGCATTTATGATTTGATTTCTTCTATCTTCTGATAATTTCAAAAAACCCGAATTCATTTTGGAACACCTTCTTGACCGATTTGGTTAGTATTATTAAATGTTACTGTGACTGACCAATTTTGTAAAGGCAGATTAAAAATTTTATTTTGACAGGTATTAGTTCATATGAAATAATATACACAAGAAAGGTTTTAATAAGGGAGGTCCATCATAATGTCGAATACTGCTGAAAGTAAAATCTACACCTATGTTGACTACTTAGCTTATCCTGAAGGTGAACGTATTGAAATTATTGAAGGTCATATTTATAATATGTCTCCTGCTCCATCAAGGATTCATCAAGAAATTATTACAGAACTTTTATTTAAGATACGACAATATATAGAATCTAACAATGGACCATGCAAGATTTATAGTGCTCCTTTTGACGTAATATTAAAAAATGATGCTGAAGAGAATATTAACAGCAAAAATATAGTTCAACCAGACATTTCAGTAATATGTGATAAAAATAAACTTACCGAAAAAGGTTGTACTGGTTCGCCAGATATGATTATTGAAGTAGTATCACCTTTTAATCCTTCTAGTGACTATGTTAGAAAGCTTAATCTTTATGAACAATTTAAAGTTCGTGAATATTGGATTGTTAATCCTATTAGAAAAACTGTATTAGTTTATGTACTTGCTGAAAATAATCAATACGAAGCACCTGAAAGCTATACCTTTAAAGATAAAATTAAGGTTAGCATTTATGATGATTTAGAAATCGATTTTAATTTATTAGACTTATAATTTACCAAATACTTTATGGATAGTACGTAAATTTTGTACAATGAAAAGAAAGCTGCAATTGCCAAATGACAACTACAGCTTTCATTTTATTCTGCATCTTACCTACAAATTCGTATGTTGCCAATTATTCTACGCTCTTTAATGCTTCCACCATGTTAATTTTCCTCAATCCTTTATTTGTGACTTTGTTTACCAACAAAGCAAAAATCAGTGTAATAATCGCCGCAATTATATAGGAGAGCATGGAAACATAAACCTTAAAAGTAATATTTGCTATGCTTACTATCCATGTATCAAAAATGGTTTTGTGACAATAAAGGCATTTCAATTTCACGAATTAAGTTTACCATTTCAATTGCACCAACTGCACAATCGTAGCCTTTGTTGCCTGCTTTTGTGCCAGCTCTTTCAATTGCTTGTTCAATATTTTCTGTAGTAAGGACACCAAACATAACAGGAATATCGCTATTCAAAGAAACATTTGCAATTCCCTTTGACACTTCACTACAAACATAATCATAATGAGTAGTACTACCACGAATTACCGCTCCTAAACAAATTACAGCATCATATTTACCACTTTTAGCCATTTTAGAAGCAATAAGAGGTATCTCAAATGCACCTGGAACCCAAGCCACTTCAATATCGCTCTGGTCTACATCGTGACGAATCAAAGCATCTACAGCACCATTTAATAATTTTGATGTAATAAATTCATTAAATCTAGCTACGATGATACCTACCTTAATGTTTTTTAATACAAGTTTACCTTCATAAGTTTTCATAATATACTATCTCCTTTAGATTATTTAATATTTAAGTAATGACCCATTTTTACTTGCTTTGTTTTTAAATATGCTTTATCAAAATCTGTTGCATCAATTTCAATAGGAACTCTTTCCACTATTTCAATACCATAGTCCGAAATTTGATAAACCTTATCAGGATTGTTAGTCATAAGTCGAAGTGTTTTTACACCTAAATCACGCAAAATTTGTGAACCAATATAATACTCACGCAAATCTTCATCAAATCCTAATGCAATATTTGCTTCAACTGTATCCATTCCTTGACTTTGTAACTCATAAGCCTTCAGTTTATTTAAAAGCCCTATTCCTCTACCTTCTTGACGCATATATAGCAAAATCCCTCTACCTTCCTTTGCTATTTTTTTCATAGCATTTTCAAGCTGTTTACCACAATCACATTTTGAAGAATGAAAAACATCACCAGTCAAGCATTCAGAGTGAACTCGGCACAATACATTTTCTCCCTCTCCAATATCCCCCATAACCAATGCAACATGGTGTTCTCCGTTAACAATATTTTCATAACCATAAGCTCTAAATTTTCCAAATTCCGTTGGTAAAATAGGACTTGCAACTAAATTTACAAGTTTGTCAAACTTCTTTCTATAATCTTGCAAAGCTTCTATTGTAATAAATTTCATATTCCACTTCTTTGCAATTTCAATTAGCTGAGGAGTTCTCATCATAGTGCCATCATCAGCCATAATTTCACAGCAAAGACCACATTCCTTCAGGCCTGCAAGTTTCATCAAATCAACTGTTGCTTCTGTATGTCCATTTCTTTCAAGGACACCATTCTTTTTTGCAAGGAGCGGGAACATATGACCAGGTCTACGAAAGTCTTCAGGTTTGGCATTTTCATCCACAACTTTAAGTGCTGTAATACTTCTTTCTGCCGCTGATATACCTGTTTTAGTGTCTGCATAATCAATAGAAACTGTAAAAGCTGTTTCATGGTTATCTGTATTTTCTGTTACCATCTGAGGTAATTGCAATCTTGTACATATTTCTTTGTTCATTGGCATACAAATTAGACCTTTACCGTGAATTGCCATAAAGTTAATATTATCGGTAGTTGCAAACTGAGCTGCACAAATAAAATCACCTTCATTTTCTCTATTTTCATCATCAGTAACCAATATAATCTCGCCATTTTTTAGCGCTTCAAGTGCTTCTGGAACTGTATTAAATTTAAACATTTCATAACCTCCTAAAATCCATTTTCAAGTAAAAAATCTTTTGAAATTCCTTTTTGTGATGTCATTAATTTTTCAATATATTTACCAACAATATCATTTTCCAAGTTTACAATAGAACCTATTTTCTTTTCCCATAGGACAGTTTCTTTTGCAGTATGTGGAATAATGGAAACTGAAAAATTATCTCGTTCAACTTTAGCAACTGTTAAACTAATGCCATCTATAGCAATTGAACCTTTTTCAATGATATATCTCATTATTTTACTATCAGTTTTTACAGTATACCAAATTGCAATATCCTCTTTTTTTATGGCTAATATTTTTCCAGTACCATCAATATGTCCTGAAACAATATGCCCACCAAACCTTCCATTCTCCCCCATAGCACGCTCTAAATTAACATTGCTTCCAGTTTTCAATTCTCCAATAGAGGAACGAGTTAGAGTTTCATTCATCACATCAGCTGTAAAAACATTTCCATTGATTGAAGTTACCGTTAGGCAAACCCCATTTGTAGCCACACTGTCACCAAGCTTTAAATCAGAAAAAATCAGATTTCCAGCAATGCTTAACGAAGCTGATTTTTCGCCTTTTTTTATTGCTTTAACTTCACCCATTTCTTCAATTATTCCTGTAAACAACTATAGTCCACCTCACTTTCAATCAAAATATCCTGATCAATTTGAGTAATTATACTATTTTTAAGCTTTAGCACATTTGAAATCTCTGAAAAACCCTTTCCACCTACTGGAGATTTAGAAATACCTCCACCAAATAACTTAGGGGCAATATAGCATTGCACTTTATGTACAATTCCACTTTCTAAAGCCGAAAAATTTAGTGCACTTCCACCTTCAAGTAAAATGCTATCAATACTCATTTCACCTAATTTTACCATTAACTTTTGCAAGTCTATTACTTTGTCTTTTGGAGGAATAACTAGTACCTCACAATTATTATCAACATATGCTTTTTGAGTATTTATATCAGTATTGGTTGTCACAATAATTGTCCTTATGAATTTAGCAGTCTTAACCACATTACTTTCAATAGGTGTCCGTAAATTACTGTCACAAATAATGCGAATAGGATTTTTCCCATTTTCACTGTGGCTATCAAGCATAGGATTATCAGCTAAAACTGTTCCGATTCCAACCATAATAGCTGTATAACGGGTACGGTCTTGATGTACTTTTTTTCTTGCTTTTTCTCCTGTAATCCATTTTGATTCACCTGTTACAGTTGATATTTTCCCATCCATTGTCATAGCATACTTCATCACAACATAGGGAGTTTTTTTAGTAATGTAGTGAAAAAAAACTTCATTGATAGTTTTACATTTTTCTTCCAACACACCTACAACAACTTCAATGCCTGCTTTTCTAAGGATTTCAACACCTTTCCCAATGATTTTTTCGTTTGGATCTAATGTTCCAACAACAACCTTTGAAATCCTATTTTCTATGATAGCTTTTGTGCAAGGTGGTGTTTTACCATAATGGCAACAAGGCTCTAAAGTGACATACATAGTAGCTCCATATGGAGATACTATGCAATTTGCAAGTGCATTTCGTTCTGCATGTAGATCTCCATATTTCTTATGGTAGCCTTCTCCAATGATTTTGCCATCTTTTACAATAACTGAACCAACTAAAGGATTTGGATTTACATTGCCAATTCCTTTAACTGCAAGTTTTAATGCATGTTCCATATACAATTCATCATCCATAATTTCCTCCTATAATAAAAAATTGCCTTGAATAAACATATCCAAAGCAATATAAGGCAACAGCAATTAAAAACATTTTCTTACAATAAAAAACTCTGAAATGATAAAATCATTCCAGAGCAAAATATCAAGAGAAAACACAATAATTGTGTCAAACTAATATCTTCTTTCATCCAGACTATACTGTCGGCCTCGGAATTTCACCGAATCTTGCATTGCTTTCGCTCCGCTCGTGGGCTATACCACCAGTAGGGAATTTCACCCTGCTCTGAAGATGTGTATTCAATTATTTATTATAATATCACATCATTTTTTTTAAGTCAAATTTACTAATAGATTAACCCTTCATTATACGATGCAATAACTTCCAAGCAACACTTAAAGTACAACTTCATTAAACTTATTCATCAAAAATACTTGTCAAATGATAAGTATTTTGTTATTATAATAATAATGATTGTTAATTAATAATCTTTTTAGAAAAAGGAGGACGGTATGAGCAAGGAAAAATATGAAAGTTTAATATTATTAATGCTTAATTTTAATACGATTTTTACTAGCGAATTTATTAATTTTTCACCAGACCTTACTAATGATGCAATTACTCCTCAGCTTTCAAAGATATTAAATATAGTACATATGGAAGGAAGGATTACCCCATCAAAATTAAGTAAAATGATGAAAATACCAATTTCTAATATGTCCAGAGGTATAAATTGTTTATACAGCATGGATTATATTGTTAAAAAACAGGATCAGCAAGATAAGAGAATTATATATTTAACTTTATCTCAAAAAGGCATTGAGTATATTACAAAGGTTATTTATGCCTCTCAAAATGATTTTTGGAAAAGATTAAGTGTTCTTTCTGATATTGAAATAGAGGAATTAATTTCTTCTTTCACTAAAATTCAAACTACATTTATAAAAATGCGCGAATTAAATAAGCACAAGTAAGCTAATAATAGGAGTTGAGGATATGATTAACAAAAGTATAAAAACAAAGCTTATTGTTTGGATAGGCTTAATATTAGTTGTAGTAAGTGCGGGACTAGGTATAATTTCTTACATAAATGCTTCAAATGCGCTTGTGTCTAATATTTCAAAAACTTTCCCAGAAATAGCAGCTCAAGCAGCAAATACCGTTCAAGAAACCTTGGACGATCATTTAAATTCTTTACAAATAATGGCTGAAAATTTATCTGGAAGTCCAGATGAAAAACAGATGGCTATAATGCAAAATGAAGTCAAAAGAAATGGTAGCTTAAAAATGGGTTTTGCTGATAGTGAAGGAAACATAACCTATACAGATGGTACTACCGAAAATATAAAAAATACAGATTACTTCAAAAAATCTATGGCTGGAGAAAGCTATGTAGCAGATCCAGTTGTAAATAGCAGTAAAACCGCTATGACCATGACTTATTCAGTTCCAGTAAAAAGTAATGGCTCCACTGTGGGAGTTCTAGTTTCTGTAAGAGATGGCTTAGAGTTAAGCGAAATGATAAAAAAAATTGCCTTTGGTAAAACGGGTAGCGCTTATATGATAAACAGCAAAAGTGTAAGCATAGCTTATATGGATAAAAGCATGCCATTAAATCAATATAATTCTATAAAAGAATCGGAAAAAAATCCAAGCCTTAAACAGATTGCTGATATGCAAAGAAAGATGATTGCAGGACAAACAGGACTTAGCGATTATGTTTTTGGCGGCACAGAATCCTATGGAGGATATGCTCCCGTAAAAAAAGAAAATTGGTCCATAGTTGTAATTCAACAAAAAAGTGAACTTTTATCTGAACTTGATGGTCTAAAAGTTTCTATAGCTTTATACTCTGTCATATTTTTAATAATAAGCTTGTTAATAGTTTATTTCATAGCTGATAGATTATCTAGAAACATTAGAAATTCTTCTAGAATTCTTAATAAATTATCTACTGGTGATTTTACATATCAAATACCTGAAAAGTATTTAGAACAGAAAGATGAAATGGGGCAAATGGCTAATTCCATGAATGTAATGCAAAATTCAATAAAGGGCATGCTTAAATCTTCAAAAGAAACAGCTGTAGAAGTTGAAAATGGTTCTGAAGAACTTTCAACCATAGCTCAAGAAATGGCTTCTTCCTCAGCTACTGTGGCCGACTCTATTCAAGATGTAGCAAGTGGAGTCAACTCAGAGGCTAACGATTTAGTTCAAATAACATATTTATTAAATGGTTTCAGCGATAATCTGAAAAAAATTGCAAACAATATTGAAGATGTGGATACAAACACTTCTCAAATGAGTGTATTGGCTTCTGACAGCGGCAATAACATGAAGCTTTTAATGACTGCGGTTATTGGACTTAGTGATGCTTTCAAAAAGCTTTCTTCTGAGATTGAATTGTTTAATTCCAATATTAAAGAGGTAAATAATATAACAAACATCATAAACTCCATAGCCGATCAGACTAATCTTTTGGCATTAAATGCATCAATTGAGGCAGCTAGAGCTGGAGAAGCTGGAAAAGGCTTTACAGTGGTTGCAAATGAGGTCAGGGAGCTTTCTGAACAAACTAAACAGTCTTCAGAACACATAAGTAAATTGGTTTATGAGATATCCAAGAGTGCAGATACAGTATCTTATAACACAAGTGATATGGGTAAGGAGCTTTCAAATCAAGGTAAAATAATAGATGAAACTATAAAATCCTTTGAAAAGATTTTAGAGGCTATAAACATTGTTAATCCTAAAATACAAACCATTAATTTTTCAGTAACAGAAGTTAATAAGGAGAAAGATGATATCCTATCTAAAATAGAAGGCTTGTCTGCAATTGCAGAAGAAATATCAGCATCCTCTGAGGAAATAACCGCTTCAGCTAGTGAAATGACGAATTTATCCAACAAGGTTGCTGACACTTCTTTAAAATTAAATGATACAACTAAGTACATGTTATCAAAGCAAGAAGACTTCAAGATTGAATAATAATTATCATTAAGTATATTTTGTCACTTGATAATTTAAGTTTATAGTTCTATACTATATTCAATAGAAGGTTTAACTACTATTATATAATCTCTGAAAGGTGTGAACAATATGAAAATAGAAATATGGTCTGATTTCCTTTGTCCGTTTTGCTATTTGGGCAAAAGAAAATTAGAAATTGCATTAGATAATTTTGAACATAAAGATGAAGTTGAAGTAATTTTTAGAAGCTTTGAGCTTGATCCTTCTGCCAAAAAGAATTATTCTGAAAATAATCATGAGCTTATTGCAAAAAAATTTAGTATTCCTGTTGAAAAAGCTAAAGAATTTAATAATCAAATCACCTCACAAGGTAAAGAAATTGGTATAAACTATGATTTTGATAAAGTAATTCCAACAAACAGCTTTGATGCTCATAGATTAGCTCATTATGCAAAAAATGAAGGCAAATCAATTGAATTATCAGATAGACTTTTCAAGGCTTTCTTCGAAGATGGATTAAATTTATCAGATTTTAAAACTCTTTCTAGTCTTGCAGCTGAAGTTGGTTTGGATGCTTCTAAAGCTTTAAAAATTTTAGAATCGGAAGAGTATTCTTCTGAGGTTAGAAAAGATGAAGATGCTGCAGCAAGGTTAAAAATCAACTCAGTTCCTTACTTTGTATTTAATAACAAATATGCCTTAACTGGTGCTCAGCCATCTGAAACATTTTTAGATGTTCTTAGAAAAGTACAAAAGGACGAGCTTTCATCGCCATCTTTTGAATTTTTAGCAAAGAATAGAGAAAATGAAGATAGTAACTCTGAAAGCTGTTCTGACGGAAAATGCAATATATAAAAAATTAAGGCTGTGGCAAATTATGCCACAGCTATTGTATCTTATCAATCAATAATGTCATTCTGAAATCTTGACAAATGCTCGTAGGGAAGAATTAGTCTTCCTCTATACAGTCCACATCCATCGTTTATAAGTGAATTGTCCACTGCAGAGAACATATTTACATCTAATTCTGATAATTTAAGCTGCTGAAGCATGATCCCTCTCTCATAAGCATCATCAAAATAAACATTTTCTCCTTTAGGAATGGCATCTCTTTTAGCTCTTTCACTTTCTTGCTTTTTTTCATAACCTAAATGATTAGCAGGGCCAATTTCAGCGAAATCGTCCATTTCTTTTGTGCGAATCTGTACCTCCACATAACATTTTGCAATGTTATCATAAAAAGTTATATGGAGCGAACGGTAGCCGCTAAGCTCTGGATTCATAACATAATCTCTATAGTATGGCTGAACCTCATCTTTTAACAACGATAATTTCTCTTTACTAGTAGCTGGAGCCGGTTCTGCTGTAAATCCACGCTCCTCCAAGAAACCGAGTAAATTGTTAGCAATATCATATAAATACTTAACTTCTTCCTCAGAAGAAATCGCACCCTCTTTTAAATGACATTTGGGAAGAGAAATCACAATTCTGTAAGCAATAAGATCCCTAAAGCAGTTTAAATTATTTTTGAGTTCATGAATAGATGGGTAATTTCCATGTTTTATGTAGTACTCGTAAATATGTTCTACAATGTATCCATTAAATTTTGCCTCTGCACGTACTAAAGATTTAATTCTACCCTTAAAGGTAAATGCAAGAAAAGGATATTTATCTGCCATATATTTATAAAACTCACGAATTCGCTGAGATTGTGAAGTTAAAAATTGATTGTGCTGTAAAAGTTCTGCAATTTGAAGCAGAAAATCACCGTGCAAAAGATCTATTTCATTATTTGTTTCTTTTGCTGCCTGTTTTAAATCCTCAGCATACATATGTATTATTTTAAGAACAGTATCTCCTCTGTATAAATAATCATTTAATTTTTTCATTGTAATTTTATCATCTGTTTAGTTTTCTCACAGATTTTATTCCTTCCTTATCTTATTTATCATGTCAAAAAGGATTGTCTCACTTTTGATATT
The DNA here is from genome assembly GCA_021781655.1 of Bacillota bacterium. Taxonomy (GTDB): domain Bacteria; phylum Bacillota; class Clostridia; order Clostridiales; family Clostridiaceae; genus JAJXWJ01. The sequence continues at coordinate 28,302 of JAJXWJ010000016.1, read as the reverse complement.
AAGGTATAACTATTAGTAACTAATTCTAACCAATTATGATGCTAAAATATATTTTTTGATAAATCATAAAGGGAATGTGACAATTTATTTAATTGTTGTCCCCCAGAAGCTATTTCCTCAGCTTGAGCTGATTGTGATTGAGTCATACTGGAAAAATCATTTAAAACATCAATGATTGCATTAATATTTTCTTTGATTGTTACCAATTTTTCATTAATTTGTCCAACTGATTCTTTGCTATTTGTAGCAAGCTTTCGTATTTCTTCTGCCACAACAGAAAATCCTCGTCCATGTTCACCTGCTCTTGCTGCTTCGATGGCAGCATTAAGTCCTAATAGGTTGGTAGTATCTGCAATGCTTCTTATGTAGCTTATTACATCATCCATACTTGTAATATCTTCCTTAGTTTTGTCAACTAAAGTAAAAACATTTTGACTACTACTACAAAATTGCTCACTTGAAGCTGCCAACTCTTCTGATGATGCACCCAAATTGTCTGAGAAGTTTTGTAATTGACTTGCCATTTCGATAACTTCATTTTCTCTTTCTTGGGAAGTAGAATAAGTTATTGTTCCTACAACATTATTTGTTTTTGGATTGATTAACGGAATGGAATATGCAATAATTGGAAAACCAAAAGCTTCTTTAGGATATCGATAGGACTGTTTTTTTCTAGTTTTCATTGCATCTACAGCAATCCCCTCTTTTTCAATGGGCATATCAATAGAGATAGATACCTTATATGTTTCAGGTTGCTTAACTAATGTATATTTTTCATGATCAGTTATAGAAAAACCAGCGTCGCAATTAAATAGCATTGGGATTACTTCAAATATTTCCTCAACTGCTTTAAGATATTCTTCATCATTCATGTATATATTTTTCACACCTTTCTTATTTTATATAAATTTAAATTACTACATATGTAAATTTTGTTTGACTTTAGTCTATAAATACGACTGGCTTGATTAAATCGCTAGGCTTTTTATCCATTATCTCAAAAGCATCCTCAATCTTTTCAAAGCCTGAGAATCGATGTGTAATAAGCTTAGTTGTATCAACCCTGTTATTAGCAACCATATTTAGCATTTTTGTTATTCTCCGTGCACCTCCAGGACAGAAACCGCCACGGATAGTTTTATTGGCCATGCCAAGTCCCCAAGAATACGCAGGCATCGCCAAGGTATCCGATACATCAAAGAAGTTCACATTGGATATGTATCCGCCGGGTTTTGTCATGTCTACCGCTTGCTTAAAACTGCCTGCATTTCCGCCTGCAATAATAACAGAATCCGTACCACCGTTCGTTAGGCTTAATACCTGCTCCACAATGTCACCCTCTTTGTAGCTTACAATATCTGTGGCACCATATTCCTTTGCCACCTCAACACAATTAGGACGGGTTCCGATTGCAATAATCCTTCCAGCACCGCGGAGCTTTGAACCGGCAACTGCCATCAGTCCAACCGGTCCTATACCGATAACAACAACCGTGTCGCCGAAAGAAACATTTGCATTTTCTACGCCATGAAACCCTGTAGACATCATATCTACTGTCATTACAGCAGCCTCAGGCAAAACATTTTTCGGCAATAGAACTAAGTTGGCATCCGCATGATTAACATGAAAATACTCAGCGAAAGTTCCGTCTTTTGAGCCTAGAAATTTAAAACTTTTCATAAGACCTTCATCATGTGCATTGTACTCACCCTGCACATTTTTGGAAAGCCAGTTGGGCGTTGTACACGGTACTACAACAGTATCCCCTACTTTAAAATTATTTACCAAATTACCGACTTCCACTATTTTGCCCACTGCTTCATGACCAAGAATCAGATTGGATTTTTCGCCTGAACCTCCATGAAATACATGTGTATCAGAGGAACATGGAGCTAAAACAGTTGGATGTACGATTGCGTCCAATGGTCCGCAAACCGGTTTTTCTTTTTCAATCCATCCAGATTTATTTATGGACAGCATGCCAAAACCTTTCATTAATTACACCTCCTATGAAATCATCAAATCTTAAAACAATAATATTACAAAAATCGTTATCAAATTATCCAATATTCGCCATATATAAAATGCCCTTTAATTAAATATTTTTAAAAAATTTGACTATTTAATTATATCGGAAAATTTTACTATAGTCTAGGTTTCATTGATTCTCTCCTCATTTTCCTATACATTTCACAAAAGAATATCTAAAAGACCTTTTGGGTTATTTAAAAAACTTTTCATTACTATATAATGTTCTGTTTCCTCGTACTTAACAGCTCGAATATCATCTTTAATCTCATATATAACCGAATCAGGATAAGCCATTAGGATAGGTGAATGTGTTGCAATAATAAACTGAGATTTTTCTTCAACTAATTTATGCATTCTTGTAATTAAGGACATTTGCCTGGAAGGTGATAAAGCAGCTTCTGGTTCATCAAGTATATATAATCCATATCCTGTAAATCTATTCATGAATACTGAGAAAAATGATTCACCATGGGATTGTTTATGTAAGGATTTTCCACCATACGAAGCAAACATGCCTGGTGATTCCCTATCTAATTCTTCAACATTTGTAGCAAAATTATAAAAACTTTCTGCCCTAAGAAAGAATCCATCTCTTGGCCTTTTAACACCCTTTATTAATTTTATATAGTTTTGCAGTTCAGAGTGAGTGTCATTTGAAGAAAAATTAAAATTCTTAGTTCCGCCTTCTGCATTAAATCCATAAGCTGTAGCAATTGCTTCCAATATAGTTGACTTACCAGAACCATTTTCGCCTACTATAAAGGTCACCTTAGGATGTAATTGTAAATTTGATAAACTTTTAATCGCTGGTAAACTAAAGGGATAGTTTGAAAAAGATTTTACATTTTCTCTTTTAAGCTCTATACTTTTCAAATATTGATTACTTTCTAATAATCCCATATCTAAATTTTCCTCCTACATTGGTTTTAAATTTAAATTTAACCTTCCTATTATTTTTTCAAGCCTTCTCTTTCTTTGTCTTGCTTTCCAAAAATCAATGGCCTTTTCAAAAGATCCTAAATAATTAAAACCTTTCTCTGTTAAACAAATCTCCATCTCTGGTATAATTCCAAAGTTACCTTTGAAACCTAGTTTTTCAGATTGCACAAGCTTTTTTATTCTATAGAAAACAAGATCATCTGTAATTCTAGGTTCTGAGTGTACAATTACATTCATTGCAACTCTTGCAGCCTTTTTATATTGCTTATCAGTAAATTTTAATATGTCTTTGTCAAAATAATCTTCTTCTACATTTTTCATCTTTCCATTTACAGAGCTACGGAGTAATGAGTTTTCACTAAGTATGTCTTTCCACTGGGATAGTAATTCTATATATTTATTTTTATCAAGTTTCCTAGCCAACCTAAAGTAAGTTTCTATTTTCTCAGGAAAGATTTCTAAAGCTGAATTCATTATAATATTAACAATAGTATCTTCTCTGTTTTCAGTAATTGTCTCAGAAACATTTATTATACTAATATTTATTGCTTTATCCTTAAGTAAAGATAGGGTATAAAGCATACCACATATCTCCTTATCACAATTACCCTGCCAAAGATAAATATAATCTCCATCTTCTATCTCAGAAATATCTTTGTAAAATTTATCATAATTTTTTTTATAATGTTCTACAGGAATAAAACGGTAATGATCACTTTCACTATGTTCCTTTATCCAGTCAGATCTATAGTCAAAATTTATTAATTCAGATATTGTTCCATGTGAAAGATTATCATAAAGCGCGATAATTTTATCTCCATTAATAAATTTCTTTGTACTAATAGCATATTTAAAAGTCCCTTCTGTACTTTCAGAAAAAACTATATGAATTTTTTTACCCACAATACATAACCTCCTCTTCTAATTATCACAATTATACCATATTATGCTACTATCTTTTCTTCAACTTTTTAATAGTTTCCAATCGTTCTTTTATATTTTTTTCAACACCTTGGGTAGTTGGAGTGTAATATTGTCTGTCTTTCAGATTATCAGGTAGACATTGCAAGCTCGCTACTTTATTTTCAAAATTGTGAGAATACTCATATCCACTGCCATAATTCAAGTCTTTCATAAGCTTAGTTGGAGCATTTCTTAGATGAAGAGGAACTCCTTCTGAAATAGTATTTTTAGCATCTATTTTTGCCTTTTCGTAAGCGGTATAAAGTGCATTTGATTTAGGATCTACTGATAGATATGCTACTGCTTGGGTTAAATATATATTACATTCTGGCATACCAAGATAATGAACTGCATTATAAACTGCAACTGTAATTTCAAGATTATCATATAATAGTGACTTTTGCTGAATGCAATCTTCAATAATATTTTTTGTTATCACCGTAGTTCTTTCTCTTACTTCCCCACTCATAACTGCCATTTCCAAAACATTAAGTGCAGTTCTAGCATCTCCATTAGAATACAAGGCTATTAAGTTAAGTAGCTCCTCAGAAATATCTATATTTCTATGGCCATAACCAGTTTTGTCTTTTAATACGTTTTTTAAAAGCTTAATAATATTATCCTTTTCAAGAGAGTGAAGTACAAATACTCGGCTTCTTGATAATAAGGCTGAGTTAACTTCAAAAGAAGGATTTTCTGTAGTTGCACCAATTAGGACAATCTTTCCTCTTTCCATGTGGGGAAGAAAAGCGTCCTCGGTCTAACCCTATCTGCTAGAGGAGCTTTATTAGAATTTGAAAAAAATATCGAATATAAGCATACATAATATACTTAATATCCGATATTTATTATAGTCTATTTAAACAAGTATTTAGCTCATACTTTAATTCATAAATTTTATCAATATTACTAATTACACTTTGGCATCTGAAAACTATCATTTGATTACCTGCTAGTTTCTCCTTATCCTTGAAAAGAACTCTATCAACCCATAAATAAATCTTCTACAGGTAAAGACCACATTTTTCCTACATTCTTATTATAAACTTTGCTATTCTAGAGCTAGTATGTATTAATTTTTTAGCTTCGTCCATTTTAGTCATAAGCCCGCCGCAAAAAGCTGCTCTATTTTCATCTGAATTTGGAACTTCTACTTTGCTACCTTCTATCGCAAATACTAAGTAATCATTCTAAAGTATAGGTTCTTCCGATGAATAAAAGTCTTGCAGATATACTTTATTTAGAAAGGAAAAAGCCTCAAAGTTTAATTTTTTTTGTTTTTTTAGCTGTGCATGTTGTTTTAAAATATCTGAGTTTATTGCTTTAACTATTTTTATAAATCTTTCTTTATATGTCTTTACCATAAAATCGCCTCGTCATTTATTTTAAACACTATATAATCAAAAAAATCTGATAAACAATAGTTTTTATTGTTATATCAGATTTCCTTTTTATATGATTTTTTCTGAAATTACTTTTGCAGAGCCAAAGATGACTTCCCTTTATTGAATTAGCATACTGAGGGGATGATTGGAGGTAGATGGCGTCACAAACAAACATATGAGAAAGTGCTGTATATAATTAGCAATATTTGCTCTATAAGCATAATAATATTTGTATGTACGCAGATTTTAGGTATTTAGAAAACTGGAGCAAATGTATTTGGACCATTGATTTCTGTGTCATTGTTATTTCAATCCATTCAGATTTGGAAGAAAAACAAAAAACTTGCTATAGCTGGTTTATGTGTTTCGATATTTATTTTGGTATTCTCAATTTTTGAATTTGTTATAAGATAAAATCAAATTCATTTACTTAAATCGCCATATCTCTTGCTAAGGCAACAAGTTTATTCATTGTCTTCCAATTACGCACAGTAACCGCTACATCTAATTTCTGAAGCTTATTAGCAAGTTTTGAATTTCTTATACTATCATTAAATAATAGGAATATATCTCGACCAACAATTCGATATTTATTACTTTCATTGCTATACTCATCCAAAAGTTCTATTTTTTCCTTTAAAGGAACCTGAGCTAATAGTGCCACATATAAACTCTCTGCTTCAGATGATGACTCAGCTTCTAATATTTCTTTATCAGAAAATGGACAAGTCGATACAATCTTTTCTAATTCTTCCCTTGTTCTCAATACAACTTCAACGTAAAATCCAAAAACTGCCTCAATCTCATCTTCAATTTTGTTTCGTAAAGCATCCTCATCCTCATTTGACTTGAACAGTACGTTACCGCTTTGAATATATGTTTTCACCTCATAAAGTCCAATTGTTTCAAATACTTTTTTTAGCTCTGCCATTTTAATTATATTTTTCCCACCTACATTAATACCTTTTAATAATGCAACATAAATATTCATTTAGTTTATTTTATCTGGTTTCTAAAATTACAATAACTGGATTTTTCACATATAACATTATTCTTTATTCAATAATTGCCTCAGAAACCAGCCTTTCCTCCTTTTAGTTTATTTTTTACCTCTCACCTCTGATACTTAAAAAATTTTAGAATCACATGATTCAGTTGTTTTAATACATCCATTCTGTAACTTCTACTAATGTCTTTCGCGGCCTTTCAAATGGTGATTGATCTGGATAGCCAATAGCAATGGCTGCTACCAATTCGTCCTTTCGATTCAACCAAGAACATATTTCGCTGCTACAATAGAATATATCACAAATCCAAAGAGTTCCTAGTTCAAATTCTTGAGCAGCCAGAATCAAATTTTGTATTGCCGCACCTATAGACTGCGTATCTGTAAGTAATCTATTATGATTATAATCCTTTTCAAAATTGCTAAATGTATTGAAAACAAGAATAACTAAAGCTGATTCATTCATTGAATTTATACTTAGTTCACAGCTTCCAATATTTATATTTTGTTTCTTTTGAAGACAAATGCTATCGTTCATTATATTTACTAACTTATCTCTGTAGGATTTTTCCCTCTTAATTGAAAAATTGTAACTATAGCTAGTATCGGAAGAATTATTATATATGAACCACTGCTTATGACAAATCCTATTAAAAATGAAATAGCAGAAAACTTAAAAATATTTTTAAATTTAATCTTGCCTTTAAAAATTAAAAATAATGAAATTCCACAAATAATACTAGTTATGAAAGTAGGTATAATAATGTATACCCAGGCTAAAAATAATTTATCTTGATTCACTTAAAAGCCCCCTAAGATATCTAATAGAAACATAGCATTCCTCTTCATTTATCATAGTTATTTTATACTCTTTTTTATTTACTTCTTTTATTTTGTTTTTATTAACAATGTAGGATTTATGACATCTATAATAATTGGCAGGAAGCTTATTTTGTATATCCTTCAAATTAGCATAAACTTCAATTTGTCTATTTTCTTCATGAATTCTTATCTTGTGGGCAGTAGTGGTTGTCTCTATGAACAGTATATCACTAGGCTTTAAATTAATAACTCTTCCATCTGAATTAATAGAAATAACTTCTTCATTATTTTTTTCTTTATAATATGAGTTGTACGCCTTTAAAATACATTTGCTTATTCTTTCTTTATAGTTATCTTCATCTTTATCAATATAATCCATTGCTTCTACCATATATTTAAAAGCTAAATAACTCATTTCTAAATGAGTGGTGGTAAAAATTATATATCCTAAAGGATCAATTTCTCTAATTTTTTCCCCAAGTCTTACACCATTTATATTAGATTTCAAATCAACGTCTAAAAAGTAAATTCCAACTGTATTGTTATTTTTCAAGAAATCTAATAGTTCTTCTGGTTTTCCTGTACTTAAAAGGATATTTAAATCTAGCCCTTCTCGTAAAATAGTATTTTCTATAATTTGCTTTAAATTGTTTCTATGAACTTCATTATCCTCACAAATAACTATTCCAAGCATTAAATTATCTCCCCATAGTATTTTAAAATATTTCTATCTATAAATCTAATAACTTTTTCTATAAGCCGCTTTATTTGTGTGACTATAGATGATTTTTGCTAATATTCAAATACAATACTATATTTTCACAAAACATACAAAACAAAGTATATGCTCAAAATATATTTTTGTCCTTGCATTAATTCTACAGTTAATGCTGGTACAAGCTCACCATCTATTTGATATGTAACCCCTCCATAAGTTCCATTATTTGCTTTTGTTGATAATAACACTGGTCTTTCCTTGATAAAACCATCCTTTCAGTTAAATAATTAATTTTTACATTCTCAAATCTGGTCCAAATATACTGCCAAATCTGACCCAGCCTTCCTTCATTTCATTACCAATTTTATATTCAAATCTGTAAATCGATTTATCTTTTCCTTTTTTTTGATTCTATTTTAAAAATTCAAGCCTAAACTTACCAATTGTTTTTGAAGTCTGTCTATATTTTTCTCTTCATGATTATAGAAAATCACCTTCATTCCTAATTTTTCTGAAATTAATAGATTATTTTGCTGATTGTCTATAAAAACACATTCATCTGCAGTTACCTTTAACTTTTCCATGGTTCTAATAAATATATCTTCCTTATCTTTTCCAGAACCTATATTAGCTGAAACTACTATGACATCAAATATTTTTTCAAAAGCAAAGTGCTCTGTAATTTTTTCAATTCTATCAGCTTTATTATCTGTAACCATTGCTGTCTTATAGCCCTTACATTTAATTTTTTTTACCAATTCTAACATATCCATGTTTATTTCCTTACATACATAGTTGCAAATGGATTGTGATCCAGTGGCATCTATAGTTAGTACACCATCAAAGTCAAATAGAATAGCCTTTACCATTTGTAATCCTCCAAAATAATAATACATTTACCTTATTTATCTTATTATATCAAAAAAAACTATAATAAAATTATTTTGCAAGATAATTACTATATAATAATGCAAAAAGCTCATATCTTTCGATATGAACTTTTGCATTATGCTTTGCTATAAAAATTTTTTTTCATTTCAATAATGTTATTTTCACTTTTTAAGGTTTTTATACTAATGTTATTAATATCAACTTTCATTTCTTCTACGGTTTCTGTTAGCTGACAAAGTTTTTCAGTGTTTGCTACATAACCATCAAACAATGCCTGCTGCTTTGGAATAACTTCTCCATCAATTTTAGCACCAATCTTTTTCACTTCATTTTCTAAATTATCAAACCTATTTTCTAAATTATCAAACCTATTATTTATTGCATCAAACTTTCCGTTCATTTCTGAATACATTTTAGTAAGTAATTCAAAAGTTTTGTCATTCTCCATTTGGTTCACGCTCCAAATTATATTTTTATCATTATATTATTAACAAAAACATCAAAATTATTCGAGTAAACAATAATTAATACTATTATATCATTGCAGTAATAAATTGAAAAGTAAAGACGGCTCTAATTATTTTCATAACTCAATTTATATATAGCAAATTCATTATATTTTTTATTAAAAGTTCTTTCATAATATTATAATCTATTTTTTCTCGTTTACTAAAAACTACTGCATCACAGTACTGATCTATCATATGATATATTATGTCAACTTTTTCATAGGGATTTGAAATAGTTGAGCCATTTGATACTATTGTATCTGCAATTCTTGATAAACCTTTGTCTTGAAACCCCTTCATATATTCCGCTATATCTGGATCAGAGTGGCACATAGTTAGAAATTCCTCATGTGCTGCTTTAAATAACTTATGAAAATCAATATCCCTATCTATGGTTTCTGATAAAAAAATTTCAAGTTCTCTTCTATCTTTGGATACACATAACTTATTTATTATTTCATGATCAAAGCTTGGAACCATCTGTCCTACAGTTGCTAAAAGAATTGCTTTCTTATCTTTAAAGTAATGATACACTATCCCAGTGGATACTCCAGCCTCCTTAGCAATTTCATTTGTATTTGTATAATGATAGCCTTTTTCACAAAATAGCTTGAAGCCAGCCTCTATAATTTTGTTTTTCTTCTCTATTGCCCGAGTCTGACGGGGTTCCCTTGTTTCTGAAGCTGCCATAATATACCTCTTTTCTAAATTTTATAAATAAATTTATTATACCGAAGAAACATAATTCAGTCAATAAACATGATATTTGTATCATATTATTGACATGATAAATTTAGTGTGATAAGATACTTTACAAATATGATATATATATCACATTATTCTTATTTTGGGGGGTAAATATGAAATTAGTGACTTATCAAATAAAAAATAGTGAGTTTATAGGGGTATTGGCTGAATATGATACACCATTTGATAAAAGAAAAATAATACTTTAAAGGAGATTGATTATGGAGATTTTTAAAAAAGATGTGGAATATATAGCAAACCTTGCAAGATTAAACTTTTCTGATGAAGAAAAAGAAAACCTTATAATTGATTTAAATAGTGTGCTTGGTTACATGGAAAAACTGAATGAATTAAATACTGAAAATATAGACATTATAGTAAATCCCTATTATCTTGAAAATAAATTTAGAGATGATGAGATGGAACCATTTATAGAACTTAATTCAATATTAGCTAACGCTCTAGATAAATTTAATAATTATGTTACTGTTCCCACGGTTATAGAATAGGAGGATTTTTTAATGGAATTACATAAATATAAAGCTCATGAACTAAAAGCCATGATAAAAAACAAAGAAGTTAAGGTAGAAGAAGTTACAAAAGCTTTTATTCGAAATATATCTAAAATTGATGAAAAAATTGGTGCTTATCTACATGTTTCAGAAGAGGAAGCTTTAAATAGTTCAAAAGCTTTAGATGAAAAAATTACAAAAGGTGAAATATTAGAAGGTTTAGGTGGAGTTCCCGTTGCTGTTAAAGACAATATTAGTGTTAAAGGAATGCAAAACACCTGCGGATCAAAAATCTTACAAGGCTACATATCACCCTATGATGCAACGGTTACAAAAAAAATCAAAGAAAATAATGGGATTATACTGGGTAAACTGAACATGGATGAATTTGCTATGGGTTCCTCTAATGAAAATAGCGCCTTTAAAAAGACCGTAAATCCTTGGAATGAAATGTATGTTCCTGGAGGATCTTCCGGTGCCTCTGCTGCTTCAGTAGCTGCCTTTGAAGCTCCACTTTCTCTTGGAACAGAAACAGGCGGTTCCGTACGTCAACCAGCTTCCTTTTGTTCAGTAGTAGGACTTAAACCTACCTATGGAAGAATATCCAGGTATGGAGTTGTAGCTTTTGGCTCAACGCTAGATCAAGTAGGTGTAATTGGACGAGACGTAGAAGATTGTGCTCTATTAGCTCAAAATATATCAGGTATAGATAATAAAGATTATACAACAGTAAATATACCTGTACAAGCTTATAAAAACAATCTTGTAAAAGATATAAAAGGTAAAAAAATAGGTATCCCTGTTGAATATTTTGGTGAAGGTCTAAATGATAATGTAAGAAAAACAATTGATAAAGCTATAAAGGTATTACGAGAAAACGGTGCTGAAGTTAAAGAATGTTCACTTCCTCTAACACAATATGCTCTTGCTGCATATTACATCATATCTTCTGCAGAAGCCTCTTCAAATCTCGGTAGATTTGATGGTGTAAAGTATGGCTACAGATCAAAAGATACTGAAGATGTAGTTGATTTATATTTTAAGTCACGTAGCGAAGGTTTTGGAAAAGAAGTAAAAAGACGCATAATGCTTGGAACATATGTACTTTCAGCTGGATATTATGATGCCTATTATAAAAAATCATTAAAGGTTAGAAATTTAATAATACAAGATTTTCAAAAGGTTTTAAACGATTTTGATGCTATACTTTCTCCTACTTCCCCTACTCCTGCCTTTAAATTTGGAGAAAAAACAAAAGACATTCTTTCAATGTACTTATCAGATATATATACTGTACCAGTTAATATAGCAGGGTTACCTGCAATTTCAGTACCCTGTGGTTTTGTAAATAACCTGCCAGTTGGACTACAGTTTATTGGAAACTATTTTAGTGAAGCTACATTGTTTAATTTAGCTTACAGCTATGAGTCATCAACAGATTGGCATAAATTTACGGCTCAAATCATTTAAGGAGGAAAGTTAAATGGAATATGAAGTTGTTATAGGTTTAGAAGTTCACTGTGAGCTTGCAACAAAAACTAAAATATTTTGTGGTTGTTTATCAGAATTTGGAGGGAAACCTAATACTCACATCTGCCCTGTTTGTATGGGACTTCCAGGAGCACTACCACAGCTTAATAGAAAAGTTGTAGAATATGCTATAAAAGCTGGACTTGCTTTAAACTGTTCTATTACCAGATACGGGAGATTGGATAGGAAAACTATTTTTTATCCTGACTGCCCTAAAAATTATCAAATAAGTCAACAGGAGCTTCCTGTATGCAGAGATGGTTTTATAGATATAGAAATAGACAACGGAAACTCAAAGAAAATAAGAATAGAACGGATACATATTGAAGAAGATGCCGCAAAGCTTTTGCATACTGATCATGAAACCTTAATAGATTTTAATAGATCCGGAGTTCCACTTATTGAAATAGTAACAAAACCAGACCTTAGAAGTGCTAAAGAAGCAGTATTATTTCTTGAAAATTTAAAAAATATTCTTACCTCTTTATCCATTTCAGACTGTAAAATGGAGGAAGGGTCTTTAAGATGTGATGCTAATATTTCTGTAATGGAAAAAGGTTCTAAAGAATTCGGAGTAAGAACAGAAATTAAAAATGTTAACTCCTTTAAAGCATTAGAAAAAGCTATTAATTTTGAAATTAAAAGACATATATCTGAAATTTCAGCAGGAAAACAACTTTATCAAGAAACTCGAAGATGGGATGATACAAAAAATAATACTGTAGTTATGAGAAGTAAAGAATTTGCTAATGACTACAGATACTTTCCAGAAGGAGACCTTGTAACTTTAAATATAGATGATGATTGGATAGAAGAAATACGAAAAACTATACCTGAGCTTCCACCTGAAAAGAAAAAAAGATTTATAGAACAGTATAACCTTTCAAAGTATGATGCTGAAATTTTAACCATTTCAATAGCAGTTGCAGATTTTTTTGAGAAAACAACGGAAATATGCGGCGATGCTAAAGCTACTGCAAATTGGCTTATGGGTGATATCGCCAGCCTTCTGAAGGAAAATGAAGGTGCAAACTTTAAACCAGAACAATTAGCTGAACTGATAATGCTAATAAATGAGGGTACAATTTCTAATGCCATTGGTAAAAATATCATCATAGATGTTTTTAAGAAAGGTAAATCGCCAAAAGCAATTATCGAAGAAAGAGGCTTAATCCAAAATAGCGATGAAAAGACTATATTGGAATTAGTGAAGAAAGTTTTGGTTTGTAATACTAAGTCTATTGACGACTATAAAAAAGGTAAAACTCAGGTTGTTGGCTACCTTGTAGGAGTTATCATGAAAGAAACTAAAGGAAAAGCTAATCCTCAAATTGTTAATAAATTGATTATGAAAGAAATAGGAAAATTTTAAATTTCAGCAATCCATGTGAAATTTACAATTTTACTGCTATTTTAAGTCACATAACCTTTAATATATAAGGATTTGCAACTGATTTTATCCTGCGAAGTTTGAGTATTATATATTTACTGCTTTAAAATTCAAAGCATATTGACCTAATAATACTTTTTACCTAGAGCCATTATATACTACTTTATTTATTAACTTTATTTAGGAAAACAGCAATTCCATCTTCATCATTAGAAGTAGTAACAAAATCTGCAATACTTTTCACTTCATCTACTGCATTTCCCATGGCTACTCCTGTACCACAAGCTTTTAACAACTCAATATCATTTATGTCATCACCAAAAAAAACAACTCTTTCAAGGCTTGCACCAAGTTTATCGAGGATACACCTTAATCCGTTTAGTTTATTAACACCTTTAGCCATAATCTGTCCTAATTTTCCGTTATCAGTTACTATTATATTGCAATCCTGAGGTAATTTTAGTTTAAATGCATCTACATCATCAATACTTCTCATATCAATTAATATTTTAGTAGGCGACAGTAATTTAAAACTTTTCAAATCTATAGTAATGAACTTATTAGTACCAAAAACATTATCATCTTTAAAATTAGTATACAATTCATTGTTAATTTCAAAACCTATTTTACATTTTTCAAACTCTCCCATTATCAAATTTTTTATGTAGTCAGCTGATTCTAAAGATAAACATTTACAAAATATCTTTTCTTTATTATGATAGATTTCCGCTCCATTGTAATATATCATAAATTCCCGCTGTAATTCCTCTGGAAGCTTTATTGGCTCTAATCTTGGTGGCCTTGCCGTTACAATAACAATCTGCTTGCCTAACTTCTCAAATTTTATCAAAGTATTTAAAGTTTTATCTGAGACTGTCTTATTATTTTTTAGTAGCGTTCCATCTAAATCTAATCCAATAACATCAAACATATCATATATTTCCCCTTTATATTTAAGTTCAATTTTCATCCCATTAAAACAAATCCATTTTTAAGAACATCTCCAACTATTGCATTAACTATTACTATAATATCAGAATTCTGAAAAATATCATTTTCGGAAAATGTTTTTACTTTACATGGTGCATAGCAAACATTTTACACTCTCTACATTAGGTTATCCCTTCTTAACTAGGAATATATATAACTTATTGATTTATCTTGAAAGGGTAATTTTCTCATATCGCCTTTTGAAATGTTAAGCTCAAGCATATGCTTATCAGAAAAACTTTTAGCTTTTTTAATTTGTGACTCACTAATTTCAATTCCATAGGTTTTGTATCCTGCCCCTAAAAAAATTGACAATGGCGGATTGGCTCCTCCTGCTCCACAATCTAGAATGTTTTTCTCTAATTCAATTTCATTACAATAGTCTAAAAATTTGTACAGCTGAACCTGTTTAATTAAATGATTCATAAAAATTACCTCTTTTCTTTATAATATTACGTTTTAATTGTAAATAATTTAAATAAATTTAAATTATTTGTTTACAAGAATTTAACATTAATATTATATAGCTAATTAAAATAAAAGTTCTGAATAGTTTCAACGAACCTTTGGATGGATATATTGTACTTCTACTGTGTAAAGTTTTAATAATTTAATACATTTAAAACATATTTGTTTTCATATATCAAATTTTTCAGCAAATATTTGATAATATTTTAATATAGCGCTAGATTTTTTGTTGATTTCGTTATATAATTAAACTATCGATATAGATATTGCAAATTTGAATAAATTTAATTTTGAGTAATCTATCAAAAATATTATTATATTTATGAAAGGGGCGGTTACGATGCTAGAAAGTAAGGTTATATTTCATATTGATAACTTTGAAAAATGGAAATTAATGCTTAATGACACTAATTTATTGTTTGATTCTAAAAACATTGAAAAATGTTACATTGAGGTTTTAGCAACTTCTGAAGCTGTTAAAAGATTTGATTGCAATGAAGTTTTGGCTTCAGATATTAGAACAATGAAAAATTTAATTACAAAAGGCGTTAAATTTGTTGCATGTAATCATTCCCTAAAAGAACAAAATGTAAACACAAAAAATATTATGTCTTTTGTTGATATTGTACCAACTGGTGCTTTAGAGCTTATAAATAGACAAGGTGATGGATATATATATTTACCGGCATGGTAACATAAAAACATCAATTAATGCAACGTTAATACTCTGTTTTTGCTTCTCTATAGGTAAATTAAAAAACTTATCATTCATTTTATTCCTCCGTTATTGTTTTATAATAAACCAAAATGGTCAATAGACAGTGTAGTTATACTACATCCATTGACCATTTTACACAAGGGTTACTACTATAATTTTTTTTCATACCACACATCACAGGCATAATGTTCTGTTTCAACTAATGCCTTTTCTAATTGAGTAAAGCCGTGTTTTTTATAAAATTTATTTGCAGCAGTCATATTGCTGAAGGTTTCTAAATAGCATTTTTCATAATGTTTTTTTGCAAACTCCAAAGCAATCTCAAGCATCTTCTTTGCAATCCCCGTACCTCTTACTTCAGAATAAGAATACATCTTTTGCAGCTCACATACGTTTTCTGCTTTTTCAAGCGGACCGATTCCGCATCCAGCTAAAATTTTTCCCTTTTCCTCAGCAACCCAATATTTAACCTTTTCACCTTGATATAACTGATAAAAACGCCCTAAATTAGGATCAGCCCATGCACATCCTGGCTTATTTGCTCCAAATTCTATCAAGCAATTTCGTATCAATGCTTCTACTTGTTCATTATCTTTTTCCTCTATTTCTCTTATTATCATAATTTACTACTCATCCTTTTCAGTTAAATTCTATCTGGCAAATTATACTTAATCATTTTTTTATTTTTCTTCATTATGTATAAGTCTCACTATATTGTCTTTATGCTTAAAGAGCATTAAAATGCAAGCAGCTGTACTGGTTATTGTAATTGAAAAAGGTGATTTTAGTATGATACACATAATAGATATTGTTAAACCCACTGCCATGGATTTTATTGAAACTATTCCTGTAAAAAATCGAAGTGAAATATAAACTGCACATGAAACTAATGTTGGAATTGGAGCAATTAATAAAAATGCACCAGCAGTTGTATTTACACCTTTTCCTCCTTTAAACGCAAGGAATGGGGTATAATCATGTCCCAAAATTACGGCCATAGCTATAATAGAAAGATATGCATTCGTTGATAATGGCAATTCAGTAATCTTTGCCAGACACATACCTAAAAATACTGGGAATAGTCCCTTTAGCATGTCCAGTATCATAACAATAGCAGATATTTTACTTCCTTCAATCCTTTTAGCATTTGTTGAACCTATATTGCCGCTGCCTTTAGTTCTTATATCAATTCCATACAACTTTTTAATAAGCAAATATCCTGTAGGAATTGAACCACACATAAAAGATATTATAATTGATAAAATAACAATAATCATTTACTAAAATAACTCCCTTCATAATCCACCTCAAGTTATATATTACTTAATTTTATCATATTTTAAGCTAAAATATAAAAATTAGTCAGCTAGACATTATATTTTTACAAGCTGACTTTCAAAAGAATATACCTTATTCAACAATTCCTTATTTTCCGTTCATTTTATAAATTCTATTTTTTCTTTCCCCAATAGCAATTATTATCTCCTTCTTCACTAGTTTATTCAAAAGATTTTTTGTTGCAGTATCTTTTTTACCGATTAACTCTCTAGCAATAGAATTAGTAATATATTCATTATCTTTTAAGTATGTAATAACTTTTTTTTCATCCACTGAAAATTCATTAATTTTCTTATGTGTTCCTGTTTTATCGTCACTTATCGGCGTTTTATCGTCACTTATCGGCATTTTATCGTCATTTATCGGCGTTTTATTATTATCTGACAAGTTAAAAATAGTAACCTTAAAAAACAAACCAGATTCTTCAAATATAGGTTCAATCAAACTGTTTTTTTTACATTCTGCTATTATTCTCCTAATTCCCGTTCCCCATTGCTCTATATAATTAATCTCACTAAATATTCTTGCAATAACTTTATTCCTAATTTCAGATTTACCTGACTTAATATCGTTTATGCTTAAAGTTTTTGGTAAAACCCCTGGAGATGTTATTTCTACACGATTATCAAATATAGCAAATTTTATATCAGAACCAGTAATACTATAATCTCTATGAACTACTGCATTAATTATAGCTTCTCTTATAGCTAGAATAGGAATTGCATAATTATCTTCTCTTTTTATATCTTTTATTACTCCACTTTTTGAAATATGTGTTTTTGCAAAATTTATTGCATTATCTACCTGCTCATATAATATCCCACTAAAAACTTTTTGATCAATAAATTCTTCAACATCATCACCCTTAAATCTTGCGCACTTTATCCTAGCAAATTCAAAGTCAATATTGTTTCCTAATAAAAGCATGAATCCTCTTGTTGGATACATTTTCCCATTTTCTTCTTTTAACAATTTTAATGTTAGCAATTCATTTTGTTCTATACTTCTACCAATTTTATTTGATAAACTATTTCTTACATTTCCTAAGTTTAAATTTTCAATGTTATATAAAATTTCTTCATCGTATGATATATTTCTTCTCTGTCTTTCTAATTCATTAATCATCTCAATATCTGCAGGTTTATTTGTTGCTCCAACTCTTATGTAGCTACCTTTCACTTTACCATATGATTTAATATAGTAAGGTTTAAGATTTCCCGGATAGAATTCAATAACTAAAATATTTTTTCCATCAACATTCTCTGAATATATCTCAGGAATAATGTTTGGAAAACATCCATCAAAAATTATATTTGTAATTTTATCTGGTAATTCCACCACATCATTTTTTGATATACCTACTATTTCAGAGGTTTTGTCTTTAACTCCTATGATTAATTTTCCACCTGCACCATTAGAAAATGCTGCAGCAGTTTTCATTATTTTTAAGCTTTCTGGCATAATTTCTTTAAATTCAAGTATTCTGCTTTCACCATTTTTTATTTCTTCTAAAATACTCATAAGAAGCACCTCAAAATCATTATAATTATATTTTAACTAATACCATCTATCTCTAGTTCTACCGGGCAGTGATCCGAACCCATGATTTCTGTATGTATTTTAGCATCTATAAGTTTATCTTTTAAACTATCTGAAACTAAAAAGTAGTCAATTCTCCAGCCTGCATTCTTAGCTCTTGCACTAAATCTATAAGACCACCATGAATATATGTCTGTTTTTTCTGGATAAAAGAACCTAAATGTATCTATAAAGCCTGCGTTTAAGAGTTCACTAAATTTTTCTCTTTCCTCATCTGTAAAACCAGCATTTTTACGATTTGTTTTAGGATTTTTCAAATCAATCTCTTTGTGAGCAACATTCATATCACCACAAACAATTACTGGTTTAACCTCTTCTAATTTCTTCAAATAATTCTTAAAATCAACTTCCCATTTCATACGATAATCTAAACGTGCTAGTTCATTTTGAGAATTAGGTGTGTATACTGTAACCATATAAAAATTTTCAAATTCTAGTGTAATAACTCTCCCTTCATTATCATGTTCTTCTATTCCTATCCCTAATGATACCGATAAAGGAGTTTTCTTTGAAAATATAGCTGTTCCGGAATATCCTTTCTTCTCAGCATAATTCCAATATTGATTATACCCCTTAGTATCTAAATCAATTTGACCTTCTTGAAGCTTGCTTTCCTGTATACAGAATATATCCGCATCTATTTCTTTAAAAAAGTCTAAAAAGCCTTTTTGTGTGCAGGCCCTTATTCCATTTACATTCCATGATATTAATTTCAAAATAACTCACTTCCTATCTAGTTGGTATGTCTTTATATAAATATTATACGATAAACCTAATGTTTTTTATATAGAATTAACAGGTTAGTTTTGTTTTCCAAGTTATAGTGAAATAATTATATAGATGTACTTTAGCCAACCTGTTTTGAAGATACCTCTTTTGACATATTATCATAATGATTCTAGCTCCTGAATTTAGGCAGGCAACAACACAAGACCAGCAATTTAAAATCTCACAAATTATCAATTGTCAATTTAATTTCCTTGCAGTTCACTTTCTAATGAACTTTAAGTAGCCTCTTAGTTCGTAATCTTAAAATTTTATGCAACATCCATTATCTACACCTAGAATAGTTCTAAATTACATTCGAATATCTTTATTCTTATAAGATTTGTCACCAAAAATTGCAAATATTACTCCAAATATTAATATAAGGCTAAAGCTTTTAAAGGTATTATCATAACTTACATAATTCCTAAGTCCTGAAATACGCATATTATTGCTTAACAAAGTTGCTATTATCGCAACACCAAGCACCATGCCAATGGTACGTGAAACATTTGCTATGCCAGATGCAATGCCCACCTTATCTCTTGGAGCATTTTTAATTGCAGATGCCATCAAAGGTGATATGCTCATTCCAATTCCAGCTCCACAAATCACAAGTCTCCACATTACATCAAAACGAGATGAATCAACATTCAAGGTTCCAAATAAATATACTGAAAGCGATACAAGTATTATGCCTAAAATTGCAAACGGACGAGCCCCAAGCTTATGAGATATAGGTCCAGCAATAAGGGATAATACAATCATTGCAATAGGCATAGCAATGATTGTTAATCCTGAATCTAGAACTGATAATTTCATAATATTTGTTAGAAAGAAGGAAATTAAGAAAGAACCTGCCATCATTCCAGCTGTTATAAAAATCATAGTTATAGAAGCGCCAGTAAAATATTTCGATTTTAATAGCTGCATTGGTAACATTGGTTCCTTTACCTTTAACTCAATAATTACAAATATAATAAGTGAAATAACTGCTACGGTGAATAAAGCTAAAATATTCCTTGAGTTCCAGCCTTCATTAGGAGCATCTATTAATCCAAGAATTAGGGTTAACATTGAAATACTAATTGTAATTATACCTAAAAAATCTATGGATTTAGTTGCAGTTTCATCAAAGGATTCCTTTAAAAACGCTATAGATAATATAAATGAGACAACACCAAAAGGCACGTTTACAAAGAAAACTGCCTGCCAACTAAATGCGTTTGTTAATAGCCCTCCAAGGCCTGGTCCACAAGCTGAAGCAAAGCCTCCAACAGCTCCCCATATACCAACGATAGCACCAAACCTTTCTTCTGAAAAGATATCCACTGATAATGGAATAGTCAAAGGTACCATTATACCAGCCGATAAACCTTGTATTACCCTTAAGGTTACAAGCATTACTAAGGAATTAGAAAACCCCTCCAAAAATGATGTAAGGGTAAATAAAAATAATCCAAAAAGAAATAGCTTTTTACGACCAAACTGATCTCCAAGTTTAGATGCTGTAAGAATTATTACTGCAAGAGCTATATTAAAACCATTTGATACCCATGTAATAGCCTCAATATTTGCATTATAATACTCTGTTATTTTAGGAAGGGCAATATTAACGATTGTTGTATCTAACATTGTCATAAAAAAACCAATTACTATAGCTATAAAAGCTAATATTTTTTTATTATTCATTCTTCATTTTCTCCTATCAATTTATTTCAATAGTAATCATTTAAAGTATCAAGCAAATTATCTTAAGCACACCTCCTTCTAAACTAAATATTTTTTAGTTACTAAAAAATATTTACAAAAAAATGAGCCCTTATTTATTGGGCCATTTTTCTATTAACCTATCTAAAAATGAATTTACAGCTTTAATTTGATCTTTATTTGCATTATTCAAATATTGTACTATATCCTCATACTCCTCTTTATGATACTCACTATGTCCTAAATTAACCTTTTCACCTAAATCAGTAAGTCTGTAAAACACTTCTTTATTATTATCATTTAATTTATATTGTTCTATAAGTCCTTTACTAATAAGTTTATTTGTTACTTGATTAACTGCTCCATTTGTAATACCTAATATCTTTGAAAGTTCACTGGCATTTACATTTTCATGATTATGTATAGCCTCAATAGTATGAATCTCTGAATGATATAAAATATGTCCACTACCATAATCTCTAGGTATTTTGTTGGTTTGACTTATTTTATTTGCTAAACGGACTACTTTTTCAATAATTTCTAATTGTTTATTCATAAATATCACCCAATATTATTTTATAGCAACTAAAAAATAATGTCAATATTTTTTAGCTGCTATAAAATATTTTTCTTATACTTAATTACAGATATCCCATATGTTTAGCAACATAAACAGAAGGATATTTTGGTTTAAAATTTAATTCAGTTTTAATATTATTAGTATCTAATGCTAATTCCCATATGTTTGACATTAACCATCCATCTCTAATTGGTAACTGCTCTATTCCTGTCTGTAACTTATATAATTCACCTATAGTAAAAATATTATCATCTGCAACGTTATATATTTTGCCGCCAATGTCTGGCGTACTAGCAGCAAGCAGTAAAGCTTGACAAACATCATAATGATGAACCATAGACATTTTTTTAAGTGGATTCCAGTTTGTCATATAAGGCAAAAATTCTTCGATGTGAGGATCACCATCCCCGTATATAAATCCAAGTCTCATAATTCTAACATCTAAGCCTTTTTCCCCATGTAATTTTAATAGAGCTTTTTCTGCAGCTATTTTTGTTTTGGGATAAATATGCTCTGCTGGCATAAGAATATCATCTTCTTTACATGGTCTGTTTACCTTCATATTACGGTATACATTACCAGTGCTGGTAAAAATAAATCTTGTGACACCAGCCTCTAATGCACTCTCAGCTAGTTTAATAGTTGCATCTAGATTTATTGCCTTAGCTTCTTCCTCTCTTACTCCACCACGAAACTGAGCAGCTACATGCACCACGGCATCCACACCCTTAATCACTTCAGTGAGCTTTTCACTTTCCAAGAGATCACCTTCGATGACTTCTACCCCTTGTTCTTTTAATGAAAGTACCCTCTCAGCATTTCTCACAAGAATCCTAACCTCATGACCTTCTTTAAGTAAATAAGGTACGAAACGACTTCCAACCTTACCTGTTGCTCCTGTTACAAATATCTTCATAAATTAATTCACTCCATTTCAATTTTTTATGTTATATTAGTAATTATATCAGTGAGAAAATAATGGAGCCATATTGTGGTTATCCTACCACTACCAGTGTTAGGATACGAGGAGGAAAACAAATGAAAGATATTACAATGCAGCAATCACTAGGTGAATTTTTACGAATAGCAAGACAGCGCCTTACACCAGAACAGGTTGGCCTAACTACAAATGGACGTCGCAGAACACCAGGTCTTCGCCGTGAAGAGGTTGCTCACCTTGCTAATGTGGGTATTTCTTGGTATACATCTATAGAGCAAGGAAAAGATGTACATCCTTCTCATCAAGTATTGGAAAGTTTGGCTACTTCATTAAAATTATCCAATGATGAACGCAGATATCTTTTTTTATTAGCTAACTCTGATGAAATAGAAAGCGCAGCGGTTTATAAGGAAATTAGTTTAGGCTTAGAACGAACAGTTTTCGCTCTTGATCCTAACCCAGCATATATAATGGATAAATACTGGGATGTACTATTATGGAATGGTGCTGCTGAATTTATTTTTAAATTCCCTACTTACTCTTCCAGCATAAATCTTAAACCAAATGTATTTTATGAATTTTTAATTAATCCAATAAAAAGAGAACAAAATCAAGCTTGGGAAGAAAGGGCTAAAATCATGATTGCTAGATTTAGAGCTGACTGTGCTAGATATCCTAAGGATTCTAGATTAATGGAAATGATTGAAAAATTTAAAGAGGAAAGTGAATTGTTTCGCTATTGGTGGCCTCGTTATGAAGTTAAAACAGTTACTGATTGTCACAAATTATGGGATGACCCTGTACTTGGAGAATTGGAGTTTGAACATGTTAATTTGCAGGTATCAGATTGTCCTGATTTGAAATTGATGATTTATACAGCCTCGCCCTCTACTAAAGAAAAGCTTAAACAGAAAATAAACTTATGAATAATCACCCATATGGTTGGCACTTCGATCTACTTCACAGACATTTACAAGATCTGAAAAATTATGCTTAAATCCATTATAACTTAATACTTAAAGTGGTACTATGTCAAGAAAAAATACAAGTTTAACATGAATTTTTTATATCTATTTTTGTCAAAAGTCAATCCATTAACATTTTTTGTATTATTTTACCAGTTCGTTTTCGAACTTACCTCATATTGATTTGGGGATGAATATCCACAATGACTATGTATTCTCACAGTATTATAAGAAAGGTAAGAATTACTATTTAAGGCAATTTTTATTAAATTTCATTTCAGAAAAACTAGAATTAAAGATTCTCTACAATGAAATGAAGGAAAATTCTCAATCACTATTACTTCTTCACTCTTACCTGTTAGCTTTTTAGTTCTCAATTTTATTATTTTGCAAAAGCCCCTTTCTAAATTTATTATAACTTTTCAAAAACTAGTGTTGCTTGAATTCTGTCTCCTCCAAGCATACCTTTACTTCCTGAAGATGCTGTAGAAATAGTATGCAATCTATAACCTTTCGCAGCCTGCGTGTTTATAACATTTTCTAATTCCGTCAAATTACCTGAGCCTGTCCCAATAAATTTTTCTTTTAGTATAACTTGTAAAACTACATATTGCATAATTCTTCATTCCTTCCATGTTCATTTATTTTTATAGTAAAGCATCACTTCTTTTCTTAATTAAATAAGACAAAGAAATGAATGCTTAATACTTACCTTCAATATTTAATTACGCTTCAAATCCAATATAAATATCTTTATGTATTTATTTCCTAAAATTTTATAATTTTCCTCCAATATATTA
The DNA here is from genome assembly GCA_021781655.1 of Bacillota bacterium. Taxonomy (GTDB): domain Bacteria; phylum Bacillota; class Clostridia; order Clostridiales; family Clostridiaceae; genus JAJXWJ01. Next base: position 3,986 of record JAJXWJ010000016.1, on the reverse strand, counting down.
TATATTACACTATATATAATAATTTTCAAATTATAAATAATTAAAATTCTAGAAAAAACAAGCATTCTAATTGCTTATGTTTATTTTACATAGAATATTTAATAACAATAAGTCATGACCACCCGTAAAACGCAACATCATAAACTTTAAAAATTTTAATTAGTACGTTAAAATGATTCACAGTGAATATTGAATATTTCTATATATTGGATATAAAAAAGATCATAAGAATCCGTTGATTAGAAAAATGGATTTTTGCTCTTTTAAAAACTACTTTTTTGATTGTTTTTATATTTATCTGTATTTGAAATATTTCATATATCATTTTTACAACCTTAGTGAAACATATTCTAATAGTGTCTTAGGTTATACTTGATGAAATATATTATTAAATTACGTCTAAAAGGCTTAAAACTTCTGAAATTAGGCAACTTTAATGCTTAACGTTGTAAATTCTCATAATGATGAAGGTACCCCATGAATCTAATCGGTTGTTCAATTTATAACGTTTAGTATTAAAAACCGTTTTAGATGGGGAGAGTTATTATTTCTTAGCCTGTTTTAAAATATCTGAAATATTGGATTTCCACTATTCATATCAATATTGCAAACAGGACAAATCTTTTGGTATATACCACATTTATTACATTTTTCATCAACCCAAAAATTCTTATCCATTTTGGCAATATTCTTAGCTGAATGGTTGTAAATTAAATTTGAAAATAGTAAGTTTGCAAGTATGTTGTTATTTTCTTTTTTACCCTGCTTGTTAGTTTTAATATATTCAGCAATGACTTTAACTTTTTCACCCCACTTATCAAACAATTTCTTTTGCTTTTCTTCGGGAAATATTCCATGTTTCGGAACGTAATTACAGGGTATATTTCCGTTATACTATCTATATCCAAAACACCACATTATACAATGCAATCCCCTTCCTACATCCTTATCCTTTCAAATAATTATTCGTTTCCAACCACAATACGGATTTTCTTAAGGCGTCAACTGTTTTTGTTTCTACTACACACCGACAGTTATGCTGCTTTGCTAAGTTTAACAGCCCATTTATGTCAATTTCACCTGTTCCAAATGTCATATGTGATCCTAAGAATGGGTATCTACAGTTTTTTTGCCACCTGAATCGTTCGTTCAACTGTTTCCATATATGCTTTTGCCACAAGTGAATTAAAATCACTCACATTCAGATTTTCATCTAAATGGATTGTATAAAATAATTGATACTTATCTTTTAATCCCTTCAGTTCCTCTATCTTTTCCAGATGATTTAACTGATACTGAGGCAAATTCATATTTAATTCCACAAAGTCCAACCCTAATTCAAGGCATAACTCCATGGTTTCTTCTAACCCATATAATTCTATTAATGTTGGCATTCCAAATAACATAATCATCACCTCATTCTAATGTGTGAATCAAAATACTGCTCTTGAAAACGAATCACAGTTATATTCTCTGTCGTAGTAATTTAATATTGTACTTAATGCTGTTCCATGAGTTCCTATTACAATGGATGTATCCTCACTCTTATTTTGATTTTCTATGAGTATATCTGTCAACGCAGCAATATTTCTTTCCCTAACCATTGCAAGGGATTCACCACCCTCTTCATGAAACTCGTGATTTTCCCAACGTTGTGGTTTAAAACTTAAGGACCACATTGAACACCACTTCAATATGATCCTATAAAAAACTTTATTTAATCTCCTCTACACTTCCACTTATAACATCTACATTGAATTCCTTAAAGATATCTGAACTGCTGTTACTTTCTTTAAATATACTAACTTTATATTTATTTGTATTGTCTGGACCTGAGCAATCAAAGGAAATTTCACCTATATCTGATTTGTAAAACATTTGTCCACTTTCAACTTTATAGTCTACAACTGCATTATATTTTTTACCTACAATATCAATTGCCTTTTGAATTAAATCTGTTGTCCCATTAGACTTTGTTAAAGTTACAACCAGCGCACCCTTTATATAGTTATTTTCTTTATCTAATGTTGTTTTATATATAGTAAGTTTATTACCAATAATCTCATAAAGATATCTCATAGTCTCTTTTCCATTATTATCATTTACTATTATATAATTATACACTGCTTTTGAAGGTGATGAATTTGGAAAAAGCTTTTCTATGAATGAAACTGAGAATTTAAATGTTTTATTTGGCCATGCAGCAATACCTCCAGCTTTAAAAACATATTCTTTATCTTGACCATCCTTATAAGTTCCTAATAATTGAAGCATTTGTACATATTGTTTAGTCTCATCAGTGGCCTTAACATACTTAACATTTTTATCATAATCAGAAGTGATATTTATACTTTTAAAATCATCGCTTATATTAAATGTAAAGTCAATATTTTTCTTATCGTCTCCATTATGAGTTATAATTGAATATGAATTATTATTTCCAAGATATTGTATACTGCTTACTTTGTATGAGAGTGCTGTATCTGGAAAAGTTTCTATTAGTGTATAATCATTTCCCTTTTTCTCAATCATTATGGAACGCTGCACACCATTTTCTTTAATGGATTTTTCATCATTTAAATTATACCAGTCACCTTGCAATTTATTTAACAATTCAGTCATCGTCAAAATAGTTGAACTGTTAGTTTGGGTAACAGAATTGTTTTCGTTAGTACTTACATTAGCAGTAGTTTTAACTGGTGAGCTTGTGTATTCTTTATTATTCACCACACTTTGACTTTTATTGCACCCTCCTAAAATAGCTATCAAACTTAAAAGTAAAGCTATTGTTATTACCCTTATTTTCATGATAATATTCATTCCTTTCATATTTATAAAAACAACTTGAAATCACTTTGTAATATTATTATACATAACTTTCTAAACTCATTAATTACATTTAGTATACTTTATAGTTACAATTAGGTAACAAAATGTTTGATTTCTGTTATTCACAAAAAAAAAATAATAAACCAGTATGCTAGCCTATTATTTTCTTTCACCTATTTAATTTATCCTCAATTTAATTATTACATTAGTTCCTTTATTTAACTCACTTTTTAGTTCTAAGCTGCCACCATGTAATTTTATAATTTTATCACAAACAGCTAGACCTATGCCACTACCGGATTTTTTTGAATTACCTTTAAAAAACTTATCCTTAATTTTCGGAAGATCTTCTTTAGCTATTCCATAGCCATTATCTATTATTTCAATAATCAGCTCATTTTCTAAAGTAAAAACATTTATTAGTATGTTTGAATCTTTCGGTGAAAACTTCATAGCATTATCTAAAATATTAATAATTACTTGTTTAAATCTATTTCTGTCTACTGAAACCTCTGGGATATTTTCTGTAAATTTTGACTGAAGAGAAATTCTTTCTTTTTTTGCCCTTCCATCATATAATCTTAATATTTCTTCTATCTCTTCTTTTATATCAGTTTTTTCCATAGTAAGAACCAGCGTATTGCCTTCTAATTTTGAAAAGTCTAAAAGTTCATCTACCATATTTTTTAGTCTATCCGTTTCTCTTAATATTACTTTTAACCCTTTTTTAATTTCTTCTTTATCTTCAAAGCTTCCGGTAAGAATTGTTTCTCCCCACCCTTTTATAGCTGTAAGCGGAGTCCTTAATTCATGGGAAACAGAGGATATAAAATCATTTTTCATCTCCTCTGCTTTCAAAATTTCTGAAGCCATATAATTTAAAGTATCTGAAAGTTCTCCAATTTCATCATTATAATGTTTGTTTATCCTTTCATTAAATTGCCCTTTTGACATCTTACGTGCTATATCATTAACTTCTTTTACAGGTTCAATAATTGTTTTACTTAAAATAGTGCTTGATATAAAAATACAAATTAAAATTACAATTAATAAAGTCATTGATAAAAATAAATACTTTAAAATAAGGTTATTCACATCTTCTAAAGATGTAACAACTCTTATAACTGCTATTGTATTGGAATCTAAATCCTTAATTG
>JAJXWJ010000015.1 GCA_021781655.1 Bacillota bacterium | reverse complement strand
TTCTGCTACATCTGGATGAATTTCTCCTAAAATTCCATAACATATATTTTTGAAACATACTTTTGCTGTTTTACCTGGATGAAAGGATGGATTTTCTGTTTCTCTTTCAAAGCTTAAGCCTTCTATTTTTAGAGCTTCAAATACATTCTCAACTATACCTTTTAAATCTAGATAATCAGCATTTCCATATAATCCAATCGTGATTTTATTTTTTTCATCAGGAATTTTTTTAATATCAATATTTTTGACATATACCTTTCCAACTTCAAATAGTCTTACAATTTCGTTATTTCTAGAATAATTTCTACTCAAGGCTTCCATCATTGAAGGAATTGTAGTTGTTCGCATAATACTATAATCTTCACCTAAAGGATTTTTTATTTTAACAGCATTTCTAAGCTCGCTGTCTTCTTCAAGTAAAATTTTATCAAAAACCTTTGGACTTACGAAAGAATAGCATATAGCCTCATTTAAACCACTTCCTAAAAGGGCACTTATTATTTTTTCTTTAATTACTTGATTTTTATATTTTCCATTTCTAACGCTTTCACCTTTTATAATTGTAGTTGGTACATTATTATACCCATATATTCGTGCAATTTCTTCTGCTACATCTTCTCTTATATTTATATCACTTCTAAAAGTAGGAACAGTAATTATAAGCTTATCTTCTTTTATTTCTGTATTTAAATCTAAGCTATCTAGACATTCTTTCATTTTTTCTTTAGTTAAATTTAAGCCAAGAAATTTATTTACCCAATTTGAGTCAACCTCTAAAGTATGCTTTTCAACCTTTTCCTTGTATATATCGATTGTGCCATCCATAACTTCGCCAGCACCAAGTTCTAAAACTAAATGACAAGCTCTATCCATAGCTAAGCTAACTAAATTTGGATCTAAATCTTTTTCAAATTTTCCAGAAGCCTCTGTTCTAAGGCCTAGTCTTTTAGAAGTTAATCTAATATTGGTTCCATCAAAATTAGCGCACTCAAACACTATTTCTGTGCTATCATCTTTAACTTCAGAGTTTAGTCCTCCCATTATTCCAGCTATTCCTATAGTTTTATCTCCATCTTTAATTGCTAGTGTATCAGAGTTTAAGTCTCTTTCTACATCATCTAAGGTAAAAAACCTTTCGCCATCCTTTGCTCTATCTACCACAATACAATTTGAGCTAATCATTCTTTTATCAAAAGCATGCATCGGCTGACCAAGCTCTATCATAACAAAATTTGTTATATCTACAATATTGTTAATTGGCCTTACCCCTGCTTCCAATAGTCTTTCAGCCATCCAAGAAGGTGATGGTGCTATTTTTACATTTTTTATTCCACGAGCCATGTATCTTCTGCAAAGAGAATCCTTAACTTCAACACATATTTCATCTTGAATTTTAGCACTGTTATTTGCTACATAATTTGTGCTTGGCATTTTATAATTGGTATGCACGGTTGCAGCAGTTTCTCTTGCCATACCAACTATGCTTAAACAATCTGGTCTATTTGAAGTTATTTCAAAATCTAGCACTTCGCTTCTTAATGCTAAAACTTCAACTATATCTTTACCAATAGGTGTATCCTGTGGAAGTATCATAAGTCCATGCACTGGTTCTTTAGTTGGTATACCAAGTTCTTCCTCCGAGCACATCATTCCATTTGAAACAATTCCTCTAAGCTTTCCTTTTTTTATTTTCACTCCGCCAGGTAATTCTGAGCCATGAAGAGCTGCGGGAACTATATCTCCCTCTTTCATGTTCTTTGCACCTGTTACTATTTGAAGCTCCTCATTAGTACCAATGTCAAGCTGACATACCACTAGTTTTTCAGCATCTGGATGCTGCTCAATTTTTAAAATTTTAGCTGTAACCACGTTTTTTATCTCATCACCGCTAACAATAACTTCCTCTACCTTTGAACCTGAGAGGGTTAATAAATCTCCAAGTTCTTTGCAGCTAATATTTATATCAACATAATCTTTTAACCATTTTACTGGAACCTTCATTTTTTTACCTCCTATAATATCGTTTTATAACTAAAATTGATTTAGAAATCTCATATCGCTTTCATATAACTGCCTTATGTCATCCATATCAAACTTTTGCATAACCATTCTATCTAATCCGAAGCCAAAAGCAAAGCCACTATATACTAAAGGGTCTATGCCGCAATTTTCTAGCACTTTTGGATGCACCATTCCACAGCCCAATATTTCTATCCAGCCTTCACCTTTACATACCTTACAACCTTCACCCTTACATGCAAAGCATGACATATCCATTTCTGCAGATGGCTCTGTAAATGGGAAATGGTGTGGTCTAAATTTTACTTTAGCATCTTCACCAAACATCTTTTTTACATACATTTCAAGAGTACCTTTTAAATCAGCAAAAGTAATATCTTTATCTATAACCAACCCTTCTATTTGATGAAAAATTGGTGAATGAGTAGCATCTACTGCATCTGATCTATATACCTTACCTGGGGATATCATTTTTATCGGAGGCTTTTGGTTAAGCATAGTTCTTATTTGTACTGGTGAAGTTTGAGTTCTAAGTACAATGTTATCGTTTATGTAAAATGTATCCTGCTCTCCTCTTGCTGGATGATCTTTAGGTATATTAAGCATTTCAAAATTATATTTGTCATATTCTACTTCTGGACCTTCTTCAATTGTAAAGCCCATAGATACGAATATATCCTCAATTTCATTTAGCGTTATGCTTAAAGGATTTCTATGACCAAGGTTTTGTTTCTTACCAGGAAGTGATATATCAATAACCTCGTTTTTAAGTTTTTCTTCCTTTTCAGTAAGTTTGATTTTTGAAGTTAAGGTATCAATTAACCCCTCTATGTTTTCTCTTACTTCATTTGCAATTTTACCAATTTCAGGTCTTTCCTCTTTAGAAAGGCTCCCCATTCCTCTTAATATTTGAGTTAGTTCACCTTTTTTTCCAAGATACTTTACTCTTAAATTTTCTATTTGATCTTTACTAACTGAATTTTTTAATTCTTCAAGAGCACTATTTTTTATTGCTTGTAATTTTTCCTTCATTTCTTTTCTCCTCTCCTTTATATTACTTTTTACACAAAAAACAAAAAAACCCTCCCACAAAGGGACGGATTATCCGCGGTACCACCCAATTTGACATTACTGCCCACTTATAAATATAACGGTTTTAACCGCCGGTGGCTACAAATAACTTCACCATCAGAGCTCCAGAGCGAACCTTCAGCAATACCAGCTTAAAAAGACTTTCAGTCCAAGATCTTTTCTCCCTTAAAGCATTTATAATGCCTACTCTCTCCTTCAATGCATATTATTTATTATAACGTTAAAACAAAATAATTTCAACTGTTTCGTTGCCTTACTGCTTCATACATCATAATAGCTGCTGCTATACCTACATTTAGAGATTCTGCATCTCCAGGCATAGGAATTTTTATTTTTATATCTTGAAGGCTAAATATTTCTTCACTTATACCATTTCCTTCATTTCCTACAGCTATAATAATTTTTTCCTTCAAATTCACATCGTAAAAATTGTTATTAGTATCTAAAGAACTTACTACAAGCTTAAAGCCTTTAGCTTTAAGACTTCTCAATACAATTAAATCTTCATCTATTATTATTGGTATTTTAAATATTGATCCCATAGTTGCTCTTAAGGTTTTGTCATTATATATATCTACTGAACCTTTAGTTATAATTACACCTTTAGCACCAGCAGCATTAGCTGTTCTTATTATTGTACCCATATTTCCTGGATCTTGTACTTTATCAACTAATATATAAAAACCTTCTAAATCATCTACATGTACTTTTTTATTTTCTACTATAGCAACTATTCCTTGTGGCGTATCCGTAGAGCAAATGCTTTTTAATATTTCATCCGAAACCAAAAAAAATTTTGTTCCAAATTTTAAATTTTCTTCAAGTAAAAATTTATCCTTCTTATTTTCAGAAAGTAATACATAAGGTACATTAAAAGAAGAAGCTAAAGCTTCTCTAACAAAACGAAAACCTTCAACTATAAATTTATTGCTTGAAGTTCTATATCTTCTTTCTTTTAACCTTTTTATATCTTTAATTAATTTGTTATCTTTACTTTTTATTACTTCCATTCATTATCACCTTTATTATATAAAAAAACAGCCTAAAGGCTGATTTTTTATGTATTAAGCGTTAAGTTGTTTTTTAGCTGCTTCTACTAATTGTGTAAAAGCTTTAGGATCGTTTATAGCTATTTCAGAAAGAACCTTTCTGTTTAGGTCGATTCCTGCTAACTTGATTCCATTCATGAATCTTGAATAAGATAATCCATTTATTCTAGTAGCTGCATTTATTCTTGCAATCCAAAGTTTTCTAAAATCTCTCTTTTTAAGTCTTCTTCCAACATATGCATTTCTTAAAGCTCTAACAACTGTTTCATTAGCTGTTTTAAACAACTTGCTTTTTCCGCCATAATAACCTTTTGCAAGTTTTAATACTTTTTTATGATATTTACGAGCATTTACAGCTCTTTTTACTCTTGCCATTTAAAATCCTCCTCGTAATACAACTAATTATAGGTATGGTAACAATTTTTTCATTGTTTTTTCTTGTTCAACCGATACATATCCAGTCTTTCTTAAATTTCTTTTAGTTTTTGTGCTTTTCTTAGTTAATATGTGACTTTTAAAAGCTTTTGATCTTTTTAGCTTTCCTGTTCCTGTAAGTTTAAATCTCTTAGCTGCAGCTTTCTTAGTTTTCATTTTTGGCATTTTAAAATTCCTCCCCTCGATTATGCTCTTTTAGGAGCTACAATCATAGTCATATTTTTTCCTTCTAGCTTTGCTGGCTTTTCTATAACAGAGAGATCCTCAATCTTTTTAAAGAAATTGTCTAGTATTTTGGTACCTTTAAATGAGTAATCCGCTTCTCTTCCTCTGAATCTAACAGTAACCTTTACTTTGTCTCCCTCAGTAAGAAATTTTCTAGCATTGTTAGCCTTAATTTCTACATCATGTTCTTCGATAGAAGCACTTAATCTAACTTCTTTAAGTACTACTACCTTTTGATTTTTCTTGTTTTCTTTTTCCTTCTTAGCTTGTTCATAAACGAATTTTCCAAAGTCCATGATCCTACAAACTGGAGGAACCGCATTTGGTGATATAAGTACTAGATCTAAATCTTTTTCTTCTGCCATTCTAATAGCTTCTTTTGTATCAATAATTCCCATTGGGGAATTATCATCACCTATAACCCTAACTTCTTTTTCTTTAATTTCTTCATTCATGACGAAATTTTTATTCTTACTTATAACTTTCACCTCCGAAAATAATAGAAAAGAAACATGCGTAAAAACTATACACAAAATAAAAGGACGACAAAAGCCGTCCTGTATTATAACAATTTAGTTATACTTAACCTTACTAGCAAAGAGCTGCAAGGTGAGAAACGGCATGTTTCTTCTTAACGTTAATTATTATACTATTATAATTTTATAATGTCAATAATTATTTTAATTTGTGAACTCACCCTATTATTTTAATTTTTAAAGTTTGAGCCTGCAAAATGTTTGTTCAACAATCAAATTGGCAAGCCCAAACCTCAAAGGTGTGTACTTTCTTTCGTAAATTCACAACTATAGACTAAAAGTCTTTTCCTTAACTTCATTATAAAGTTTTGAAGAAAAATCTTCTATGCTTAAGCTTCCAAGGTCTCCTTCTTTTCTGCTTCTAACTGAAAGCTTTCCTTCTTTGACTTCATTGTCACCAATTACAAGCATATAAGGAATCTTTTGAAGCTGTGCTTCTCTAATTTTATATCCAATTTTTTCATTTCTTATATCCTTCTCAACTCTAAAGCCTCTAGCTTTCAAATCATTAACAATCTTTTCTGTATATTCAGCTTGGTTTTCACTTATATTCATAACTCTAACTTGAACTGGTGCAAGCCAAGCAGGGAAAGCTCCTGCATAATGCTCTATAAGTATTCCAATGAATCTTTCTATACTTCCAAAAACTACTCTATGAACCATAACAGGTCTATGCTTTTCACCATCTGCTGCTACATAACTCAAGTCAAATCTTTCAGGCATTTGGAAATCTAGCTGTATAGTTCCGCATTGCCATGTTCTTCCTATGCAATCTTTAAGATGAAAATCTATTTTAGGACCATAAAACGCTCCATCTCCTTCATTAATTTTAAATTTTAACCCAGCTGCATCTAAGGCGTTTCTTAGTCCATTAGTAGCTGCTTCCCAGTCTTCATCGCTTCCCATAGAATCCTCTGGTCTAGTAGAAAGTTCCACATTATATTCAAATCCAAATACCTTATAAAAGGAATCTATAAGCTTTATTACTGAAAGTATTTCATCTGTAATTTGATCCTTTGTCATAAATATATGTGCATCATCTTGAGTAAAATTTCTAACCCTCATAAGTCCATGAAGAGCACCAGACTTTTCATGTCTATGAACAAGTCCAAGTTCTGCAAGTCTTATTGGAAGTTCTTTATATGAATGTAAGGAGTTTTTATATACAAGCATTGAGCCTGGGCAGTTCATTGGTTTTATTGCGTAATCGCCATCATCGATTTTTGTGAAATACATATTTTCCTTATAGTGATCCCAATGACCAGATTGATGCCATAAAGCTTCATTTAAAATTATAGGTGTTCTTATTTCATCATAGCCAGCTTTAACATGAACTTCTCTCCAGTAACTTTCCAAAATATTTCTTATTACCATACCCTTTGGATGGAAAAATGGAAAACCAGGTCCTTCTTCGTTTAAACTGAATAAATCCAATTCCTTACCTATTTTTCTGTGGTCCCTTTTCTTTGCTTCTTCAAGCATATTTAAATATTCATCTAAATCAGCTTTTTTAATGAAAGCAGTTCCATATATTCTTTGGAGCATCTTATTTTTTTCATTTCCTCTCCAATATGCACCTGCAACTGATAAAAGCTTAAGTGCCTTAACCTTTCCTGTAGCCTCTACATGAGGGCCTGCACAAAGATCTACAAATTCTCCTTGTTTATAAAAGGAGATTATTTCACCTTCAGGTAAATCCTTTATAAGTTCAACCTTATATGGTTCACTTTTTTGTTCCATAAACTTAATTGCTTCATCTCTAGGAAGTTCAAATCTTTCAAGTTCAAGATTTTCTTTTACTATCTTTTCCATTTCCTTTTCTATTTTTCCTAAAAGTTCTTCTGTAATTGGAAATTCCGCATCAAAATCATAGTAAAAACCGTTATCTATAGCCGGTCCAATAGCAAGCTTTACTTCTGGATAAAGTCTTTTTACTGCCTGTGCTAATATGTGCGATGCTGTATGCCTTAAAATCCATCTTCCATCTTCATCTTCAAAAGTTAATATTTCAAGATTACTATCTTCTTCAATAGAAGTCATTAGTTCATCCCTTTTTCCGTTAAGCTTTGCTCCCAAGCTCTTTTTATAAAGCCCAGTGCTGATGCTCTTTGCAACATCTGCAATTTTTGTTCCTTTTTCAACCTCTAAAACTTTTCCATCCTTTAATGTTACCTTTAACATTTTGCTTCCTCCTTCTCTTTCAAAAAATAAATAAAACCCGTCCCAATAATGGGACGAGTAATTTCGCGATTCCACCCAAATTAACAAAACAAAAAAATGTTTTATTCACTCGATACTCTAACGCCAGCTAGCGGAATAAACTTACTAAATTCAGTCTTCAACTCCAAGGTGGTTTTCAGTGACACTTATTCAAGAAGCCTCTCAGCTAATAGCTTCTCTCTCTTAGAACAGTTTTTCAACTTACTCTTCCTCTTCATAGTCATTTATATAGTCATATTTTATGTCAAACCCTTAATTATGTCAATACTAAATTATTATCCTTACAAAAATCACAATTATTGCATATCTCAACCTTATTATCAAAAACACTTTTTATAGTAGCTAAAAATTCCTTATTTCTACAGTTGTCCTCACCATGAATGATAATCTTTTTAGGTGCTATCGTAATAAGCTCACTTATTATTATATCTTCTACTGAAGCCTCATTTCTTAATTTGGAGTAACTATTCTCATGTATTATTGCTGCTATCTCTTTAAATTCTATATTATCCTTTATGAAATATTCTCCTTTTTTGTTTATATATATGTTTATTTCATCTAATTTGCTCTCTTGTATTTCAACAAAATATTTTAAAAGCTTAATAAATTCTTTGTACTCCTTTTCTGCCATATATTTTTCAATAACTCTATCCACTATAGAAAAAAAGTATTTTTCAAATTGCCTTGTTCTAAAGGTTGTTAACCCATCTACATTTATTTCTAAATATTCCTCAAGACACTTTGCTATTTTTTTTGAAATAATGTTTCTTTTATTTATATAAAAAACATTATTTTCATCTTTTATTTTCCCCTCATAAATAAAAGCTTCCTTACACATTCTTTTAATATCTTCAACCTCACTGCTTTTTAAAAAGAAATAATTATCCCTAATAAAAGCTTCCAGCTTAAATTTTAAAAATTGCTTTGCTATTATTCTGTACAAAGTTATGCTTAAATAAAAGTTAAACCGAACATTTATCCTATCGTTATAGTCTTTATCATCACAAAAAACTTTAACAAAATGAGTTTCCTTTTCCATTTGTTCAACTATGCCTATTTTTACATTTTTAACACTAAAATTATGCTGTATATATTTTAATCCGTTTATAATACCCTCATTGTCTTTATTAAATACAATTGATTTGAGAAGCACTTTTCTCACCTCTTCCTCTAATTAGTATGTGAGTATTATTTACGTATATACACTATTTTTAATAACAAATTTATAAGTTAACATTTATATAATTATGTTGATTTTTTTTAAATAAAATGATATTTTTAAATAAAATTTTGTTAAAATTTCATCATATACGAGGTAATAAACTGTGAAAAATGTACTAGTAGATTATAGAATCACTGAAACAGAGGAAATAAATTTATATAAACTTGGATACCATTCAATAAAAGTACCTCCAAGCAAAGTTTTATATAAAGCAGTATCAGGACATCCTGACATGCTACTTCATAAAATTACTAACGAAGAAATTTTGGTTCATAAGGATATGCCTAAAAACTTTATAAATACTCTTATATCCTTTAACTACAAAGTAATGACAACACATAAAGGTCTTTGTGATTCTTATCCAAATGACATACTTTTAAATGCTGTAAATTTAGATACTCTTTTTATGCATAATTTAAAATATACTGATCCTGTGCTTTTAAAGGCTGTTAGAGGCAAAAAGCAAATAAATGTTAAACAAGGTTATACTAAATGCTCTACTGCAATAATAAATAATAACGCAGTGATTACAAGCGATATATGTATTAGCAAAGCTTTAAAGCATGAAGGTGTTGATGTTTTGCTGCTTCCTCCAAAGGATATATTGCTTGAAGGTTTAGATTATGGTTTTATTGGTGGCTCCTGTGGACTTTTAGATGAAGGCACTCTAGCCTTTTATGGAAATTTACAAAAATATAAATATGGAAATGAAGTTTTAAATTTTTTATTAAAACATGATGTTAAACCTGTATATTTAAGTGATGAAAATCTTATTGACAGAGGCACTATAATTTCTATATAAAAAATAACCTGTAAGATGCTGCCTTTTAAGGTTGCATTTCTTACAGGTTATTTTTACTGCTTACTTACTTCTCTCTTAATAGCTATTATAAAGCTTATTGCTATTCCTAAAACAAATAAAACTCCGCTTATAGCACCTAAACTTTCTAAGGAAAAAGTCTTATTAATAATTTCAATTACTAATATAGTAATGCACATTCCAAAGAAAACAATCCAGTCTCCGCAGAAAAAATCAAATACTTTATTAAAAAATTTAACTATAGCCCCCATATTATTTTGCCTCCAAATTTTCTCTTAAATTATTAGCTTCTAACTTATATGTTTTAAGCCAATTTATAATTATTCCGCTAAATAACAAGAAAAAGGCAATAAGAACTAAAATAGAAAAGTCTGATAAGAACCACACAATCCCAAGTCCTTCACCGCCCCAAAAGGTTCCAAAGGAAACGAGCATAATTCCAACAATATATTTAAGCGTATTTTCTGGTATCTTAGTCAATGGGGCACGTAAAGCAAAGCCAAGAGCTACAACTATGACAAAAGCTAAAGCAGCTCCAAGGGCAGCTGTCCAAATTCCATTAACTTTATCTACATTTGATGTTGTACCAAAGGTAATAACTATAAATGCTACCTCTAAACCTTCTAATAGTACGCTCTTAAAGGATGTAGCAAAACCAAAGCCGTTAAATTTTTGGGAGCTAGACTTTCCTACCCTTTTCATATCGTTCATCTTCTTTTGATATATAGCTGCCTCATCGTGTAAATCTTTAAAACCGCTGAACCTTAGCACCGCTTTTTTTAGCCATTGAAGTCCGAAAAGTATAAGTATTATTCCTACAACTAATCTTAATACCTCAATAGGTACAAAAACTACTAAGGTTGAACCTAATAGTGCAACTAATATACTTAATACTGCCATTGCAGCACCTGCACCTAAAAGGCTACTCTTCCAATTAATAGTTACTCCCACAACAAGTACAATAGTAAGTGCTTCAACAAATTCAACCATTGAAGCAAAAAATGATGGTAATACTGATGACCAAATCATAATAGTCCTCCTTTTGAAATATAAATTTAAGCTATTCTTGAAACAACATGACAGCTTGATGCTGGCAAACATAGATCAACTTCACTATCTATAGGTTTTTCTATTCTACTGAAAACCTCAAGATATATATTTTCAGTAGCTACTAACTTTATTTTGTATTGCCAAGAACTTCCTTGGAATGCTCTTTGTTTAATGATACCAGTAAGCTTAGTGCTTTCTCCCTCATATTCTGAATTTATTAGTATATCAGAAGGATGAATTCTTATATCAAGAAATTCCTTCACATCGTCTATTGGCTTTGTAATAATATTAAATCCATTACAATCTATAAGCATTTTTTCCTCTTTAATATCAAGTAGTTTTCCTTGAATTAGATTGGAAGCACCTAAAAAATTAGCAGCAAATTCTGTTTTAGGATTTTTGAACAATTGCACAGGCGTTCCTTCCTGTTCAATTTTCCCTCCATTTAATAAAATAATATTATCTGACATACTTAAAGCTTCAATTTGATCATGAGTTACATAAATTGTAGTTATTTGCGCGCCTTTAACAATTTCTAAAAGTTCCCACCTCATTCTTTCCCTCATTTTAGCATCAAGACTAGAAAGAGGCTCATCCATCAATAAAAAAAATGGATTTGGTGCCAAGGCTCTAGCAACAGCTATTCTCTGCTTTTGACCTCCTGAAAGTTGATGAGGATAATACCTTTGATATCCATTCATCTGTACAACATCTAAAACTTCCTCTATCCTTTGTGATATTTTTTCTTTTGTATACTTCTTATCTTTTTTAAGCTTTAAAGCAAAGGCAATATTGTCAAACACTGTTAAATGAGGCCATAGTGCAAAATCTTGAAATACCATACCTATATTTCTATGCTCTGTTGGCATAGTATACTTTTTCTTAGACCAAACCGATTCATTTACACTTATTTCGCCGCTATCGATATTTGTTAAACCAGCTATCGAATTAAGGAGAGTCGTCTTTCCACATCCTGAAGAGCCTAGCAAAGTTAAAAACTCTCCTTTTTCAACTTCTAATGATATACCGTCTAAAATAAGCCTTGAACCATAATATTTAGTAACTTTATCAACTTTAATAAAAATAAAAATCACCTCTATCATTTTTTTACAGAGGGGCTGTACAAAATCAAATTTTGCACAGTCCCTATTAAAAAATTGCTTATATGGAAGTTTAGTTTTGCTCTATACTGGAAATACCAGGCTGGGGTTTAATAATTGTTTTTGTTTCTTTGATTTCTATTTCATTTACTTTAACAACTTTATTAATACCCTTTCCATTAATCAGCCAAATTAAAAGCTTAGTAATAATAAACACTACAAACACTATCAATATTCCTACTATTGTTAGAGCTGAGCCCTTTGACCAATTGGAATTATTAAATTCAGATTGTATTACAACAGAAAAAGGTGGTTGCCCAGCTGGATACAATAAAGATGCTGCAGGAAGTTCAAACATAATGCCTGAAAAAGACATAAAAAAGGTTGATATAGTGGTTGTACTTACAAGAGGAACTATTATTCTAAATATTATTTGAGAATTATTGGCTCCAAAAATTTTTGCTGATTTTATAAGATTAGTAGGCAAAGTACTCAGTGCACCAGTTTGTAATCTTATTGAATATGGCAATGCACCAGCAAGATATGCCATTCCTAGACATATTGGAGTACCATATAAAACTAAATTGAGAGGTATTAACCAAACTGCATTCCAAGCAAATACAAACCCTGCAGCCATTACTACACCCGGTATAGCAATGGTAGACATATTTAATACATTAATAAACTTGCTGACTTTAGTCTTTTTAAACACTAACTGATATGCTACTGTAAGAGCAAAAGGTAAAGCAATAATCGTAACTAAAATCGAATAAAAAATAGATCTTATTATTGAATTATAGCCATCACTATTTAAGGACATAACCTTATTATAATTTGCTAAAGTCCAATTTGTTGAACTAATACCATTAGCCCATACTTTCCAAAAGGAAGCTATCACATTAGATACTAAAGGAAGCGCTAAGGAAAATAAAAGCAATATAACTATACCTGTTATTAATACCGGATGATTTTTATTGTTTTCTGAAGCTTTATCCTTACTTTTAACAACCGGATTCGTAATATACGATTTTTTACGCATTATAGCAAACTGCAAAAGTATAGCTATTGTTGTTACCATTATTTCAATCACAGACAAGCAAGCAGCATTTGAATAATCTACTGGGTCTTGATTTAATGATGAATATATTTGATAAGTTAAAAGTGGAATATGAGAATTTGGCGTTATAGCAGCGGCTATTCCAAAATCACCAAAGCCCTCAGCAAAAGCTATGGAAGCCCCTGCTAATATAGCAGGTGTCAAAAGCGGAAGGGTGATTTTGAAAAATCTTTTAAATTTTGATGCCCCAGCAATTTTTCCTGCTTTTATAAGTTCATCACCAATATTCATTAAAGCTTGCTGCAAACCAAAGTAAACATATGTGAAAAACCTAAGTCCCATTATGATGGCCACACCATATCTTGTGAAAAATATCTTTGACCATCCACTTTGAAGTTTAAATATTTGTGAAATAATACCGCCATCCTGCAAAGATATTATCCAACCTTGTGTTATCACATAAGATGGCATAAAAAAAGTAATCCAAATTAGTGCATTTGTTACTTTTGAAAGCCTTCTGCCCATATTTTTAACAGCTACTGCAGCAAAAATACCTAAAACAACAGCAATAATTGTTGCCATGATACCTATAGTAAAAGAATTATATACAGCTAAAAAATTCATCTTATCGGAAAAAACATTAACTAATCCATTTATTGACGGTACTAAACTGGAATTCTTATCAAATATGTGGGGAAATATAGACTGAATCAATAAAGCAAATAGTGCATAAACTACAAGAATCAGCATTGCACAAACCCCTAACAAGGAATCCAATCTTTCAAATAATCCATTCTTAATTTTATTGATATATGTTATCATGGAACCACTTCTTTATACTATCTTCATTTTTTGCTGCAGATATTGGATTAGTTTTTATCCATTTAACATTTTCAACTTGTACTTCTTTATTCGGATTAACGCCTTTTATAATAGGATTAAAATATGAATCTCCTCCACCATTTTTAGGATTTAACATTACAGCCTGTCCTTCAGGTGATAAGCAATATTCTACAAACTGTTTTGCTGCATCCATGTCTGGAGCATTTTTATCGATAGCCATGACACCTGGAAGTGTAAATACACCTGAGGATGGATATATAATTTTAATAGGATTTCCACTGACTTCTGAATTTATAAGTGCAGAATTTTGAATAGTTATAGCTTTAACTTGTCCTGAAATTAATGCCTGAAGTGTATTGTCATTAGTTGGAAACACTTTTAATCCATTTGATTTTAAATCCTCATAAAACTGCTTACCATTTGCATCGCCTAAGGTACTTAGCATACCGCTTACATATGGATATGTAGGTCCTGATGTACTTGGATCATTCATTGCAATACTGTTTTTAAAGAAAGGTTTTTTTAGATCATTCCAATCTGTAGGATAATCTGCAGGTGAAACTAGTTTAGTGTTTACTCCAATTGCAGCTGCTGCTGTAACACTTACCGGAAAATATCCTTTATCTTTTGGTAAAAGTGAATTTCCTAGCTCAGTGTAGTTACCAATGTCTGATGGTGAATAACCAGTTAAAAGCATTTGTTGATTATCCATAGATTGCATTGTTGCATCTCCATCAAACCATGCAACATCCCAGTGTGGATTAGAGCGCTCCGCTTCCATTTTTGCTGCTATGGAACCAGTAGAGTCATCAACCAATTTAACTTTAATTCCTGTTTTCTTCTCAAATGCTTTTGCTACAGCACTGTCATATCCTTGAGCAGAATATAATACTAATTGTTTATTAGATTGTGTAGAACTTGAAGCACTACTGCTTGCACAGCCTGACAGCGAAAAAACTAGAGTGGAAATTACAGCTAAAACAATTACAGATTTTAATTTTTTGGAACTCATAGTATCTCTCCTTAAAATAATTTTTCATTACACAAGTAAAAAGATTTTTAAAGGGTCCTGTTAATTAAAATTTGTCAATTTTGCGCGCATTGCATAAAATCTTAAAAACTAAATGTAACATCAGTTACATTATATAATATTGTAACTTACGTTACATTAAGAAATGGTTAATTCAATGTTAATCATTTTTTAACCTTTGTAAAACTAAAAGTGCCATTTAGAATGAATATAGTATTCTAAATGGCATTTTAGTTTAATATTATGTATTTGTACTTTCAATCTCATAAACCCTTGTACTAAATTCTTCAAAAACATGTTTACATTTTTCAAGTGCCTCTTCAGTAGGCTTTCTTAGTTCAGAATTATATATGTCCCTATTTTTTATTTTCAGAAACCAAGCTAAAAGCTTTTCTAGCTCTTCTTCATTCTCTTCTGCTTCAGCAAAAGTAAAGTTTTTTCTTTCCGTTTCTTTTTCTATTTCATTAAAATAATCTTCACATTTGTCGATTATTTCTTCATACTCAATTTTCCTTGCAGCATTAAAATATGAAATGATTCTCTTTTCGTATTTATCCTCCATAAAAGCTGTCTTCATAATGAAAGTTTCTCCATTATCATTTTCTAACTCCTCAGATAAAGTTAGCAAAGTTGAATGATTCTTTTCATTGTATGGCAATATCCACATTGATTGACTAATATTTATAGCTCCAAGTTTTTTTAAATTTCTCCAAGCCCTAACTCTTAATTTAGAAGGTTCCGAAGGTAAATTATATACAATAACCAGCCATTTATTTTCTGACATTTTCTCAACTCCCACATATATATTTATTTTTTTCTTATGTACAATATTATACCTTAAAATTATAGCTTTATATTATTATTATATAAAATTAACAATTTACAAATTCAGAGGCGGTTTCATAATAGAAAGATATTACGCACTAAGTTACTTTTAAAAATCGTTATAAAGAAAACCGCAGTGAGATTTAATTGACAATGGACAATGAAGGACATTTTTCTTCCTTTCAGTCAGAAAAACTACAAATTATTATTTTTAGGCAATTACAATTGTTTAAAGATTTTCTGTAGCTAAGCGTAGGAAAATCCACCATCATTGTCAATTGTCCATTGTCAAATGTCAATTAATATATAATGCGTTTCACTTTTTATCTATTTAAGCTTAAGAGTTAGTGCGTAATATTATTTTATGCCTCATCTTTTTCTTTTTTCATTTTAATTTTATTTTTAATTTCTTCTCTTATTTTAGCACTCTTATAAAATTCCGCTCCAGTATCTAGCATATTATTACCTATTGCAGCCATTCTCAATTGCATTTTAGTCATTTTTTTGCTCATATAGGAATACTCCTTTTTAAATTATTATGTGAATTATATAATTTTTTATACTCAAAAATAGCACTTAGATTAACTTCTAAGTGCATGTCAATATTTAAGTCATATCCTATTTGCTAAGTTCTTCAATTTTTCTAGTTACTTCTGCTTCATGTTGTCTATATTGTTCTTCTGGTATTAAAGGTTTTAGAACCTTTAAACTATTCTGAAGCTCTGCAATTCTTAATCTTTTTTCACTTTCGCTCATAACTACCTCACTCTTTTTTTACAAAAATAATAAGTGTACGTATTGCTCTTGCAAATATATGGAACAATATTGTTCACGTTAACGGTATCATTTTATTACAATATAAATCATATGTCAATGACAAATTAAGACAAGTTTCTTTATTTTTTTGTACTTTTCGACTTTATGTTTTTCAGTACAAAAAACATAAAGATTTCTTTAAGACAATTCCTAAAGAAATCTTTAATAAAGTTAAAAATCTTTGAAAACAAATATTTTCAAAGATCTTAATTTTGGAGGCGCCACCCAGATTTGAACTGGGGATCAAGGTTTTGCAGACCTATGCCTTACCACTTGGCCATAGCGCCATTTGGAGCGGAAGACGAGATTCGAACTCGCGACGTTCACCTTGGCAAGGTGACGCTCTACCACTGAGCCACTCCCGCAAATATATGGTGGCCAATCCAGGAATCGAACCAGGGACACGAGGATTTTCAGTCCTCTGCTCTACCGACTGAGCTAACTGGCCTTAATAACTATAAAAATAAATTAAAATATATAAAATTGGCGACCTGGAAGGGGATCGAACCCTCGACCTCTGGCGTGACAGGCCAGCACTCTAACCATCTGAGCCACCAGGCCTAATTTCTATGGTGGGCACAACAGGGCTCGAACCTGTGACCCTCTGCTTGTAAGGCAGATGCTCTCCCAGCTGAGCTATGCGCCCATAGATTTTCAAGACAATTAATATTGTATAACGATTACTCCATTTTGTCAATATAATTATTGCAACTTTTTTATTTTTTTCTGATTCAAGATTATAATAACCAAAATCTTTCTATTGCTCTTCTTTACACAATATCTTAATATAATAATAAATAGGAAAATGGAGGATAATCATGTTTATTTTACTTATCATATTATTTTTATTAATGCTAATATTCATAAATATATATCCACTTTTATTTTATAAACCGCCTATAACCGAATTAAAACTAAAAAAATATGATACCATAATAATTTTAGGTTATCCTGCATTAAAGGATGGCAAACCCTCCCCAATTATGCTAGAAAGGGTTTATAAAGCTGTAGAGCTATTTAAAAGTGGTTATTCATTTAATATTATTTGCTCAGGAGGTAGTGCACATAATGAACATTGTGAGGCTACAATAATGGCTAATCTAGCAATAGCAAAAGGAGTTCCAACAGAAGCCATAATTATTGAGGATAACTCTCTTAATACTTATAGTAATATTTTTAACTGTTATGAAATAATAAAAAAAAGAAACTGGCATTCTGCCCTTGTAGTTACTTCTCCATGGCATCTAAAACGCTCCAGTTTCCTATTATCAAAATTTGATATTATATTTGCGTTAAAAGGCTCTGCTATTCCAAAACAGTTTTCAAAATTTGATATTTTACTCATATACTTTTTTGAAAACTACACTATGACTAAAAATAAAATATTGTTTCATTAACTATATTTAGTAAACTCTAATTGCTTTTATCGCCTATTTCCCTAATCCCCTTAACATCTTACCTATATCTTCATGAGTAAATTCATATACTTTATCACAAAAATTACATCTAAGTTCTTCTGATTTTCCATCCTCGTACAAACTCTTTAGTTCATCTTTACCAATGCTCATAAGTGCTCTTTCAACACGTTCCCTACTACAATCACATTTATATTTTGGTTTCATTTCACCTATTATTTTCAAATCCATTCCTTCGAAAATGAAATTTAAAATTTCTTCAATATTCATTCCGTCAGTCATTAATTTTGTTATAGACGGAATTTCCTCAAGCCTATATGTTATCAAATCGGCAGTAAGCTCATTATAGTCTGGCATCATTTGAATAATAAAGCCTCCTGCTGCCTTTATAGATAAATCAGTATCAACTAACACGCCTAGTCCAACTGCAGATGGAACTTGTTCTGAAGATGTAAAATAATAAGCCAAATCATCACCTATTTCACCAGTATAAATAGGTACTTGTCCAACATATGGCTCCTTTAGCCCTAAATCTCTAATTATAGTAAGACTTCCATCTTTACCGATTATTCCACTTACATCTAATTTACCAATTGCATTGGCAGGCAAATCAGCGTTAGGATTCCCTATATATCCTTTTACGCTAGCGTCGCTATGAGCTGTTACCACAACCCCCCTTGCTTCTTTGCCTCCATCTATTTTTAAAGTAAGTACATCTTTATCATTTTTCATCATTGCACCCATCAAGGAGCCTGCAGTAAGAAACCTTCCAAGTGCAGCCGCTGCTGTAGGTGCACATTTATGCATTTTTACACCTTCATTAACAAGCTCAGTAGTTGTTGCAGCAATAATTCTAACTTCATCATTCTTAGCTGTTGCAATTAATAATTTATCTTCCATTTTAGTTCTCCTCATCATTTTTTAAAACGTAAACAATTCTTTCTGTAGTATTTATGATTTCTTCTTTTTTGTAATTATTCATCTTTTGTACTATCTTCAAAGCTGAAGCATTTATAACCTCTTCTATTTCATCTTCTTTATAAGCTCTTTCTGAATGTTCTTCATCAAACCTTTCATAAAGGCCTTCTCTTTTTATAAAAAATGTTAAAAACATGTCCACAATATTATGTTCCAACTGATTTTGCCAAATGTAAACTACATCTTCATCATCGTAAGTAAATACATTGTTTCCTAAAATATTATTTAATTTATAATATGAATTTATATCAAAAATAAATATTCCATTGCTTTTCAAATGCTTTTTTACATTTATAAAGTAATTTTTAAGCTGGTTCTTATCAATAATATAGTTAGTAGAATCTAGTGCACAAGTAATCAAATCAAACTTTCTATTTAAATTTAAATCACATATGTTTTGACAAACTAACTTTGCCTTAATACCTTGTTTTCTTAGTTTATCATCAGCCTCAATAAGCATTTCCTCTGATAAATCCACACCCCAAACGTTTTGAAACTCTCCAGCTATTATTGAAGTTAAGTTACCCGTTCCACAAGCCAAATCTAAATAATCTAAAGTCTCTCCACCTTGCTCTTTAAATACATTTAAAATCACTTGTGACCACTCTTCATAGTTTATATCCGAATTAATAAGCTCATCATAAATATGAGCAAACTGATTATAACACTGCATATTGTACTCCCTCTAAAATAAGTTATCAAATTATATTATATTTAATATTTTAAAGTTGTGCAAGTCATACAATTGCATATATCAATCCCTATTTATTTTTAATATTTCCGAATTTTTAGGAATATTTAATTCTTTTTTTCTTTTTGTCATATTGCCCCCTATTCTACCCGTTTCTTCAGCAGTAAGTCCTCCCCAGCCTATTTTATCTACTTTCTCTTTTAAGCCAAGCTCCTCCGCAATTTCATACTTTATTTTTTCTCTCATTTCTTCCATAGGGTTTAATTTTGTATTTGACTTTAGCTTAGCTTTAATAATCTTTTTTAACGGTGTTTTACTCATAAAATTTTCCTCCATAAATGTTAGCCATTATAATACAACATTATATGAGTATTTTTTACAAAACCAATAATAATTATGTATTATTTTATATAAAAAAAGATGGTTACTATTTATTTAAGTAACCATCTTTTTAAGTCATGTTTTTAACCAAACTTTAGCTAAAAAAACAAAAACTATTGTATAAAATAAAATTGCAATTATTACTATTGGTAACACAATTTGAAAAGCTGCAATGATAAGCGCTAATAAATCATTTCCTTTTGCTTTATTACTGTCAGAATTTTTTTCAATCTTATTTTCTTCTTCTTTCATATACAAATCATCTATACAATATGACAAGCAACGAAATGATCTCCACCAACATTTCTAAATTCCGGAACTTCTTCTCTGCATATATCTTTAGCATAAGGACATCTAGTATTAAACTTGCATCCTTTTGGCGGATTAGCAGGGCTTGGCATATCACCTTTCAATATTATTCTATTTCTTTTCAAGGTAGGATCTGGTATTGGAACCGCAGATAAAAGTGCCTTCGTATATGGATGAAGAGGGTTATCATACATCTCATTTTTACTGCTGATTTCAACTAAATTTCCTAAATACATTACTCCAACTCTGTTACTAATATGTTTTACGATACTCAAATCATGAGAAATAAATAAATACGAAAATCCATTTTCTTGTTGTAAATCTCTTAAAAGATTTACAATTTGAGCTTGAATAGAAACATCAAGGGCAGAAACTGGCTCATCTGCCACAATAAATTCTGGATTTAAAATAAGTGCTCTTGCAATACCTATTCTTTGCCTCTGTCCACCTGAAAATTCATGAGGATATCTATTAATATGGTATGGTGCTAGTCCACATATTTGAAGTGTTTCTCGCACCTTATTATCAATTTCACTTTTAGAATAAAGCTTATGATCTTTTAAAGCTTCTCCAACCGTCTCGCCTACAGTCATTCTAGGATTTAGAGAACTATATGGATCTTGGAAAATAATCTGCATTTTAGTTCTTTCTTTTCTTAGTTCTTTCTTCTTTAATGCAAATATATCTCTACCTTTAAAAATAACTTCTCCAGAAGTTTTTTCCATAAGTCTTATTATTGTTCTTCCTGTGGTACTTTTTCCGCAGCCTGATTCTCCAACTAAACCTAAGGTTTCTCCTCTTTTTAGTTCAAAAGAAACTCCATCAACAGCTTTTACATCTCCAACTTTTCTTTGGAAAACACCATCTGTAATAGGAAAATACTTTTTTAAATTTTCTACTTTTAAAATAGTTTCCGACATTTATTCTTCCTCCTTGTTGTATAACCAACATGCAACTTTATGTCCATCTCTTCCATATTTTAAAGGTGGCTGCTTTTCTTTGCATATCTCCATTGCCTTATCACATCTTTCACAAAAATAACAACATTCAGGCATACCAATTGGGCTAGGAACTTGTCCTGGAATAGAATAAAGTCTTTCTTGTTCTTCTGTAATTATTGGTTTTGATTTTAACAAACCAATAGTATAAGGATGCATTGGATTGCTAAAAATCTCCAAAACATTTGCTTCTTCAATTACTTTTCCAGCATACATAACAACTACATAATCCGCCATTTCCGCAACTACTCCTAGGTCATGAGTGATAAGCATTATTGACATATTTAATTTTTCTTTTAAGTCCCTCATTATATCTAAAATTTGTGCTTGTATAGTAACATCTAGGGCAGTTGTAGGTTCATCAGCAATTAAAAGCTCAGGATTACAGGATATAGCCATAGCTATCATTGCTCTTTGTCTCATTCCTCCACTTAATTCGTGAGGATAGCTGTCTGCAATTTTTTCTGCTCTCGGTATTCCAACTATCTTTATCATTTCTATAGCCGCTTTTTTTGCTTCATCAGGCATCATACCTTTATGTAAAATTAATGATTCCTGAATTTGATTTCCTATTGTAAATACAGGATTTAGCGAAGACATCGGCTCTTGGAAAATCATTGATATTTTATTTCCTCGTATATCTCTTATCTCTTCATCGCTAAGCTCTAATATGTTTTTTCCCTTAAAATAAATCTCTCCTCCTACTATTTTTCCCGGTGGATTTGGAATTAATCTTAAAAGACTCATTGCTGTAATACTTTTACCACAGCCAGATTCACCAACTACACATACAGTTTCTTTTTCTTTAATTTTAAAGCTCACATCATTTACCGCTTTTACGATGCCCTCTTCCGTATAAAAATATGTCTTTAAATTTTTAAATTGTACTAAATCATTTTTCATTGGTATTCTCCTCTATCTTTTAAGTTTTGGATCCAAGGCATCTCTTAGCCCATCACCAAACAAGTTAATAGACATAACAGTCACAAAAATACAAATACCAGGTGGAATCCAAAGCCATGGATAATTTTGCATTGAATAAAGGTCTGATACAACTTGTACCATATTTCCCCAAGATGGTGTAGGCGGTATAACTCCAAGACCTAAAAAGCTTAAAATAGAT
This sequence comes from Bacillota bacterium, assembly GCA_021781655.1. Taxonomy (GTDB): domain Bacteria; phylum Bacillota; class Clostridia; order Clostridiales; family Clostridiaceae; genus JAJXWJ01. The sequence goes on along the minus strand of JAJXWJ010000015.1, from coordinate 32,241 downwards.
TCATATAGTATTGCTCCGCCAATATCTAAAGTTGCGGTTACAATTATTGTAGGTACAGTATTTGGTAATAAGTGCTTAAACATTTTTCTTCTATCTGATAAACCAAGTGCTTCTGCAGCTTGCATAAATTCCTGCTCTCTTAAAGTAAGAATTTGTCCTCTTATAATTCTGCATAAGCTTGGCCAAGACAGCATTCCAATTATAAACATAACTACAATAATTCTATATTGAGTAGGAACCTTTAAATCAGACATTACTGTAGCAAGAACAATCAAAATAGGAAGCATAGGAACACAAAGCATAATATCTACAAATCTCATTATTATAGTATCTACAATTCCACCATAATATCCTGCAATAGAACCCAAAATACTTCCAAGTATTACTTCTAGTATAATAGCAACAAATCCAACTGCAATAGATATTCTTCCAGCATACATTACTCTATATAATATATCTCGTCCAAGCTGGTCTGTTCCTAATAAATGTGCAAAGGATGGTGGGCTATAAAGATTTGCTGTATCCATACTTTCTAGATTATAAGGTGATAAAAATGGCCCAAAAATTGAAATTAGTATCATGCAAATTAAAATTACTAATCCGGCAATAGCAAGCTTATTTCTCTTCAATCTTCTCCAAACAACTAAAGCAGGCCTTACAGTTTTTACTTCATCTTTATTTATTTTTATTTCAACATTACTTTCCATTACTTCACCTCCTACTTTAGTCTAATTCTAGGGTCTACTACTGCATAACTAACGTCTGCAATCAAGTTACCAACTAATGTTAATACAGCTAAAAGCATATTTATTCCCATTAACAAAGGATAATCTCTAACATTAACTGCTTGAAGTGTTACATTACCAATTCCTGGCCATGAAAATATATATTCAGTAACTATTGCACCTGCAAATAGTGATGGTAATAATATTCCAAATAAAGTTATTACTGGAATTAATCCATTTCTCAAAGCATGCTTATAAATTACAACTTTTTCTTTTAAACCTTTAGCTCTAGCTGTTCTAATGTAATCTTGCCTTATAACCTCTAGCATACTAGTTCTTACATATCTCATTATACTTGCAATACTTTGGAAGGTTAACACTAAAAATGGAAGCACCATATGATAGAGTACATCACCTACAAAAGCCAAACCAGTATTATTGCTTCCAGTAGTCGTCATGCCTGAAAGTGGAAAAATAGGTAAATCAATAGCGAAAATCTTTATCAAAACCAATCCTAAAAAGAAAGATGGTATAGAAATACCTGCTAAAGAAATTACGGTGAAAACTTTATCAAAAATTGAATACTGTTTTGTAGCTGAAATTATTCCTATAGGAATAGCAATAGCAAAGGCTGCTATAAAGGACGCTAACGACAAAAAGAAGGAATTCCAAATAAATTCACCCATTACCTTAGAAACTGGTGCCTTAAATTTATAAGACTCACCAAAATTACCTACTATTGCATCCTTTGCCCAATATAAATATTGAACAACTTTAGGTTGATCTAAATGATATTCATGCATCATTTTAGCCTGAGTTGCTGCTGTCATATGACCTGTTGACCTAACTGTAACAATATTACCTGGAGCCAATGTAAATATCATGTAAATCAAAAATGATACGCCTATTAATATAGGTATCATCAGAAGTACTCTTCTTATAATATATTGCTTCATCTTATCCTCCATCTTCGTTAATATATGCCTGACGAAAAACGTCAGGCATAAAAAAGTATTATTTAATTTGTACTTTCCACAAGCTATTTGTGAAATCTTTGTAAGGTGTTATATCGAAACCAGTTACTCTAGAACTAATTGCCCACAAGTCTTTTCTTTGATATAAAGGTATACTTGGCAAATCATTGTTTACTATCTTGTAAGCGCCTTGTAAAATAGTTGTTCTCTTTGCAGCATTAAGCTGACCGTATGCATCGCTAATTGCTTTGTCTAAAGCTGGGTTAGAGTATTGAGAGTAGTTTTGAGCACCCTTAGTTCCATAACTAATTTGTAAATCTGTTGTCGGATCAGAAGTTAAGCCAGATGCTATAAATAACATTTGATAATTATAACTTTTAGCCTTGCTTAAAACTGTGTTAAAGTCCATAGTTTCTGGAACAAATTTGATTCCTATATCTTGATAATCTTTTTCAGCTATAGGTATTAAAGCATCATTTACTACATTAGGGTTAGAAGCTAAAAAATTAAGTTGTAATATCTTTCCATCTTTTTGTCTTATTCCATCTGCACCTTTTTTCCAGCCTGCTTCATCTAATAGCTTATTAGCTTTAGCTGGGTCGAAGGTATAGTCTGTTACTCCACTTGTTGTAAATGTTGGTGAAACCTTTGAAACCGGAATATTCATAACATCAGCATATTGCTTATATACTGCACTTACTACTTCTTTTCTGTTTAAGCCATAAGCTAATGCTTGTCTAACTCTTACATCGCTTAAAATAGGATCTTTATCATTTAATCCAATATAACCATATCCGTTAGTTGGGAATGTTTGTATGTTTAAAAATCCTGCAGCTTCAAGTTGTTGATAATATTGTGGTGAACCAGCTTCCATATCTATATCTGTATCACCAGAAGTTAATTCTGTAACTCTATTAGTGTCAGTAGTAACTTTATAAATTATATTTTTAATTTTAGGCTTTCCTCTATAATAATTGTCGTTAGCAACTAAATCAACTTCTTGACCTGGCTTAAAGGATTTAAATATATATTGACCACAGCCCATTGGTGCTGAATTTAATGCCTCAATAGATTTTAAATTCCCTTTAGTGTAGCCTTTTCCATAGTATGCTTTGGACATGATACCCATTCCACCAAGTTGAACTAAAGCTGAAGAATTTGGTTTGTTTAAAGTAAATTCTATAGTGCTTGGATCTACAACCTTAATACCAGAAACGCTTGTTGCACTTCCAGAATTGTAAGCATTAAAGCCTTTAATTCCAACACCTGAAATATCTTGAGAACCGTCTTGAGCATATGCTGGGTCAGCCATTACTGTATAAGTAAATGCAACGTCATCAGCAGTTACTGGTGTTCCATCGCTAAATTTAGCATTTGATCTAATATGAAAAGTATAATTTAAGCCATCAGAAGATATAGTGTACTTATCTGCAATAGCTGGAACCATATTTCCATTATCATCTGAAGCCATAAGTCCATCCATTACTGTTTCCGCAATATACTGATCGTAGGAAGATGTACAAAATAATAAGTTGAAAGTACCATCTGGTGCATCCATTCCAATAATTAAAGTATCCTTTCTAGCCTTTGCACTTGCAGGTACTTTGTCTGGGCTTTTTGCACTTATAAGCTCAGTAGTTTTTGAAGTTAAATCTGTTTTTGCTGCTGTTGTTCCCGTAGCATTTGAACCACATCCTGTCACTGCTAATGCTAATAGCAATGCGCTTGACAACGCTACTGTCAATTTTCCTTTTTTCATTAAATTTCCCCCTTTATTATTCAACTGCTTGCAAATCTTTTTAAACAAGATAAATAAAATTTTACAAGCTTTATCAAAAAGAATTTCCCCATTTATTAATTTGTGCATATTATTATGAAGATATCCTTATGAAACATAAATAATGTAAATTTTTATAGCACAAAAATTAAATATACTTTTAAATAAATTAAAATTTCAATCTATTTAAGTTTTTTCATAATATCGACAATTTTACATTAGTTTCGACACGATACAATTTATCTATATTACTGTTAAATTACTATTTTATTGAATTTTTATTTCTTAATAATACCATAATATAATTTTAACGTCAATAATCAATTTGCACTTTCATAATTTATCGTTACAATTTATAACTATTTATTAATTATTTCAAATATTATGTGCCCATTTTGACAATTTATCAACAGCTGTCATTTTTCGATAATTTATTATATGCATTTTTGCATTATGATACAATCATTTTTCAATATAAATTTACCTTAATTATTTGAAAACTATATGATTTTTCTTTCATACGATATATAATAGAAACCAAAGACATTTTTGGAGGGATAAATATGAAATTCAACGTTGCCGTTGTAGGTGCCACTGGAATGGTGGGTAACAAATTTATAGAAGTTTTAGAAGAAAGAAATTTTCCAGTTAATGAAATATACTTTTTTGCTTCTAAGCGTTCTGCTGGAAAAATACTTAAATTTAAAAACACTGAAGTAGAAGTTGAAGAATTAAAGGAAGATAATATAAAAAATAAAAAGATAGATTTTGCTTTGTTTTCAGCTGGTGGCTCAACTAGTACAGAATTTGCACCTATTTTTGCAAAATACGGTTCAACTGTAATAGACAACAGCAGTGCCTGGAGAATGGATCCTACCGTTCCACTAGTTGTTCCAGAAGTTAACCCAGAAGATATTAAATGGAACAAAGGAATTATTGCAAATCCAAACTGTTCAACAATACAAGCTGTTGTAGCTCTTAAGCCTTTATATGATAAGTATGGAATAAAAAGAATAGTTTATTCTACTTATCAAGCTGTTTCAGGTGCAGGAATAGGTGGATATAAAGACTTAGAAAATGGTGTTAAAGGAGAAAAAGAAGAAAAATTCCCTTATCCTATAGCATACAACATTTTACCTCATATCGATGTATTTTTAGAAAATGGCTACACTAAAGAAGAAGAAAAGATGATTAATGAAACAAGAAAGATTCTTCATGATGATTCATTAAAAATCACTGCAACTACTGCAAGAGTACCAGTTTTTTATGGTCATAGCGAAAGCATTAATGTGGAATTAAAAAATGAATTTGATGTAAAAGATATATTTGACCTTTACTCTTCTGCAGAAAATATTGTTTTAAAGGATGACCCTTCTAACCTTTCTTATCCAACACCACTTGAAGCTGCTGGACATGATGAAGTTTATGTAGGAAGAATCAGAAGAGATTTTAGTATAGACAACGGCCTTAATCTTTGGGTAGTTGCCGACAATATTAGAAAAGGTGCAGCTTCAAATGCAATTCAAATTGCAGAATGGATAATAAAAAACATGAAATAAATTATTTAATGAGGAGGATATTCATGGTAAAAATACTTTTAGTAGGCTGTGGCGGTAAAATGGGAAAAATGGTTACCGAAACAGTAAAAAAATATAATAATGCTGAAATTGCAGCAGGAATTGACAGCTTCTGTTTAGATAATATGGGCTATCCAGTTTTCAAAAATATTTCAGAATGCTCTGTTTCTTGCGATGTTATTTTAGATTTTTCAAGACCTGAAGCCTTAGATTCTATTTTACAATTTGCAAAAATCAAAAATCTTCCTGTTGTAATGTGTACTACTGGTTTTTCTGAAGAGCAATTAAATAATATCCAAGCTTTTAGCAAGACTAATCCTATTTTTAGATCTGGTAATATGTCTTTAGGAATAAACATTATAAACAATATACTAAAAAATGTAGCTTCTATTTTGTACGGAGATTTCGATATAGAAATAATAGAAAAACATCATAATCAAAAGGTTGATTCTCCAAGTGGAACAGCACTGCTTCTTGCCGATACCATTAAAGCATCTATATCTGATAACACTTTTTATGTAAATGGAAGAGAAGGAATTAAAAAAAGAGAAAAAAACGAAATTGGAATTCATGCAGTTAGAGGTGGCTCGATAGTTGGTGAGCACGAAGTTATTTTTGCTGGTCAAGGCGAAACTATAGAAATAAAGCACACCGCAATTTCTAGAGAAGTTTTTGCCGTTGGAGCTATTAAAGCATGTATATTTATGGCAAATCAAATTTCAGGTTTGTACGATATGGATGATGTATTGAAAATTTAACATAAAAAAATATACCCAAAAGGGTATATTTTTTTATTTATTTATGAACATAAGCATCTCTAAAATATAATACATCAAGAGATGTTCTAAATGCACCTTTTACATAGTCTTTTTTACATTCAACTTCTGTATATTCATAGATAGGTATTACTGAATAACTATTCATTAATATATCTTGTGCTTGATGCATTTCATCATATCTCTTACTTAGATTTGTTTCAGCCTTAGCTTTTGCTATTAAAGCATCATAAGTTGGATCTGACCATCCAGAAACATTGTTTCCACTAGTTGAAGTCCACATGTCTAGGAAAGTCATAGGGTCAGCATAATCTGCTGTCCATGCATTTCTTGCCATCGCTGTATATGTGTGAGAAGTTGTTTCTGTAAGTTGAACTTTTCTTTCTACTGCTCTAACTGAAATATTTATATTCAAGTTTTGTTTAAGCATTGCTTGAACTGCTTCTGCAATTTCTTGATTTTGTTGTGAACTGTTATATATAAGTTCAACATCACTTGGGAAGTTCTTTCCATTTGGATATCCTGCTTCTGAAAGTAATTTCTTAGCTTCAGTTACATCAGCTGTTGCAGGAAGATAACTTTTATTTTTAAAGTCTTTTCCATTTGGTCCGATTATTCCTGAAGGTACAAAACTTGTTGCAGGCTTTTGACCACCTTTTGCTACATCATTAACTATTTGCGTTCTGTTTATAGCAAGCGAAATAGCTTCTCTAACCTTAGGATTATCGATTGCAGCTTTTACATCTGCTGGTACAGTAGTAGCTTTTGGATCCAAGTTGAAGCTGTAGTAATAAACTCCAAGGTTTGGAAGAATCTTAGCTTTTCCTTCTTTAACTAATGAAGGTATTTGTTCTGTTGGTGGTTGATCGATAACGTCTATTTGTCCAGATTGATATGCAGACATATAACTTGTTTCATCACTTAAAACTGTTAAATCAAGCTCTTGTAATTTTACATTTTTAGCATTCCAGTAGTAAGGATTTTTCACTAATATTAATCTATCATTAGTGTTCCATTGTTTTAATTTGAATGGACCGTCACTTACATAAGTAGCAGGATTTGTAGCCCAATCATTTGGATGTGCTTCAACTATGTCCTGTCTAACTGGCATATAAGTATCAAATGCCATTAATGATAAGAAGTATGGTGTAGGATTTTGAAGTGTAACATCTAATGTATAATCATCTACTGCTTTAACTCCTACATCGTTAGCTGTAGCACCTCCACCAGTATTATATGATTCACCATTCTTTAAGTAATAAAGTTGATATGCATAATCAGATGCTGTTGCTGGATTTAATGCTCTTTTCCAAGCATATTCAAAATCGTGTGCTGTAACAGGTTTTCCATCTGACCATTTTGCATCTTTTCTTAAATGGAATACATAGTTTAATCCATCTTTAGATACGTCCCAGCTTGATGCTATACCAGGTATTACCTTATTGTTTGCATCAAGAGTTGTTAATCCTTCAAAGGCATTTGTGATAACATCCATACCTTCAACCGAATCGTTTAAACCTGGATCGATAGTTTTTGGATTTGCATCGATGTTTGCAGTAATTTTTTGAACTCCTGTAGGAGTTGAAGGATTACTGTTACTACTGCTGCTACTGCTATTACCGCAACCACTTAAAAGTGATCCTGTTATTACTGATATAAGTACAACAGTAAACAGCTTTGATTTTTTGTTTTTAATCATTAAGAGTCCCCCTTTATATTTTTTATTAGTGTATATATATAAATTTCACTAATTTCGTTTATTCATACAAATGGCATGCCACTTTGTGGTCTCCACCCAAATCCTTTAATTGTGGCTGAACTTCAGCACAAATTGGTTTCGCATATTTGCATCTTCCCCTAAATCTGCAACCTGGTGGAGGGTCTATTGGAGATGGTATTTCTCCTTCTAACATAATTCTTTTATTGCTTGCTGCCATATCTGGGTCAGGAACAGGTATAGCGGATAATAGTGCCTTTGTATATGGATGAAGTGGATTTTTGTAAAGTTCATTACTGCTTGCAATTTCCACCAATTTTCCAAGATACATAACTCCAATATTTGTGGAGATATGTTTAACCATAGATAAATCGTGAGCTATAAATAAATATGTTAAACCTAAATCATTTTGCAAATCTTCTAGCATATTTACTACTTGAGCTTGAATCGAAACATCCAACGCCGAAATAGGCTCGTCACAAACTATAAATTCTGGTTGAACAGCAAGCGCTCTTGCTATGCCAACCCTTTGTCTTTGACCACCGGAAAACTCATGTGGATATCTATTAGCATGATCTGGATTGAGACCTACTCTATTTAATAAATAATGAATTCTTTCTAACCTTTCCTTCTTACCCATTAACTTGTGAATATCAATTGGCTCACCTATTATGTCGCCAACAGTCATTCTTGCATTTAATGATGCATACGGGTCTTGAAATATCATTTGCATCTTTTTTCTGTATGGCATCATTTGAGCATGAGTAAGCTTTGCAATATCTTTACCTTCATAAATAATTTGACCTGAAGTAGGCTCATAAAGCTTTATAATCGTTCTGCCTGTAGTAGTTTTACCACAACCAGACTCACCTACAAGTCCTAAAGTCTCACCTCTTTTTATTGAAAATGAAACCTCGTCAACAGCCTTAACGTTACTTATCTTTTTGTTGAAAATTCCTTTTTTAATTGGGAAAAACTTTGTTAAATCTTTAATCTCAATTAGTGTTTCCTTTTCCTTCATTAATTATTCCTCCCATTAAAATTCCATTCAACTTTTGGTGCATCAGGATGATTAAGCCAACAAGCTGAATGATGTCCTTCACATATTTCATAATTTTCTGGTCTGTTTTCTATGCAAACCTTCATAGCATATTCACATCTTTCTGCAAAAGGACATCCTACAGGTGGCTTTAGCAAATCAGGTGGAGTACCTTCTATAGGCTTTAGTCTTTCTTTAATATCTTGCTTTGGATTTGGTATGCTCCTCAAAAGCCCCCATGTATAAGGATGTTTTGGATTATAAAATATTTCTTTAGCTGTTCCGCTTTCCACTACCAAACCACCATACATAACATTTATTCTATTGCATACATCTGCAACTACTCCTAAATCATGTGTTATAAGAATAATTGACATATGCAGTTTTTCTTTTAATTCTTTCATTAATTCCAAGATTTGAGCTTGAATCGTAACATCAAGTGCTGTTGTTGGCTCATCTGCAATTAAAAGCTTTGGCTCACAAATCAGTGCCATGGCTATCATTACTCTTTGTCTCATTCCGCCAGAAAATTCATGTGGATATTGTTTTATCCTCTTTTCTGGACTTGGTATACCTACAAGCTTTAGCATCTCTACTACTTTATCCATCGCTTCACCTTTTTTTAGATTTTTATGTCTAATAAGAGGTTCCGAAAGCTGATCGCCGATAGTTAATACTGGATTTAAAGAAGTCATTGGATCTTGAAATATCATGCCTATTTCATTTCCACGAATCGCTTCCATCTCTTTTTCCGAAAGTTTTACCAAATCTTTTCCCGAAAAAATAATTTCGCCATCCTTTATTGTTCCATTTTCATCTAAAAGCTTCATTAAAGACATCATTGTAATACTTTTTCCACTACCTGATTCTCCAACTATTCCTATAGCTTCACCTTTATATAAATCAAGTGTTACTCCTCTAACCGATTGAACTTCCCCCATATGAGTTTTAAAGGAAGTGTGTATATTATTAATTTGCAATAATTTTTCCATGATACCCTCCTACCTTCTCATCTTTGGATCTAATGCATCCCTTAAGCCGTCACCCAATAAATTAAACGCTAGCATAGTTAAGCAAATAGCGATTGCTGGAAATGCTAATTGATATGGATATAGCTGATATCCACCTAAAGCGTCTGATGCTAAGCTACCCCAAGATGCAAGTGGAGGTGCTATTCCAAGCCCAATAAAGCTTAGAAAGGCTTCTTGAAATATTGCATCTGGAACTGAAAGTGTTAAAGTTACTATTATTGTTCCAATACAGTTTGGGATAAGGTGTTTCAAAATAATTCTAAGTGGTGAAGCACCTATTGTCTTTGCAGCAAGAACAAATTCCTGCTCTTTTAAAGATATTATTTGACCTCTAACAATTCTGGCCATAGTTACCCAAAATGAAATTGTCAATGCTATTATTATGCTCGTTAATCCTGGTTTCAAAACTATCATTATTAGGATTACATATATAGTCATAGGAATTGCATAAATCGCTTCCACAATTCTCATCATAATATTATCAACTAGTCCACCAAAATATCCTGAGATTCCTCCATACAATACTCCTATAAAAATACTAAGTACACTTGCCACTAAACCTATTGTTAGTGAAACTCTTGCTCCCATTAAAACTCTAACAAAAAGATCTCTTCCAAATTTATCTGTCCCAAACCAGTGAGTAGTACTTGGAAATAAATCCGAACTAGATAAATCTTGAGTTGTATAATTATATCTTGAAAGGATTGGTCCAAAAATTGCAGCCAAAACCATTATTATAATAAATATTAAACTGACCATTGCTAGCTTATTTTTTTTAATTCTTCTCCATGCATCTTGCCAATAACTTAAGCTCGGTCTTATAACTTTATCGCTATTTTTTTCTTCTTTAGGTACTAACTCAAACATGTCTTTAGAAATGTTCATCAATTTTCCTCCTATTTGTCTATTTTTATTCTTGGGTCAACAACAACGTATAAAATATCAACAATGAAATTTGCAGCAATTAAAAAAGCACAGAAGAAAATAGTAATTCCAAGAACAGCAGGATAATCTCTATTAGAAATACTTGTAACATACTGTTGTCCAATTCCAGGAATTCCAAATACTGTTTCAACCACAAAGCTTCCTGTTAATACTGCGGCAGTTAATGGTCCAAGATAAGTTATAAGAGGCACTAATGAATTTCTAAGTGCATGCTTAATTACAATTTTACTTTTAGAAAGTCCTTTAGCTCTTGCAACTTTTACATAGTCTTGTTTTAAAACTTCAAGAAGGCTTGAACGAATTAATCTTGTTATAAATGCCATAGATAAAGAACCTAAGGAAATAGCTGGTAAAATGTAATTTGATATCCCTCCATCTAGTCCAACTGCTGGAAGAAGATTCAGATTAACTGCAAATATATATACTAAAATCGGTGCTAAAATCATACTTGGAATCGTAACTCCAAAAGTAGATAGTACCAAACAAAAATTATCCAAAAACTTTCCGTGCTTTAAAGCAGCTATTATTCCCATTATCATTCCTAAAATGATGGCATATAAAAGTGCACATAATCCAACCTTAGCAGAAGCAGGGAAACAATCGTGAATTATTTGATTTACACTTCTTCCTTCTGAACTAGTAGATTGTCCTAAATCACCATGTAATAAATTTTCTAAGTAAATAACATACTGCTGACCTAACGGTTTGTCCAAACCATATTTAACTTCAAGATTATGCTGTATGGCAGGCGATAAAGCTTTGTCACCTGTAAATGGTCCCCCGGGAATAGCATGAACCAAGAAAAATGTTATGGTTATAACTGCAAACAATGTAATAATGCTCGAAAGCAGTCTTTTTAAAATGTAGTTTAGCATTTTTGTTGTCTCCTCCAATAAATTTGTATTTTGTATTTATATATTAAATTTCATTTTTTTATTTGTATAATTCAATTTAAGATATGTCGAAAAAAATCATACCACGCTTTTATCACATTGTCAATATTTAAGCAGTTTTATTCATAATTTACTATATAACACCAGCATTTTATTTACATTGTTGATAAAATGATAATTTATTTAAAAGATAAATATTAATCCATTTATGATTATAATATTTTTTTGATAAATATTTTTTATAATTGAATTTTTATGAATATTAATGTAATATATTACCATATACGTTAATTACTTTTCCTGTTTTATATCAAAAAAATAAGTGATTTTTCAATCACTTATTTTTATTAATTTCTTATTATTTTTTTATTATTTTTTTATTAATTTTTTGATCAAATAATCAACATAAAATACCATGTTTATTTATGCTAAAATACTATTACCATTTTTTGATTTCCAATTCAATTCTTTTTAAAGCTTCCTTCAATTGTTCAATGCTACAGGCATAAGATGCCCTAAAATATCCTTCCCCACCAATGCCAAAAGCAGAGCCTGGAACTACTGCTACCTTTGCATTTTCAAGAAGCTTTTCACAAAACTTTTCGCTATCCATATTAAATTTCTTAATGGAAGGAAACATATAAAAGGCTCCGTCTGGCAACTTAACATCAAAACCTAACTTTATTAACCCCTCATATAAAAAATCTCTTCTTATTTTGAATTGGTCTCTCATTTCTTTAGCTTCATCAATACAGCTTCTAAGTCCAATTAGTGCACCATATTGAACAACAGATGGTGCACTAGAAACGGAATACTGGTGAACCTTCATAATATGATCCATAAAACACCTAGGTGCACATACATAACCAATTCTAAGACCTGTCATGGAAAAAATTTTTGAAAAACCATTAATTAAAATAATTTTATTTTTAAGTTCTTCAAATTGTGCTACAGAGTAATATTCCTTTGTGTAGGTTAAGGCACTATACATCTCATCTGTTATTATAATTATATCTTCATTTTTTAGTATTTCACAAAGCCCATCCCTAGCTTCTCTACTCAAAACTGCACCTGTAGGATTACATGGAAAGGAAAGTACAATTGCTTTTGGTTTATGTAATTTTATTAAATCCTTTAAACCGTCAATATTTATTGAAAAATCACTATTATTAAGCTCATACTCAATTGTCTCTCCACCAGCAATTCTTACACAATTTTCATAAGCAGGATATGCCGGCGTAGGAATTAAAACTTTATCCATCGGATTTAGTACTGCTGAGAATACAGACATAATACCTTCACTTCCACCTACTGTAATACAAATTTCATCTGCATCAAAATGTATGTTGTCCTTTTTTAAATTATCACTTATTTCCTGTCTTAATTCTAAAATTCCTGCATTAGAAGTATATCCTGTTTTATTTTCATTTATTGCATCAATCATAGCTTTTTTAATTTTGTCAGGTACCGGAAAATCCGGCTGGCCTATTGTTAATGAAATAGCTCCATCAACCTTAACAACTTTATTGTAAAATTTTCTTATTCCAGAAATTTCAATGTTCTTAACTCTTTGTGATACTTTATTTTCCATTCCACTATCTCCAATCAATTTATCTCTTTAGTTTCTAATTATATCACATTTTTTATTTTTTTCTTTTCATTAAGTTAATTATTTATTATAATTAAATTCAGAGTATTTTTTAGTTTTTTTTAATGCGAGGAGGAAAAAAATGAGTTACGATTTAACAGATCCATATGAAATTGCAAGATACATAAAAGAAGCAAAAAAATCTACACCTGTAAAAGTTTATGTAGATGGAGATTTATCGAATATATTTGAAGATGGAATTGAAATATATGGTTCAAACAATTTTTATGTAGTCTTTGGTGAAAGTTCAAGTGTGTCAGATTTAATTATTAAAAACAAGGACAAAATAAACAAGTTTAGACTAGAGCAAGACAGAAGAAATTCCGCTATACCTTTAATGGATATAACATCTATAGATGCAAGAATCGAGCCTGGTGCAATAATCAGAGATAAAGTAAGCATAGATAAAAATGCTGTAATTATGATGGGAGCAGTTATTAATATCGGAGCAGAAATTGGTGAAGGCTCAATGATAGATATGAATGCTGTTGTAGGTGCAAGAGGTAAAATAGGTAAAAGAGTTCATCTAGGTGCTGGAGCAGTGCTTGCCGGTGTACTAGAGCCACCTAGCAAATCACCTAGCGAAATAGGAGATGATGTTTTAGTTGGAGCTAATGCTGTTATTTTAGAAGGTGTAAAAATCGGCAAAGGTTCTGTTGTAGCAGCAGGCTCTGTTGTTGTTGAAGATGTACCTGAAAATGTTGTAGTTGCAGGAACTCCAGCTAAAATAATAAAACAAGTTGACAACCAAACTAAGGACAAAACAAAATTAATGGATGACCTTAGAAAGTAACTGACAATTATGGTTTCAAGAGAATGTTGCAAATCTTTTTACAACATTCTCTTATTTTTATATTGCATCCTTATTAATTGAACTCATCTTGTAGTCTTCCTCATCAAAATTTTCATCCACGTTCACAACGTCATTTTCCGAATCTTTGTTAACCTTTTCCATTTTCGAAATTGAAACTTCATAAGCTATTTTTTTTACCACTTCATTTTCAGATATCTTTTTTTGATATTCCCTACTTTGAAGTCTTCCCCAAATTTTAATATTGTCTCCTACATTTAGTGTTTCACAAAACCTTGAATTTCTACCCCATGCAATTGTAGGTATGTAGTCAGACTTGTTGTATGCTCTATTTACAGCTAAAAGCATATCTGCTATCTCCCTACCAAAGGGTGTAGTTCTATAAACAGGTTTTTTACAAATAAAACCGTCTAGATAGATTTGATTTGGATTTTTGCTTTTTTCTATGCAAGGTTCAATATTTCTTGCAAACACTGTTAGTATAAGCCTATTTCCACCATCTACAAATTTATTATAAGATCTTAACTGACCTTCAACAATAATATCATTACCTTCACTTAAATCGATTCCGGTTATGAGTCTTTCAGATACAGTGACATAAAGTTTATCCTTTGTATCACTTAATCTTTGTACAAACATGTTAAAGGTGTAAAACCCTTCTCCATACATTTCATGGCTAAATTCAAGCTTCGAAGAAATCTTCCCTTCCAGATACAGCTTATTATTCAACATTAAATTGTCCATCGAATCCCTCTTTCCATTAGTTTTTTTATTTACTTACAATAATAAATATTCAAATCATAGAAAATTATTACCATTATATTACATAAATAATTCCTTACTTTATAAAACATTTAAACATATAAATAATGCCAACAGTAATTCGTTGAATTTTATTATTTCAAGCATACTTCCATTATAATACAACTTTGCTTTAAATTACAATATCTAATTTTTCATTTGTTTTCCATAATTGTCTATTGTATAGTTATTATTATAAATTAATTCAGTTATCTTTACAAATGAATATCCATCTTTTTTTAATTTTTCTATGATTTTTGGTAATGTCCTTGTGGTGTAGGCTCCCGTATTATGAAATAATATTATAGAGCCAGGCTTAACCTTATTTATTACACGATTGTATTCTATATCATAGCCTTGATTTTTCCAATCTATGCTGTCTACATCCCATTGAATCGGTGTATGTCCTGTCCTAATAACAGCATCAACACTTAAATCATTGTAGTTTCCTTCTGGAAATCTAAAAATAACAGGCCTTGCACCAGTTAGTGCTGCTATTTTAGCATCAGATATAGCTATGTCATTTGTAATATCGTTTTTTGATAATTTAGTAAAGTCAGAATGCTTGTCAGAATGATTACCTATCTCGTGCCCATTTGCTGCAATTTCTTTTACCTTGTTTGGATATTCTTCTGCCCATCTTCCAACAACAAAAAAGGTAGCTTTAATTTGATTTTGTTTTAAAATATTTAAAATTTCTTTAGTATGGTCTTGTCCCCAACTTGTGTCAAAGGTTATAGCAACTTTCTTTTCATCAGTCCCAACACAATAAATCGGCAGTTTTCTAGGTATATTATTTGAACTTTTCAAATCTCTATTCTCATATATCGTTATCCCACCAAAAATAAAAATTATAAAAAAAAGAGCAATTAACACTTTAATAATTGTCAACCTATTTATGATAATTACATGCATCCATAAACCTCCATTTAGCCATTTTAATAAAATTATATTCGTAGCAAAAAAAAAAATACGCAAACTAATATTAAATTAGCCTGCGTATTTTTTAAATTCTTAACCCATTATAAGCTTCCTCACCGTGTAATGAAACGTCTAGTCCCTCATCTTCTTCTATTTTATCTGTTCTCAATTTCATAAATAATCCCATTACCTTTAATATAATAAAAGTCATTATTGCTGCATAAGCTGCACAACTTAAAGCTGCAATAATATGAACTGCTAACAGTTTCGGATTACCATAAATTAGTCCATTACTTCCACCTTTATTAACTAAGGTTGTTGCAAATATACCTGTTGCTATTGCCCCCCATATGCCAGCTATTCCGTGACATCCAAAAGCATCAAGTGCATCATCATATTTAAATTTTTCTTTTATAAAGCTAATTGCAATATAGCTTGCAACTCCTGCAACAAAACCTATTAGTATAGATGCTGCTGGTGTAACATAGCCTGCACCCTGAGTAATTCCAACGAGACCTGCAATGGCACCCGTAACAGCACCAAGAGCGGTAGGTTTTTTATTCCTAAACCATTCTATAGCCATCCAGGATACAGCACCTGCTGCTGCTGCAAGATTTGTAGTCATAAAAGCAACTACCGCTACTCCATTTGCATGAAAAGCACTACCAGCATTAAATCCAAACCAACCAAACCAAAGTATTCCTCCTCCAAGTATAGCCATAGGAATATGATGTGGCTCTGGAGTTGTCCTTTTTCTTCTGCCTAATATTAACGCTGTAATCAGTCCAGAAATTCCCGAATTTATTTCTACAACATTACCGCCAGCAAAATCAAGTACTCCTAATTTGTGTAGCCAACCTGAACTGTTCCAAACCCAATGAGCTATTGGGTCATAAACTAAGGTACTCCATAACAGTGCAAAAACAATAAATGCTGAAAATCTCATTCTTTCTGCAAAAGAACCTGAAACAACTGCAATTGTAATTACTGCAAACATCATTTGAAAAGCTACAAACAAAAGCTGTGGAATTGAATTTGCATAGTCTTTATTTGCAGCAAAAAAGTTCATATTATTTAGAAATGCTAAATGTAAATTACCAATAAATCCGCTTATGTCTTGTCCGAACACTAAAGTATATCCTATTACTACCCATTGAATTGAAATAACAATCAATGCGGCATAACTATGTAAGGTTGTACTAAGTACATTCTTGCTTTTTACTAATCCACCATAAAATAATGCAAGTCCTGGTATCATAAACATTACAAGCGCTGCTGCAAAAATCACAAAAGAAATATCACCAGTATTTAATCCATTCAAAATTATTGCCCCCTTTTTTATATTTAGACATTACATTACAAAAATAAACATAACTTTATATAGCTATACAAAACGTAACATGTCTTATTTTACTAAAGAAACAATAAAAATGTCAATTGTTAAAAAAGTATCGGAGAAAATTTAATAATTTAATATTTTACTTCCGCATATTTTTCAAATTATTATAATTAGAGCTATATTATTTGAAATTGCATAATCGTTTTTTACAATTAAATTTACTTTCAAATGCTAAAGCTATTATGATATAATACTAATTATAATTGAATACAAGGAGGTACTAAAAAGATGTTTGATGATACACTGGAACTTGCCGAAAACAAACTTCTTTTATTATATATATTAAAGCAAATAGATTTGCCCCTTACTAAAAATCAGCTAACAGAAATAGTTCTTGAAAATAATTTATTAAACTATTTTACCCTACAACAGTATATTTCAGAACTGATTTCTGCAAATTTCATTGAGCAAAATGAAATTAATGATAAATCAAGACTTGTAGTTACTTTAAATGGGGACAAGGTTTTAAATATGTTTTCAAACAGATTATCTGATATGAAAAAAAACTTAGTAGACGACTTTGTTAAAAAGAATATAAATATTATTAAAAATGAAATTAGTCTATCTGCTGATTACACTATAGCAAACAATAATAGTTTTACTGTTAACCTTAAAGCAACGGAAAACGATATAACACTTATCGACTTAAAATTGAATGTAGTTTCCAACAATCAGGCACGAGAACTATGTTCAAAATGGAAAAATCACTCATCTGAGCTATATACAAAAATAATTAATATTTTGATTGAAGATTAGATAAATAATAATGCGGTAGGTTCTTTTCCTACTGCAACATTTTCAATTTCCATACTATCTAAACTTACCTTACATACTCTATTTTTATAACTATCTCCCACGTATAAGTTTAAGTCTTTTTTTATTACACCTCTTGGCATACCTCCAATATAAATTTTATTTATTTCTTTTAAAGCTTTTAAATCTAATATACTTAAAGTTCCTTCACAGTAATTTGACACAAAGCAAATATTATTGTTTACACATAAATCAACAGGGCAATTACCTACTTCAAGCTTATATAGTAAATTTAAGTTATCAGTATCATGTACACTAATAGTTCCATTTTTGTCACTACCAATGTTGCTTTCACAAACAATAATATTTTTACCATCCTCATTAAATACAGCTTTTGTAGGAAACGCTCCCACTCGTTTTGAAAATCCATTCTTAATAAGTGAATCGTAAACAGTTATGCTATCGCTATTCATATCCGCAGTAACAATCTTTTGGTTATACATTGCAATACTATGAGGAAAATCGCCACAAGGAAGTTCATATATAACCTTATTTTCAATTAAATCAAAGCAAATTATATTGTTGCAATCGCCACAAATTATAAACGCCTTATCCTCAAATATCTTTACATCATTACAATTCATTCCTATAAAATGCTCACTAACAATATAGTCATCATGAATATTAACTTTTGAAATTGAATTACTAAAATTATTTGCCGTTATTATCTCACTATTGTATTTACAAATACCATGTGGTCCTACTCTTTCTATTGCTTTTAGTGAAATTCTAGATTTTTCTTTAAAATTAATAAGATCAATTATTGAAATGCTATCCTCTGAAGTGTTGCATACACATAAACTTTCCAATGCCCCATCCCCTCCTTATTCATATTATGAATATAAATTTAAAGCTGTGACGACTGTAAGCTTTATCCCACAAATAAAAGGGTATAGCCATTAGCATAAAATAATATGCTAATAGCTATACCCTTTTATTTTATATATTGGTAAAAACTAGTTTATTTCTTTAAATACTTCTTCTAACGTATCAAGGGCTGCCTTCATTTCTTCTTCCGTAACATTTAAAGGTGGTAATAGTCTTACAACATTTGATCCAGCGGTAATTACTAAAAGCCTTTTATCAAAGCATTTTTTTGTAAAAGCTTTAATATCCGTGTCCAAACAAATTCCTATTAAAAGTCCCATTCCTCTTATTTCAGTAATTTGACTATACTTTTCTTTCATTTCCTCAAGTCTGTCAACAATATATTTTGCTTTTTCATCTACTTTAGATATAACTCCTCCATTAATAAGCTCTTTCATTATTGCTAAAGATACAGCTGCTGCAAGAGGATTGCCACCATAAGTATTTCCATGGTCACCTGGTACAAAAGCTTCAGCCACTTTTTTATTTGCCATAGCAGCACCGATTGGGAAACCGCCTCCTAATGCTTTTGCCATACAAATTACGTCTGGAACTACCCCAAATTTCTTGTATGCAAATAGTGAACCTGTCCTTCCAATACCACATTGTACCTCATCAAAAATCAAAACTGCATCAAACTTATCACAAAGCTCTCTTAATTTTTTTAAGAAATCTACTTGTGCTTTAATTATTCCGCCTTCACCTTGAATTGGTTCAACAATAATTGCACAAGTTTTTTCAGAAACTGCAGTTTCTATTTCATCAAGGTCGTTAAATTTTACGCTTTTAACATTTCCAATTAAAGGTTTAAAGCTCTCTTGATATTTTGCTTGACCTGTAACCGAAAGCGCCCCCATTGTTCTTCCGTGAAAGGAATTTTCCATATATATTATTTCATTTTTATCAGGAGTTTTACTTAATGAACCATATTTTCTTGCAAGTTTTAAAGCAGTTTCGATAGCTTCCGCTCCGCTATTGCAAAAAAACACTTTTTCATGATTACTGTTTTCACAAAGTATTTTAGCAAGTTCCTTTGCGTTTTCATTCCAATAATAATTAGAAATATGCATTAATTTTTGTGACTGCTCAGTAATTGCATTTGTTATAACTGGATTTGCATGTCCTAGACAGTTAACTGCAACTCCTGAAACAAAATCAATATATTCATTTCCTTCTGTGTCATAAATTTTTGCTCCCTTGCCCTTTTCAAAGCTTACATCATACCTACCGTATGTATTCATTACATAGCTTTTTGACATTCCAATTCCACTTCCTCTTCTCCGATAATACTAGTTCCATTATTGTTTATTAAGTCATTTATTAAACAATGCTCTTTTCTTCCATCAACTAAATGAACCATTTTTGTGCCTTTTCTAATGGCATCTATACAACATTCCATTTTAGGAATCATGCCGCCTCTAATTGTTCCGTCATCAATATACTTTTCTATCATTCCTAAGGTTAAGCTTGGAATAAGACTGTCTTTGTCATTTATGTCTCTATAAACCCCATCTACATCCGTGAGTATTATTAACTTATCTGCATCTATTTTAGAACTGATATACGATGCGGCATAATCTGCATTTATATTATAAATATTCCCATTATCATCATATCCTATTGGGGAAATAACAGGAACTTGATTATTTTTAAGAAAATCCGTTAGCATTTTATCATTTACGTCAGAAACTTCTCCGACAAATCCAATATCCAATTTTTTACCATTTTTATAAATATACTTTTTTTGTGCCTTTATCAAATTGCCATCAACACCACTAAGTCCAATTGCACTAATTCCATTAATGCTTAAATTTAAAGATAATTCTTTATTTACCATTCCTGAAAGTACCATTTGAACAACATTCATAACTTTTTCATCCGTGACCCTAAGTCCATGAATAAACTCGGTTTCTATACCTATTTTATCTAACCAAGATGAAATCATAGGCCCACCGCCATGTACTATAATTATGTTTACACCTTCGTTTTTGAGTCTTTTTACGTCTTCGATGAATTCCTTAATTGCCTTCTGACTCTTCATAATACTTCCGCCATACTTAATTACAAAAGTTTTATTTTTGTATTTAGGCAAAGGCTCCAAATCTTCTGCTGCTGTTTCTAATTTCATACTATGCACCACCTTTAAATATACATGTATAATTATACATTTTCAAAAATAAAAATTCAATTATTTTGTAAAAAAATATTGAATCCTATATATATATTATGTATAATTTTCTATGAAGTCAAGATGATTGGAGTGATATTATGATACATGCCGGAATAATCGGTTCAACAGGATATGCTGGTGAAGTACTTGCTGGAATATTGTTAAATCATCCAGAAGTTGAAATCAGCTTTTTATGCTCGCATAGTTATGCAGGAGAAGCTTATAATAGTTTATACGGTAATTATAAAAAACTTATAAACGACAAATGTATTAGCGATAAAGAAGCTATTCTTAATATAAAAAACATAGATGTTCTTTTTACCGCACTGCCTTCAGGAAAGGCTATTGATTTTGCTAAAGCTGCTGTTTCAAACAATGTGAAAGTAATAGATATAGGTTCTGATTTTCGTTTAAAAACTAAAGAACTTTATAAGGAATGGTACAAGTATGACCATAATTATACTGAAGCTCTAAAGGATGCAGTTTATGGACTTCCTGAAATAAATAGAGAAGAAATCAAAGGAAAGACAATAGTTGCTAACCCCGGTTGTTATCCAACAGCAAGTACCCTTGCTTTAGCACCTTTAGTTAAAAATAATTTAATCGATAATACTTCCATTATTATCGATGCAAAATCTGGAGTTTCTGGTGCTGGAAGAAACGCCTCCACTGCAAATCTATTTGTAGAATGTAATGATTCCATAAAAGCCTATGGTGTTACTACTCATAGACATACTCCAGAAATAGAGCAAAATCTTTCTTTACTAGCAGGTGAGGACATAACTTTAACCTTTACTCCTCATTTAGTACCTATGAATAGAGGTATTTTAAGTGTTTGTTATGGAAAACTAAACTCTTCAATGGAAACTGAAGAACTTTTAGATATCTATAATAATTTTTATAAAAATGAATATTTTGTTAGAGTAATAGATTCTATCCCTGAGACAAGATGGGTTAAAGGTTCTAATTTTTGCGATATCTCTGTTAGAGTTGATAAAAGAACAAACAGGGTAATTGTAGTTAGTGCCATAGATAACCTTATGAAGGGTGCTGCTAGTCAAGCTGTTCAAAATATGAACATATTATTTGGCCTAGAAGAAACTTTGGCAATCAATACATTACCTATGTTCCCATGACCTATAAACTTAATGAAAGAAGGTATATTATGGATTTAATTAAGGTACTAGAAAACAAAACCATAACAGATGTATCTGGTTTTAAAGCAACTGGAGTAGCATGTGGATTAAAAAATAACGGAAATAAAGATTTGTGTATAATCTATAGTGAAAAAAAAGCCGTTGCTGCAGCAGCCTTTACTACTAACAAAGTAAAAGCCGCTCCTGTTTTATTAAATATGAAAAATATCGAAGGCGATAATATTCAAGCTATAGTAGCAAATAGCGGAAATGCAAATGCTTGTACTGGCGATGATGGATATGAAAAAGCTGTTTTAATGTCAAAAAAGACAGCTTCAGCTTTAAATATAGCTCCAAATGAAGTAATGGTGGCATCAACAGGTGTTATCGGTGTCCCTCTACCAATTGAAAAAATTGTTTCTGGTATCGAAGAAGCCTCCAAGAACCTTTCAAAAACTGGTGGAATTGATGCAGCTAGAGCGATTATGACTACTGATACTTGTGAAAAAATTTACACAGTTGAATTCCACCTAGGCGATAAGGTAGCTCACATAAGCGGCATGGCAAAAGGCTCTGGTATGATTCATCCTAACATGGCAACAATGTTAAGCTTTATAGCTACAGATGCCAATATTACTAAAAGTATGTTAAATAAAGCTTTAAAAGAAAGCGTAGAAGATTCATATAACATGATTTCAGTTGATGGTGATACTAGCACTAATGATATGGTAATAGTACTGGCTAATGGCGCTTCTGAAAATATTTTAATCGACTCAGAGGATATTAATTATTTTGTATTTAAAAAGGCTCTTCACCAAGTAAACACTGAACTTTCAAAAATGATTGCCAAGGATGGAGAAGGCGCAACGAAACTTTTAGAAGTTAAAGTTTATAATGCTTGTTCCGTAAAAGATGCAAAGCTTTGTGCTAAATCAGTAATAACTTCTAGCTTAGTAAAGGCTGCATTTTTTGGTGCCGATGCAAATTGGGGAAGAATACTTTGTGCTTTAGGCTATGGCGGCGGAAACTTTAGAGTTGATGGTGTTGATGTTTTTTTTAGTAATCAAATTGGCAGTATTCAAATTTGTAAAAACGGTGGGCACCTAGAATTTGATGAAATTTTAGCTAAACAGATTCTCGATGAAGATAAAATTACTATAGCTATAGATTTAAACGACGGCGAATGCTGTGCAACTGCCTGGGGCTGTGATTTAACATATGATTACGTTAAAATAAATGGTTCTTACAGAAGCTAAAAATCAACATAAACTATTGGCAGCCCTAAATAGTAAAAGTTCTATTCAAGGCTGCCTTTTATTTCACTTTACCATGCCTTTAAGTAAATGAATCCGTCACTTTGTTTATTTATTAGTTCCATTGTACCTTTAGGTACTAAATTAACAAAATCAACGATATCATTTTGATTCATGCTATAACTGTTTAATGACGTATTACAAGCAACAAAACATACCCCTTTATTACTTAAATTACACATGAAATTTTTATCCATTTCCATAATGCTGTTTTTATCATAAAACTTTACAGCTTCTGAATTAGCTAAAACCTCAATTTTGAAATCATTAGACTTCATAGCATCTAACAAAATGCTTACATCCTTCAATAATAAATCCCATTTATCAAGCTCATCGATGTGAAAAATAACCTTGCTTTCTGACATATAAAATCCCCCTTTGAACTTCTTAACTCAAAATTAGCCTAATCTTTTTTGTATTTTAGCTAATTCTACGAAAAAGATTATACCACATTATACCATAATGTTCATCATTTAAAACATTCCTAAAGCTATCTCTCCTGTGTAAATTATATATTTTCTTCAATTAATCTATAAACTTCATTAAAATTTATAGGTTTACTTATATATTCATCCATACCTGCTTCAATGCATCTTTCCTTATCCCCTGCCATCGCAGCAGCTGTCATTGCAATAATAGTAGAATGCTTATTATTACCTTGTAATTCTCTTATTTTTTTAGTTGCCTCATATCCATTTAATTTAGGCATTTGGCAATCCATAAAAATAATATCATAATCTTTTTTTTGTACAGCTTGTATAGCTTCCATTCCATCTGACGCTACGTCACAACAATAATTTTTATGTTTAAGCATTTTAATTAGGATCATACGATTTGTTTCATTATCTTCTACTAACAATATATTAGGTTTATTATCAATAATTCCATAATCCTCCTCCATCTCATTTTCATCCTTGCTTTTTTTCAAATTTCCAGTGATTTTTAATATAACAGAAAACTTAAAGGTAGAACCCTTTAGAAATTCGCTTTCAAGTTCAATATCACCTCCCATCAAATTTACAATTTTCTTAGATATAATAAGTCCAAGCCCTGTTCCTCCAAAACTTTTAGTTGTGGAAGTATCTGCTTGTACAAAAGGCATAAATAACTTTTTTTGATTTTCTTCACTTATTCCTATTCCTGTATCTTTTATTATAAATCCTACAGATACTAATCCATTCTTAATTTTATTGAGCGAAACAATAATGTCTATTTTTCCTTTATGGGTGAATTTTATTGCATTTACTATTAAGTTATTTAAAACTTGTTTCAATCTTATTGCATCTCCTGATAAGCTATCCGGGACATTTTCATTAATATTTACAAAAATATCAATGTTTTTTTCTTTAGCTCTAGGATAAAGCATTGAAACTACATCATCAACTGTCTTTCTAAGATTAAAAGCATCGTCTTCCATAATTATTTTGCCTGCTTCAATTTTAGAAAAATCTAAAATGTCATTTATTAGATGTAATAGCATTGTAGAAGCTATCTTAGCTTCCTTAACATACTCAACTTGTTCATACGTTAGCTTTGTAAACTGTAATAAATCTAAAAAACCTATAATACCATTCATTGGTGTTCTTATTTCATGCGACATATTAGCAAGAAACTGACTCTTTAGTCCATTTGCAATTTCAGCTTGCTCTTTTGCCTTTAAAAGTTCTAATTCGTATTGCATTTCATTAGTTATATCTAAATTTGTTCCAATTAGTTTCATAACTTTTCCTTCTGAATTTCTAACAATTACCGATTCGGATTTGATAAAATGAATAGTTCCATCCTTCCATATTGTACGAAACTCTAATTTTAAAGGCTTTTTGCCTTCAAAAGCCAGCATAAAATTATCCAAAAACTTCTTTCTATCTACAGGATGAATTAGTTCCATCCAACTCTTGTAATATTTTAAAGTCTCATTGTTTTCAACGCCATAAAGCTTAAACATAACCTCATTGCATTCTAATAGTCCAGATTCAATATCTACTTCCCATATACCAATATTTGCTGCATGAGTTGCAAGTTTTAATCTATTACTAACCTTTGCAAGCTCTAATTCCATTTTAAATATTTCTGCAGTCCTATCCATAAAGGCTACCCTCCAATTTTAATGTATATTTATACTAAAATTCGACATTTACCCTTTGAAATCCTTTATTATAAAATATTTGTTCTATATAATAAATAAGCAAATATTTTTTGAAATCATTTACATTTATGTTATAATACATGTATAATGTCTTTATGTATGTATTATTTTTCCCAAAATGAGGTGATTTCAATGAGAAAATTATTTTTAATGTTTGCCATCTTTGGCATAATATTATCAGCGTTAATGTTTTCTTTTTCAAATAGTACAGAAACCATTAAAGCAACTACTAAAACAACTCATAAAATTACTAAATCAAATAATACCAAGAACAATAGTGCCTGTAATAATGTTAAAAAAGTTCAAGTATCCACTAGAACTCAATCTGTATTTGAAAAGCGGTTATTTGAACTTTTAAACAACGAAAAAAACAGAACATATATAGCAAGTATTGCAAAAAAATTGCATAATGGAACCCTTCGCAATTCCTGCGTATATTTTGCAAGTGAAGCATTAAGGAAAACTGGCGTAAGCATACCAGCTTCCACAGCAACTACTGACGATTTAACTCTTAAACTACAATCAAAAGGCTTTAAAAAGAGCACAGATTTATCAAATTTACTTCCTGGAGATATTTGCTTTACAACACTTGAGATAGATAAAGTACGACCTGCTCACACTTATATTTTTATGGGATGGGAAAAATCAGGAAAGCATGATTACGCTTACGTTTGCGATAACCAAGTTTTAGAGTATGGTAAACTATTTCATCTAAGAAATATAAATTTTTCAACCGATAAAACTAATGCTATAAGTTACTTTATGTATAAATAATACATTTTTCTACCATTCAACTTAATAATAAGAAAAGATAATCCTTTAGTTAAATTTTTCTTTTCTTATTATTATATTAAGAAATAGTTCCATAATGATTAATAAAATATTTTACCTGAACATTTATTTTTGCACTTTTATACATTTCATGCCAATCTTTTGAATTAAAGTATTTATTATATTTTGCTCTTACAATATCACCAATCCCTATTGGATCGCTTCCTACACTTTGCATATATTTTATTAGACTTAAGCAATCTTTTTCAAGCTGAATTTTCACGCTGTTACTTATATTTTCTAATGTAACATTATTGTTTAAGTCATCTGTCCTATATTCTTCAATTGAACCAAATAAATCAAGCTTAATATTAACTACTGGTTTATTATCTATTATTTTCACATCAATTTCTCTATTCTTTTCAGAAATTAAATTTGCAATACCTCCTTTTGGTCCTCCTGGATCATTAGGCATACCTTGTGAAATATATTCATAATTTTTATCCTTTAGTTTTCCTTCCATAGCTAAAAGAAGTCCAGTACTTTTAGCATCTATATTTCCAACCATTTTTCCATTGGAAAATAGAGCAGTTCCTTTAACTTCTATATGTTTATCTCTTACTTTTATCAACGGAGCTACATTATCAATTCCTTTTGCATAGTTAATAATGTCATAACTATAAATTTTAGTTTTAGGTATGTATCCCGCTTTTTCATTTCTTTCAAGCAGACTTTCTAAATATATTGACGTTCTTGGTTTATCCGGCAAGTTTTCCATCTTTTTTAACCAGTCATCTGCATTACCATCTACAATTACTTCCCATGCTAGTGCGGGATTACTTGTATCCCTTTCAAACACATCATTAACTAAAGAAATAATACCTCTTTCAGCAATTTCTCTTGATATTAATATTACTTGCAAGGTTCCACCTTCATAATTTTTAGATGCTTTCATTCTAACCTTTTCTCTTGCTTCTCTTAAAAGTGATGCTTTAGTTTCTATAATTTCAGCTTTTTCTATAGTTTCAGGTTCTGTAACTGGTATGCCATATGTTACCTTCAAGGTTCCATCTAAATAATCAATAGCCATAATAGTAATAAATCCTGTTTTTTCAAATATTTTTTCATCCCAGCAGCCGCAAAGTATAAATATAAAAAAAATCAATATAATAATTATTTTAAATTTTTTATTAAAATACTTTATCATTTGTTCTTATTCCTTTCTTTCTAATGAAGGATAAAATATAACAAAGTAACATATTAATCGTTACTATAGCCCCTAATACTTCCATTATACTTTCACAATAATGCATTTTAAAATCGCTATTAGGAAATCTTGTTGCAGCTATTACAACTACCCAAAAACAAAAAAGAAATATTTTACTCATTTTTAAATCATAAACCTTATTTATGCTATAGTATGCTGCAAAGAAATAGGCCCTAGAATCCATAGCCATAATAAAAAACCAAGTTGCAAGAAAAAACAAATCTATTCTTTGAAAAATAGGTGCTTCATAGTACCTTGAAAGGTTTATAATAGGGTATAATGTACTTTTTAGAAAATTTTCACCTAGAACTATTGTTGACACAATAGTTATTATTATGTACATTATTGTAGTTACAAAATTTGCACAAATGGAATATATCATAACTTTATTTTTATTTGTTATTTCTGGATATATTATAGCGATGAGTTCATACCCCAAAAAAGCATGCAAGCTTTCTGGTGTAGTTGATATTATTTTATTAACACCACACTTACCAATGGGCTGTAAAAAAGTAAAGTGAAAATCTTTACTTTCTAAAAAAAATATTATTAAACAAAATAAAATAGCATAATATGCAAATATAGTATCTCTTGCTATAAATTTTAGTCCATAGCTCACTAAGTACAAAGATGGTAAAAAGGTAAATATTGTAACTATAATACCTGGAGTAAGTGGCAATGCTATTAATTTCACTATATTTATAAATATCCTTAAACTTATGCAAGTTAATATAAATAAATATACTATAATCCCGTTATTAATAAAAAATCCAATAACCTTCCCATATATGTTTTTATTAATTGAAAATATATTTTGGTTTTCATATCTTTTTAATAGCAATATCATGAATACAATAAAAAAAGTTATGATGCTACCAAAAATAATTACCGAAATCCAACCATCATGTCCTACCTTCATAGCTAAACTGTTAGGATACCAAAGCATACCTGTACCAAGTTGTGTAGCTATAACAAAACTCATTAACTGCTTAGAGGTAATTTGATTTTTTCTATTATTCATTACTCTTTCCCCTTGTATTATCTGTAGGCTTTGCAATATCTGGTCTTTTCTTTAAAAACCTTATAGGCATAATAAAAAAAGTATCCTTAAAATCTCTAAATTTTAATGGTGCTATTGGTTGTAAATATGGTTCTCCTAAAGATTCTAAAATAATTACATGATAAATTAAAAATGCTATTGGCACAATAATTCCGACTATACCAAAGATTGCTGCAAAGATCATTATTGCAAATCTAATAATTCTTACAGTTAATGACATATCGTAATTTGGTATAGCAAAGGCAGCAATAGCTGTTACAGATACTATTATTACCATTAGATTACTAACGATTCCAGCTTGAACTGCTGCCTGACCTATTATTATACCCCCAACAACACCTATGGATGCTCCTATATATGTAGGTAGCCTTATTGCCGATTCTCTAATTAGTTCTATTACAAATTCCATAATTAAACCTTCAACTATAGGGGTAAAAGGAACTCTCGCTCTGGATTCTGCTAAAGGAACTAATAAAGTTAAGGGAATCATGTAATAATGAAAGGTTAATAAAGCAATATATATACCAGGAAGAAACAAAGCTATAAAGCAAGCAAAGATTCTGCCAAACCTTACTATACTTCCAGATATCCAACTTGTGGTATAATCGTCCGTAGCTTGAAAAAAAGAAAATATATTTACTGGAGCTATTATGGTAACAGGCGTTCCATCTAAAATAATTACGAATTTTCCTTCTAGTAAAGCCGCTGTAGCTTTATCTGCTCTTTCTGTAGCTAAATACTGAGGAAATGGTGACATTGGATGATCCGTAATTATATGTTCTATATATCCAGAACCTATAAAACCATCAAAGTTTAACTTACTTATTTTATTGCATAATATTTTAAGAATGTTTTTATTTGCTATATTATCTAAGTATGCCACTACAAGTTTTTGATTTGTAACCTTACCTACTGTAAACTCTATAAATTTAAGATTTGAATTTTTGATTTTTGTTCTTAAAATAGCTATGTTTGTAACAATATCTTCAATAAAACCATCATGACCTCCTCTTACCACCTTTTCTGTTTGCGGTTCTGTTATATCTCTTTTATTATATTTTTTTAAGTCACAGGCAATTGCATAGTTAATATCATTTCCAATAAATATAGTTTTCCCATTTAATATTTCCGAAACAATATCTTTTATATAAACTGGAAAACTTATACCTGCTACAGGTATTTTGTCTTGCAAGTACTTAGGCATAGTAAAATCTAAGCTTTCAAGATTTAACACATTACTAATGAAGTCTCTTTGTATTAAATTTGTATCAGCTAACCCTTGAATATAAAAAAAATAGCCTTCCTTTCCAATCTTTAAAGTGACCTTTCTTCGTATTATATCCGGACAATTTTTGAGCTCTTGTTCTAATTTGGAAATGTTAGCTATAAAATCTAAAACTAAAGTATCACTATCCTTTATAATTTTGTCTGTCATTTAAATCACCAAATTTATTTTTCCCATATTTTAATTTTTTATTATATTAACTTTTAATAAAAAAAAGTTAATAACTAAGAGTCCTTAACTCTTAACTATTAACTATTAACTATTAAAACGGATCATAATAAAAAAAAGGAAGATAGTTCAAATTTGAATCGTAAGGATAAATAGGATAATAATACGAGTTTAAATAATACATATAGTTTGAATCATTATTATATCCATGATATGGAATATTATATCCATGGTAATCATTTTCTAAATACATATTTCCATATGCCTGCCCTTTTTTAATATCATTGTATCCTTCATTTACCCTAAGTTCATCATCACTTATTTCTTCTATATCATCAATATAATCATCAAAGGTTATTTTATTTGTTTTCATTAAGCTATCTTCGTATATTTTTTTTAAGTTCATACGATAATAATCTTCCAACGGTATCATTTCCAGTTCTTCATTTTTCCTTTCCATATATACCCCCAAAAAATCCCTATAATTTATTGTATGAATTTATTTATAATTTGAGCCTAATATTTTTTAAAAACCAAAACGCTGTTATGACCTCCAAATCCAAAAGAATTTGACATTGCATATTCTATATCTGCTTTTACAAAGCTATTTGGGACATAATTTAGATCACAATCTTCATCTTTATTCTCATAATTAATAGTTGGTGGAACAATGCCTTCCTTTATTGCAAGGGCAGTTACAGCAGCCTCAATACCACCTGCTGCACCAAGAGAATGTCCAATTGCTCCTTTTATTGAACTTATATATAAATTTTTTGCAGCTTGTCCAAAAACTTTTTTTATAGCCAAGGTTTCTGTGAAATCATTAACTGCTGTGGCTGTTCCATGGGCGTTTATGTAATTTATTTTATCTTCACTTATATGTGCACCATTTAAAGCAATTTGCATGGCCCTTACTGCTCCTTCCCCTCCTGGAGCTGGGCTTGTAATATGATATGCATCATTGGTTTCTCCATAACCAACTATTTCAGCATAAATTTTAGCATTTCTAGCTAACGCATAATCTAAATCCTCTAAAATTAAAACACCTGCTCCTTCTCCCATAACAAAACCATCTCTTTTTTTATCGAAAGGTCTGGATGCTATTTCTGGTGTATCATTATAAGCAGTAGATAATGTTTTTGCAGCACAAAAGGAAGCAATTGAAAGTGGTGTAATAGATGCCTCTGCTCCTCCTGCAACAATTACCTTTGCTTTTCCCAGTCTTATCATATCATAGGCATCTCCTATAGAATTTGTTCCAGTAGCACATGCAGTAGTTATGCTTTTGCTTGGTCCCTTTGCGCCTATCTCAATTGCTATATTACCTGCTGCCATATTAACTATCATTGATGGTACTGTAAAAGGTGAAATTCTTCTTGCCCCTTTTTCCATTAGCGTTTCATGAGCCTTCTCCATTATTTCAATTCCACCAATGCCAGAGCTTACAACTACCCCTATCTCATTTTCATTTTCTTCATTAACTGCTAATTTTGCATCCTCTAATGCCATCTTAGAAGCAGCAATAGCGAACATTGCGAACCTTCCCATTTTTTTTATTTCTTTTTTTGATATGAAATTTTCAGGAATAAAATCTCTTACTTCACCTGCAACCTTACATGTATAATCTGTTGTATCAAAGGCACTTATATTTTTAATTCCTGATTTTCCTTCAATTAACCCCTTCCAGGTTGAATTCTTATCTGAGCCTAAGGCTGATATGATTCCAATACCTGTAACTACTACTCTTTTCATTAAATATCACTCCTAATTACTTTGTTAACTTTTGAATTCAATTATTATCTACATTTTTTAAAATATCAAACAAAGAGTTTGTCTCACTTAAAAATTCAGCATACTGCTCTTTAGTAATACCAATTTTTTTATTTATGGCACTTAAAACATCTTTTGCTTCTTTTTCAAGGCTTTTGCCCTTATAGGTCAATATGATATGTACATTTCTTTCATCTATTTTATCTTTCTCTCTTCTTATATTGCCCATAGCTTCTAACTTTTGCAAAATTGGTGTTAAGGTGCCCGTCTTCATCATTACTCTACTGCTTAAATCTTTAAAAAACATCTCCTCATTTTCCCAAAGTGCAATCATAACAACATACTGTGGATAAGTAAGTTTTAATTTATCTAAAATCGGTTTATATAACCTAATTATCAATTTAGAAGATGAATATATTTTAAAGCAAAGCATCTTGTCCA
>JAJXWJ010000093.1 GCA_021781655.1 Bacillota bacterium | reverse complement strand
CTTTGCACTCTACGCGCGATTTCCAACCGCACTGAGGGAACCTTTGGGCGCCTCCGTTACTTTTTTGGAGGCGACCGCCCCAGTCAAACTGCCCACCTAACAATGTCCCGTGACCAGTTTCATGGCCGCCGGTTAGAATCCCAGTACTGTCAGGGTGGTATCCCAAGGATGACTCCATAGAGGCTAACGCCCCTACTTCCAAGTCTCCCACCTATCCTGTACAGACAATACCGAAACTCAATGCTAAGCTACAGTAAAGCTCTACGGGGTCTTTCCGTCCAATCGCGGGTAGCAAGCATCTTCACTTGCACTACAATTTCGCCGGATTTGTTGTCGAGACAGTGCCCAAGTCATTACGCCATTCGTGCGGGTCGGAACTTACCCGACAAGGAATTTCGCTACCTTAGGACCGTTATAGTTACGGCCGCCGTTTACTGGGGCTTAAGTTCATACCTTCGTGATACCACTAAGTATTCCCCTTAACCTTCCAGCACCGGGCAGGCGTCAGCCCCTATACATCAGCTTTCGCTTTAGCAGAGACCTGTGTTTTTGCTAAACAGTTGCTTGGGCCTATTCTCTGCGACCACCTTTCGATGGCACTCCTTCTCCCGAAGTTACGGAGTCAATTTGCCGAGTTCCTTGACAACAATTCTTCCGATGGTCTTAGGATTCTCTCCTCACCTACCTGTGTCGGTTTGCGGTACGGGCACGAGTTTACTCCATAGAGACTTTTCTTGGCAGCGTGGAATCAGATACTTCGCCCATAAGGGCTCCCCATCACACCTCAGCTAATCTTGACGGATTTTCCTATCAAGCATACCTAAATGCTTAGACACACATCCAATAGTGTGCACATCCTATCCTCCTGCGTCATCCCATTTGTAATAACGCAAACTCGCGGTATCGGAATATCAACCGATTATCCATCACCTACGCCTTTCGGCCTCGGCTTAGGCCCCGACTAACCCTGAGCGGACGAGCCTTCCTCAGGAAACCTTAGGTTTTCGACCAATAAGATTCTCACTTATTTCTCGCTACTTATGCCAGCATACTCACTCCTGTACAGTCCACCGCTCCTTTCGGTACGACTTCACCCCATACAGGAAGCTCCTCTACCACTGATGCTTTCGCATCAATCCATAGCTTCGGTGGTAAGTTTTAGCCCCGGACATCTTCGGCGCAGGATCTCTCGACTAGTGAGCTATTACGCACTCTTTAAATGAGTGGCTGCTTCTAAGCCAACATCCTAGTTGTCTTAGAAATCCCACATCCTTTACCACTTAACTTACACTTTGGGACCTTAGCTGATGATCTGGGCTGTTTCCCTTTTGACCACGGATCTTATCATTCGTAGTCTGACTGCTGAGATTCAAGTATATGGCATTCGGAGTTTGATAGGGTTCAGTAACTGTTGTCAGCCCCTAGCCCATTCAGTGCTCTACCTCCATTACTCATTCTCAACGCTAGCCCTAAAGCTATTTCGAGGAGAACCAGCTATCTCCGAGTTCGATTGGAATTTCTCCGCTATCCACAGCTCATCCCATGGTTTTTCAACACCAATGTGGTTCGGACCTCCACGGAATTTTACTTCCGCTTCATCCTGTCCATGGATAGGTCACCCGGTTTCGGGTCTACCACATGCAACTTTTCGCCCTATTCAGACTCGGTTTCCCTTCGGCTACATACCTTAAGTACTTAACCTTGCTACATATGGTAACTCGCTGGCTCGTTCTACAAAAAGCACATCATCGTACGTTAAAGTACTTTGATCGGTTGTGGACACACGGTTTCAGGTTCTATTTCACTCCCCTTCCGGGGTTCTTTTCACCTTTCCCTCACGGTACTGCTTCACTATCGGTCACCAGTTAGTATTTAGCCTTGGGAGGTGGTCCTCCCTGCTTCCCACAAGGTTTCACGTGTCTCGTGGTACTCTGGATTAGACCTTGAAGTTTTCATTTTCACCTACAGGGCTGTTACCTTCTATGGCGGAGCCTTCCAGCTCTCTTCAATTAATTCCTACTTCTTTTATGGTCTATCCTCAACCCCAGGAACAAGTTCCTGGTTTGGGCTCTTTCCCTTTCGCTCGCCGCTACTTAGAAAATCGATTTTTCTTTCTCTTCCTCCGGGTACTTAGATGTTTCAGTTCCCCGGGTTTACCTCTATAAACCTATGTATTCAATTTATAGTATAATGCGTTAGCATTATGGGTTGCCCCATTCGGAAATCTTCGGATCACAGGCTATTTGCGCCTACCCGAAGCTTATCGCAGCTTATCGCGTCCTTCATCGGCTACTGGTGCCAAGGCATTCACCATGCGCCCTTTGTAGCTTGACCTTTTAATCAAAAATTGTTATAAACTTTGCATCTCTAAGTCAAATCATTCACTACGGTCCTCATTTACGCAAATAAACTTAAACCCTCACTCAGTCTTTTCCTTAATCTGCTCGTTTCTATCAATTTTTTAGTTTTAGTCTTTAAAGTTACAAAAGTTCATTACTTATATTTACATAAGTAGTTTTTACCTTTAGCTTTACTTTTTATATTATCACTGTGCAATTTTCAAAGAACAAATTTTAGAGACTATACTTAATCATACCTTCAAATTTTTCAACAAAACTTAAAGACGCTTAAAACTGTCAGTTATCAATTTTAAATTGTCAACTGCCTATAATCCCTCAAAATTAAACAGAGTATAAACCAGTCAATTGCTGAACAATAATTGTTCAGTTTTATCTAAAAATTTATTAAAAAATTCCTAGATATCGACTCCATAGAAAGGAGGTGATCCAGCCGCAGGTTCTCCTACGGCTACCTTGTTACGACTTCACCCCAATCACTAACCCCACCTTCGGCCGCGCATTCCTTTCGGTTGTGCTACGGACTTCGGGTGTTGCCAGCTCTCATGGTGTGACGGGCGGTGTGTACAAGGCCCGGGAACGTATTCACCGCGACATGCTGATTCGCGATTACTAGCAACTCCAGCTTCATGTAGGCGAGTTTCAGCCTACAATCCGAACTGAGGACAGTTTTAAAGTTTAGCTCCACCTCACGATTTTGCATCTTTTTGTACTGCCCATTGTAGCACGTGTGTAGCCCTGGACATAAGGGGCATGATGATTTGACGTCATCCCCACCTTCCTCCGCGTTAACCACGGCAGTCTTACTAGAGTGCTCAACTTAATGGTAGCAACTAATAATAAGGGTTGCGCTCGTTGCAGGACTTAACCTAACATCTCACGACACGAGCTGACGACAACCATGCACCACCTGTCTCCCTGCCCCGAAGGGCTTCCTTAGTTACAAGTAATTCAGGGGATGTCAAGTCCAGGTAAGGTTCTTCGCGTTGCTTCGAATTAAACCACATGCTCCGCTGCTTGTGCGGGCCCCCGTCAATTCCTTTGAGTTTTAATCTTGCGATCGTACTTCCCAGGCGGAATACTTATTGTGTTAACTGCGGCACAGAAGGAGTCGATACCTCCTACACCTAGTATTCATCGTTTACGGCGTGGACTACCAGGGTATCTAATCCTGTTTGCTACCCACGCTTTCATGCCTCAGCGTCAGTTACAGTCCAGAGAATCGCCTTCGCCACTGGTGTTCTTCCTAATCTCTACGCATTTCACCGCTACACTAGGAATTCCATTCTCCTCTCCTGCACTCTAGATATCCAGTTTGAAATGCAGTCCCCAAGTTAAGCCCGGGGTTTTCACATCTCACTTAAATATCCGCCTACGCATCCTTTACGCCCAGTAAATCCGGACAACGCTTGCCACCTACGTATTACCGCGGCTGCTGGCACGTAGTTAGCCGTGGCTTCCTCCTTGGGTACCGTCATTATCGTCCCCAAAGACAGAGTTTTACAACCCGAAGGCCTTCATCACTCACGCGGCGTTGCTGCATCAGGCTTTCGCCCATTGTGCAATATTCCCCACTGCTGCCTCCCGTAGGAGTCTGGACCGTATCTCAGTTCCAATGTGGCCGATCACCCTCTCAGGTCGGCTACGCATCGTCGCCTTGGTAAGCCTTTACCTTACCAACTAGCTAATGCGCCGCGGGCCCATCTCAAAGCAGATTACTCCTTTAAATTACTTTTCATGTGAAAAATAATTGTTATGCGGTATTAATCTCCCTTTCGGGAGGCTATCCCCCACTTTGAGGTAGGTTACCCACGTGTTACTCACCCGTCCGCCGCTAATCAACCCCGAAGGGTTTCATCGCTCGACTTGCATGTGTTAGGCACGCCGCCAGCGTTCGTCCTGAGCCAGGATCAAACTCTCAATTTAAAAGTTTGTAGCTCATTACTAATCTTGCTACTTTAAGTAGCTCAAAAGAATT
This sequence comes from Bacillota bacterium, assembly GCA_021781655.1. Taxonomy (GTDB): domain Bacteria; phylum Bacillota; class Clostridia; order Clostridiales; family Clostridiaceae; genus JAJXWJ01. The sequence continues at coordinate 8,189 of JAJXWJ010000093.1, read as the reverse complement.
GCTGGTTTATTTTAATAAATAATTTTATTTATCTTACTCTGTTTAATTTTCAAGGATCAAGTGCAGTTATTTTGACTGCTTATGTATTTTATCATACTGAGTTGGTGGTGTCAAGAATTTTGTAAATATTTTTTATTTTTTGTCGTTTACTGATAACCTTTTATAGTATCATTGAATTTGATTATTATGTTACTTGTAAGCAACGAATGTTATTCTATCATCTTTGGTAAAGTTAAATATGTATTCTGTTTACGATTAAATAAGATTATTCTCTATATACTAAGTTTTCCTTTATATTTCTTTAAGTATAGCAATATGACACACCTGACCTAGTGTGAATCAAGCTATATTTTTGATTGAAATATTTTAATAGTTTTATTATGGATGTAAGATATCTAAGTATTGGTTTTAAATAATACTTTTTTAACACTCTTTATTGTTGTTGTTTTATATAGTTTTATATAAAACAAGTTTTATATAGTTTTAGGATGATTCCTAGACATTGATATATCTAAGTTTGTGAATATGAAATATAACCTTTTGATAGTGAAGTATAACCTTTTGATAGTGTTATGTATAACCTTTTGATAGTGAAATATAACCTTTTGATAGTGAAATATAACCTTTTGATAGTGAAATATAACCTTTTGATAGTGAAATATAACCTGATTTTTAAAGGTTATTGATAACCTTTAAAAATCAGGTTATAATTGTGACTAAGGAGTGGTATAAAGTGACAATAGATATATCAAAAGTAAATGAACATTGGATTTATCAGAGTAATAAACTTATTGAAGCAAGTTATACATTGACTGTATTAGAACAAAAGTTAATTAGATTATTAGCTAGTATGATAAAAAAAGATGATGAAGATTTTACAGAATATGAATTTAAAACTAAAGAATTAATTAAATTATTAAATACAAGCGATAGCAGATTTTATAGAGATATAGATACTATCACTGATTTACTTATGCAGAGAGTTATAAAAATAAAGGATATAAATACAGGATATTTTGAAAAGTATCATTGGGTGGATATAGCCAAATATAAAAATGGTACTTTAAAGTTGAAAATAAATAAGGAGTTAAAACCATTTTATTTAAGTTTGGATTGGTATACAAAATATCAGTTAAAAAATATTATGCAATTTAAAAGTACATATTCATTTCGCTTGTATGAATTACTAAAGCAATATGAAAATATAGGATATAGATTATTAATTATTGATAAGTTAAGGGATTTATTAGATATTAATAAAGATCAATACGCCAAATATGCAAATTTAAAGCAGAAGGTAATTAATATTGCAGTTAATGAGATTAATAAAAATACAGATTTAAGCATTGAATTTGAAGAGTTAAAAGATGGTAGAAAAGTAATAAGTATTAGATTTATTATAAAATCTAATGGTAATAACAATACAAAAAATCAAATTAACATAGCAGAAGTTGAAGAAATAGAATTAAAGGACAGTCTCATAGAACAAACACAGATGATATTTAATAGGCATAAAATAACAAAATTTGAAGCAAAAAAAATTTTAGTTGCTGCTAAGAATGATATTGAGATTGTAAAACAAAAATACGAAATTATATGTCATGCAAATAATATAAAAAATATAGTAGGTTCTACAATACAAGCTATAAAAGAAAATTGGCAGGATAAAAAGCAAGAAAATACCAATACATTCAATAGCTTTAAGCAAAGACAATATAATTTCAAAGAACTTGAAAAACAATTACTTGGTTGGAAATAATAAATGCAATTTATTATAGGAATATTAATAGGTATAAGGATTTTTATTTTATCTCAAAATGAACTATATTGTTTTTAATTATAGTACTTTTATTTATGTTTAAAGAATTGTATTAAAGTTAAATAAAACTTTTTTTTATGTAATCTAAAACTAATTCTTCTAGTAATTCATTTACATTTTTTTGTTGTGATGCAGCAAGTACTTTGAGTTTTATCAATATCCATTGATTTAGCGTTGTATTAAATCTAATTCTTTTAGTTTGCCTAATTTTATCAATATCCAATGTAAACCAACTCCTCATTCTGTAAGTATATGACAATTATACCACATATGATGTATATGTACATAGATTTTTTGTAAAATATTTAAAAAATTACAATTAAATTACATATATAATACCTCTTAAATAAATTTAAAATTTAACTACGTATTTATACCTTTGCTAATAATACTCTTTTAACCTCTAAGTTTTCAATATAGTATATTAATGAAATATTACCTTTTAAAAAATTCATTAAATTAATATAAGTTCACCACTCTAAAGCCGCATGATTACTTGGGTATACTGTATTTTTATTACAAAATTAACCACTTGCCAACAAAAAAACAATTAAATTCATCACGTCATAAATCGTTGATGTATCTTGCTTTGTTGCTATTGACTTCGTTAAAGAAAAATCATTGATTCAAAAAGATAAAGCTATATTAGAATTAAAAACATAGCACCAATATAACAAAAAAATTGAAGAATACTAAATTAAATATAAGCAACTTTTAGAAGAATTAGAGAAGTCAAAACAAGTTACTGTATCACACTCAAATAATAAAGGAACTTCAGTAACCAAAACTAAACCCACTACTAAATAAAAAAATACTAGGAACTTAATTCCTAGTATTTTTTTAACGGATTAATCATGTTTTATAGTGAATAAAGTAATTATTGAGAGGTAATTCACCACAGTGCCTACTACGTTTAGGCTGTGTGTACTCTTACCTCAAAAGGATGCTAAAAAGTTAGAAGCCTATAATTTAGATAAAAAAGCAAACGAACTATTGAAGATAATAAAAGAAAATCCTTATCGAACACCTCCATCCTATGAAAAACTTATTGGGGATTTAAAAGGATTCTATTCAAGAAGAATAAATATACAACACAGAATAATTTATGAGATTTTTGAAGAAAAAAACAATTAAGATTTTAAAAATATGGACACATTACGAGTAATTCGTAGTTCATTATGCAAATCTCGTAGCCAATACCATAAAATATTAAAAAAAGCTGGTCAGAATTTCTAACCAGCTTTTTATCTTTTTAAAAGTTCATGCGTGTTAATTATCCAGTATTTGGAGATAAAAAGACGTAAAAAAATGAGGTCATTCTGTGGTAATATTAATCTGATCCAAAAAACATTACTAAGGAGAATGACCTCATGAAAAATAATACCACTATATTTGATATATTTCAAATACTTTTAACAAAAGAAGAAGCAAAATCAGTATGTGATGCTTTAGGATATAAAGATACATCAAGAAAATTCACTATATATGATTTGTTGCAATTTTTTATAGCAGCTGCTACAAATGAATGTAAGAGTTTTAGGCATGGCTCAGAATCTATGGAGAAGTATGGTTTACAACCCGTTGATTATTCTACGATTTCAAAGAAGGCAACTGATGTAGATTATAATATATCTAAAAAGCTATTTGAGATTCTTATAACTAAATGCAACCGTTCAACTCGTAGAGTTCTTAATTTACCCAAAGATTTATTAGCCATAGATTCTACTACTATAACAGTTGGAGTAGGTAGATTAAAGTGGGCAAAATTCAAAGGTGAAAAATCCGGAATAAAGCTACATGTGGCTCTTAATGTAAATACCTTAATGCCTCAAAAGGTAATAGAAACTACTGCAACCAAGCATGATGGTCCTGTTGGTGAAGGTCTTATGAATATAAATTGTATTTTAGTAGAAGATAGGGCTTATGGAAAACATCAACGATATGACATGTTTAAATCACAAGGTCAATCATTTGTTATTCGAATTAAAGACAATGTGAAACTCAGACAAGCAAGAAATATAAAAAGCTTAAAACCTCAAGACTCTAATGTAATTAAAGATGTAACTTGCTATCTTGGAGAGGATTCTTCTAAAACTCAAAATAGATTTAGAGTTGTTGAATTTACTGATTTCTATGGAAAATCTATAAGAGTTTGTACTGATTTAATGGAAGTTACCCCTGAAAAAATAGCAGCTGTTTATAAAGAAAGATGGAAAGTTGAAAGCTTTTTCAGATTTATAAAACAAACATTAAATGTTAAAAGGTTATTTGGAACCACTAAAAATGCAGTTTATAATCAGCTTTTTATAGCTTTAATCGCTTATGTACTGCTTCGCTTTTTTTATGTTAATATATCTAAAACACTTAAGTTTGTTAAGATAACATTCTGTCAGTTTGTAAGGAAAATTCTGAATTCTACTCTTCAAGATGAAGTGCAAATATCTATTGACTTATTTTTGAAAAATATCAATAATAATCAATTATACTCTTGGTAAAAATTACATAATCAACACGTGTGTTAAAAGTTATAAAATCAATTGAATATAGTTAAGTATATATGACGTACGTGATGTATATGACGTATATGCACCTAAATTTAAATGGAAGAATGTATCTACAATGAATCTACATTGTAGATATAAAACAATAACCATTTGGAAAAAAAAGGTTAAAAAGTAATTGATTTGTATCCACGTTTTAGATACAATGTAGATACAATGAAATATTGGAGGGATTTTAATGCAAGAATATGTAATCGCATTGGATGCTGGAAAATATGCTATTAAAGCAATGGGTAGAAATATAAGAGGAGTATCTAGTGATTTAAAAAGAGTAGATATAAGAACCAAAATGTATAATTTAGGAAATGGTTATATAGACGTAGAAGGGAAATCACATAAGGTGTTATTAAATAAAAATGAGTTAATAGTAGGAGAACAAGGTGAAACAAAAAGTTATGAAACTTCGAAGACATTATTTTTACACCAAATATGCACATATACCGTGATTACTCAGTTTTTAGAACCGTATACAAAGGATAATAAAATTCATATGGTCCTCGCTTGTCCTATAAGCGTATTAAAGGTTGAAAAAGCAAAACAAGAATACAAAGATTTTATAAAAGGTACTGGTGTGATAGATATAAATGTAGATGGTAAAGACTATAGTTTTGAAATTGAAGATATAATGATAAAAGCTGAAGGATCAGGCATAGTTTATTTATCTCCTCATATATTTAAAGATAAAAAAATAGGTGTAGTAGATTTTGGAGGATTAAATTTTACATTTTCATTGTATACCAATGGAGCCTGTTTATCTCCCACAGCGGATAGATTTGTAGAAGAATTTGGTGCTATTAAGTTAACCAATTATGTTGCTGATGATTTAACAGGGTACAAAAGAGGTAATATAGTAAAATTTGATGCTGCTGAAAGAGCGTTAGAAGTTGGATATTTGTCAAATTTTGGGCAAATTGATGAAGGAAGTAAGGATATTATTAATAAGAGTAAGGAACGTTTTTTTAATGAAGCTTGTGATGAAATTAATAGGCATGGATTTCGAATAGATGAATTAGATGGAATAGTATTTGTTGGAGGAACTACTCAAAAATTAATTGAAGTAATAACTAAAAAAATTCCTAATGCATTTATAGCTGCAGATCCACAATGGTCGACTGTAGAAGGTTTATATAAGATTGCTTATAAGAAGTACATTGCCTAGATAAAGGGGTGTTCTTTTATGGCTAAACGACCAGGTTCATTAGTACTTACTTTTTCAAAAAAAAACATAGATGTGAAAAGCTTATTAGAAAATAAAAAGTTAAAAGATGAAGCTTTTATAGTTACAGATTATATTTGTGAATCTATTAGATTTTATGAAAAACATAAAAACTCTATAGAATTTAATAATTTAGAAACTGTTAAAAAATTAATAGATGAAAAATTAAAAAGTTTTATTAAAATAAATGCTCCTGTAACAATCGGACTAGCAGAAGAACATCAAGAAATTGTAGCAGAAAAGATATTTATAAATGCAATAAAAACAAATATAAATTCTTTAGAAAAAGACTTAGATAATATTCCAATAGATGAGGATTAATTTGAGAATAGTAGCTGAATTTTAATGATACCTTCCCAATTTTATATTTGTATGTTTAGTCAAACATTGTACTTTAACTTTAGTACAGAGTGGTTGAGCTTATTTGTTACTGCTATGCTTTCAGCTTCAAAAAAACTATCCTGACATTTTCTATAGAGAAAATTTATATATAATGTCTTTAAAGACGATTGGTAAAAACAAAATAGTAGTAGTACATTTAATGATTTTAAACAGAGAACTTATAACTTTGAAGATTTAGAAAAGAAATTATTAGGTTTGGAATAGAAATGTGTTTATTTTAAGCATAGATGCGTTTTGAGATATGTTTAAGTGTCAAAACGAATAATTCATCGTATTATATATAATAATGTGTTAAAATGGCTATATATTTATTTTAGAAGGTATTACATATCTCTTATTATTAATTAATCTTGATAAAGTGTTAAAATCTGGTAACTCATAATTGTTTTTTATTAGAGTTTCAATAACTGCATTAAAAACATCTTCAAGATTCTCCATTAAAGGCTCAAAATTTTCAACTGTTTTAAAAATCAAGTCCTTCATAGTTTGAGTATTAAATAAAATATTTAGCTGCTCTCTAATGGTTTGCCTATATCTTTTTAGGGTTCGTTCTTTAAAATTTATAATTAAGTCATCAGCAGCTAATATATTTTTTATATGGTTTATTATCTTATCAGGTATAGTTTCATAATTAGGAAAATAATTAAGAGTTTTAAATGTTTTTAAAGTTATTAAAAATATACATATGTTTTCTAATCCTCTTGCCTGAGTATATGCAAATTTAATTTCTTCATCAAAAGGTGTATAACAACTCAAAAGTTCGTATTGGCTAATTTTTTTATTAAATCTTGGATATATGGTACGTTCAATTAATGCCATAAAAACACGTCCTTTTTATAGGTTTAAATTCAAATAAACATTATCTAATGTATCTTGAGTTATTCCAATATATCTTAATGTAATGCTTGGCACAGAGTGATTAAATAATTTTTGGATTACTTCAATAGAAACTCCTGATTTATATGCATGATATGCAAAAGTTTTACGTAAAGTATGAGTTCCAACCTTTTCTTTTATGCCAGCTGCTTTAGCAGCATCATTTATAACTTTATATGCTCGTTGCCTTTGAATAGACTTTAAGCCATTAACATTTTTTTGAGATAAAAACAAAGCATCTGTTAAATCATATTTTCGAGTATTCAAATACTCCGTTATAGCTTTTTTAGCAGATGTACTTATAGGAAAATCTTTATATTTATTTGTTTTCACTTCTCTTATTTGGATTCTATCCTTTACTTTATTATTTTCGGCAATAACATCCATTACTTTCAATTCCAATAAATCAGATATTCTAAGCCCTGAATTTATTCCAATTACAAACAAGCAGTAGTCTCTTAAATTAGATCCTTTTAAATATTTTTTCATTATAGCTAACTTTTCTTTGTCTCTTATAGGCTGTACAAATTCCATGCGTCAATCCTCCATAAATGATACATAATTATATCGATAATAATATTATGTATTATTTATGGAGTTAAGTAAAATCCATTTGTTTTACAAAAGTAGTGTAAATCCTTATATATCAATTGTTTTGGAAATATAAAAAAAGATACACAAGTATATTATGTATCTTTTAAAAATTAAGTAATTTATTAAAATAAAATCTATATATGTAAAATTCATCTAGGTTATGGCCCGTTTTGCATGTATCTGGGGTATGGCAACGATTAATGCTAAAAACAGCTATAAGACAATATTTACCTTTAAATACTATCACATAAGTCCTATTATTACCTTTGTGACGTCACAAAATATAAAATCCAAAGTTTTGTGACATGAAATAATACCAACACAAAAAGTACAGTTTTTGTTACACTAACCCTTGTAAGTGGCTATTTTACGTATTTATTATTGGTAATAACTGTCTTATGGCTGTTTTTTGTACGAATCGTTGCCATACCCCTAACAGGTTCTCTCATAATGAGTAAGTTAGGTTCTTATGCAAGGCAAAATGCTTTAGCTAATGCACTGCGAGAAATAGGGAAAATCGAAAAAACTATTTTCATATAGATATTTGTTTATTTTTATTACAATCAATTGTAATAAAAATAACTAAGCAAATACTTTGCTTAGTTATTTTTTACCTACCTGGCAGCGACCTACTCTCCCACAGAGTCACCCCTGCAGTACCATCGGCACTGTAAAGCTTAACCATCGTGTTCGGAATGGGAACGGGTGTATCCTTTACGTC
>JAJXWJ010000014.1 GCA_021781655.1 Bacillota bacterium | reverse complement strand
TTTGACTAAATATATTTTATATTTATCCGAAAATAAAATATTGATACATTTAAAAATGGCAAAATGACGGAGTGATGAAAAGTGAAAAAACAAATGATATTTTTTATTTTAACAGCAATTATAGTATCAATATTTACGCTATCCAGTACAGTAAAAGGAGAAGAAAACTATTATCTCAAAAATGATTATATATGCTTACAAGATAGCAATGTATTACCCTTTTTAGATAAAAATAACGTGCAAAAATTAGGGAGTGTAGAGGACAACAAAGAACTTACTATAACCATTGGACTAAAAATCAGAAACAAAAATACTTTGAAGAAAATAATTCAAAATGCACATAATGAAAAAAAATATAATAAGGTAATAAGTAGTGAAGATTTAAAAAATAACTATTTACCAGCTAAAGATTCTCAGGATGAATTGATTAATTTTCTACAAAGTAATGGACTAATAATAAGTAAAACATATAGTAGCTTTTTGTCAATACAAGCAAAAGGAACTGCAAAGGAAATAGAATCAGCATTTAAAGTTAGCTTGAATTATTATTCTAAAAATAGGCAGGTGTTTTTTGCAAATAGTAATCAACCACAATTACCAATTGATATTGTAGGTTTAGTTGAAAATATTGATGGCTTAAATAATTTTAAATTACAAAATTCAATGAGTGATTTTACTACTATAAAATCAAAAGTTATTGGACAAGTTTACCCTCCTAGTCAAATTCAGAAGGCTTATAATATGACCACTGCTTATTCTAATAATATAAATGGAAGTGGAGTAAAATTGGCTATAGCCTCATATTACTCGTTTAATCAAAATGATATCAATTTTTTTATGAATAGATTTAATATTAATCCAACAAATGCTATAAAAATAGTTCCGATAGATGGGACACCTCAATATGATATTAATGGTTCTGCAGAAACAACCATGGATATAGAATGTGCCTTGTCAAGTGCACCAGGTGCCCAGCTACTTGTTTATGATGGAGCTAATCCAGATTCAGTTACTCAAACTGATATGTTTACGCAAATAGTAGATGATGGACAGGCTAATGTAGTAAGTTATTCATGGGGGATTGATGAAACTTACTATAGTCAAGCGGAAATAAATGAAATGGATAATATATTTATGACTGGTGCTGCAAAAGGGATAACTTTTGTAATTGCTTCTGGAGATAATGGTAGTAGCGAAGTTGATTATCCAGCATCTGATCCTTATGTAACTGCAATTGGTGGAACTTCGTTAAATACAAATAGTACTACAGGAGCGATTACAAGTGAAACAGGATGGAGTTTAGATATTAACGGTAATGGTAGCGGTGGGGGAGAAAGTAGTTTTTTTTTCTGAGCCTAATTGGCAAAGTTCTGTAACAAATCTGAGTAATAATAGAATGATTCCAGATGTTTCTCTTGATGCAGATCCATATACTGGTTATCAAATTTATTATAATGGTTCATGGAATGATTTCGGAGGAACAAGTGCTTCAACGCCAGAATGGGCAGCTATATTTTCATTAGTCGATGAAGCTAGAAAAAATAATGGTCTGCAGCCTATAGGTCTTGCTAATCCTATTTTATATTCGTTGTCAAATCAAAATGTATTTAATGATATTACGAGTGGTTCTAATGGCAATTACTCTTGTTTGCTTGGTTATGATATGGTAACTGGACTTGGCTCAGTAGATACTTGGAAGTTAATTACTACAATAGATAATTTAAATACACAAACTTACTATGTTTCATACAACGGAAATGGTAATACTGGAGGAAATGTACCTATTGATTCAAATGAATATCTTTCAGGAAATAAGGTTTCAATTTATGGTAATATAGGAAATTTAGTAAGAACAGGTTATGTTTTTTCAGGATGGAATACTAAAGAGGATGGGACTGGGACAACTTATTTAGCTAATAGTAGCTTTACTATGGAAAATTCTAATATTACACTTTATGCTAAGTGGACTAAAATTTTAGCTCCAATAGGCTGTATAGATACACCTACAAATGGAAGCACAATAAGTGGGATAAATACAGTAAGAGGATGGTTTTTAGATAGTTATGGGGTGCAGAAGGTTGAAGTTTTAGTAGATGGGAATGTAGTAGGAACAGCAACCTATGGAGATCAAAGGAATGATGTATATAATGTATTTCCAAGCTACAACACGACAAATGGAGGCTATCACTATGGCTTAGATACAACAAAGCTAAGCAATGGTACCCACACTATAGTAATAAGAGAAACGGGAAATAATAATGTACAAACAAGCTTAAATGCTGTAAGAGTAACCGTTATAAATAATGCAATAGGTTGTATAGATACACCTACAAATGGAAGTACAATAAGTGGGATAAATACATTAAGAGGATGGTTTTTAGATGATTATGGAGTGCAGAAGGTTGAAGTTTTAGTAGATGGGAATGTAGTAGGAACAGCAACCTATGGAGATCAGAGGAATGATGTATATAATGTATTACCAAGCTACAACACGACAAATGGAGGCTATCACTATAGCTTAGATACAACAAAGCTAAGCAATGGTACTCACACTATAGTAATAAGAGAAACGGGAAATAATAATGTACAAACAAGCTTAAATGCTGTAAGAGTAACCGTTCTAAATAATGCAATAGGTTGTATAGATACACCTACAAATGGAAGTACAATAAGTGGGATAAATACAGTAAGAGGATGGTTTTTAGATGATTATGGAGTGCAGAAGGTTGAAGTTTTAGTAAATGGGAATGTAGTAGGAACAGCAACCTATGGAGATCAAAGGAATGATGTATATAATGTATTTCCAAGCTACAACACGACAAATGGAGGCTATCACTATAGCTTAGATACAACAAAGCTAAGCAATGGTACCCACACTATAGTAATAAGAGAAACGGGAAATAATAATGTACAAACAAGCTTAAAGGAAGTAACGATAAATATCAAAAATTAAATTTGGATATTGAAAGATTGTATGCCAAAAATCCAATGCTTCCATATGAAGTGTTGGATTTTTTGGCATGCAATAATTGTCACAACAGTTTTATTGTGAAATTAATTATATTTAAAATAATTAAAAAATAGCTAGAGAAAAGTGTGAAAAATCTAGAATTATGTATTAATGTGGAATAATTTGCGATGGAAACATGTTGAAAAATATTGGTATTGCATGATATAATACAAAACATATGAAGAATAATATATGTTCACCAAAGAAGGTGAAAAAATACAAAATAATAAATGGTTAACTGGTTATAAAATAACCTTAACATAAAAATACATATACATTAAGGGGGACTTAAATAATGAATGAAAAAGAGAATAAAGGATTAGGCGGAGGAATAATAGCCATTTCATTAATTCAACTAATATTAAGTGCAATAGGAACAATAGGTGCAGTTATGATTTTAGCTAATTATAATACAGTTAATAAAATGATGTCAGCAAATGGAGTAGCTGCTAAGCCACCTTCTCAAACTTCTTATATTATAAGTATTGCATTTGGAATAGTGCTTATGGTATCCATAATAATGATTCTAATGAAAATGGCTGTTGGTGTGTACGGATATTTCCTTGTAGCAGTTGTAAATATTGTATATTCAATCGTTATAAGTGGATTTTCCATACTAATACTTTTAAACTTAGTGTTGCCAGTAATTATGGGAATATTGATTTTCAAAAAGAAGGATGTATTTGGGATAGGTTCCAAATTAGAAAATATAGAAGCATAAATTGCTGTAGGCTCTCATTATGAAATAAGTTATAAAAATAAAGCTTATCATAATGGGAGCTTTTTTCATATGATAATATTTACTATTTGCTTCGTCACTTCAAATAAAGTTAATTATCAATTGATAATACATTTCAATGCAAAAATAATTTAAAAAGTAATCAAACTATTGTAAATAAGCATATTATAATGTATAATAATAAAAAGATATTATCAATTGAAAATAATATTTCCAGTGAGGTAACAAAATGAACAAACAAACAGCAGCTTTATTATCGGTATTTTCAAATACTATTTTAATAATCTTTAAACTTATAGCAGGCTTAGCTATGAACTCTATAAGTGTTATTTCTGAAGCAATTCATTCTTTAATAGATTTAGTTGCTAGCGTAATAGCATTTGTTTTTATTAGAATTGCTGCTAAGCCTATTGATAATGGGCATCCCTTTGGTCATGGAAAATATGAAAATATTTCGGGCTTTGTTGAAGCTATATTAATTTTAATAGCAGGAATAATTATAATATATGAGTCTATTATGAAATTGATTTTTAGTTCAAAGGTAGAGAATCTGGACTTAGGGTTGGTGGTAATGATTATTTCTGCCGTAATTAACCTTGTTATTTCTTTGAATCTTTTAAGGATTTCTAAAAAGACTAAATCTTTAGCTTTAGAAGCGGATGGGATGCATTTATTAACAGATACTGTTACATCCTTTGGAGTATTTTTAGGTCTTGTGCTTGTAAAAATAACAGGTATGGTAATTTTTGATAGAATAACAGCTATAATAATGGCATTGCTAATAATAAAAACATCTATAGGTTTAATAAATAAATCAATGAAAGACCTTGTAGACTCTAGTCTTAGTAGTGAAGATATAGAAAAAATTATTAATACTATATCAAAGCACAATGAAATTAAAGCTTATCATAAGCTTAGAACAAGAGCTTGCGGAGAAACGAAAGAAATTGATATCCACCTACAATTGGAGGGGGATACAACTCTTCTTAAGGCTCATATTATATGTGATAATATTGAAAATGAAATAAAATTGCTATTTCCCAAATCCCATGTTCTTATCCATGCAGAACCTCTAAATTAAGAGCACTAGCCAATAAATTTTTTGGGAGTTATGCCTGCAAATTTTTTGAAAACTTTTGTAAAATGACTTTGATCGTGAAACTTTAAAAGTTCGCAAATGGTAAGTATAGAATAATTAGTTGAAGCTAATAAAAATTTAGCTTCTTCAATTTTTTGCATTTGTATATATTGGGTTAATGTAATATTTAATGTTTTACTAAATAAACTAGATAAATATTTTTTGCTAAGCCCTAAAGCTTCAGCTACTTCAGAAAGGGTAATATTTTCATATAAATGCTTTGAAATATAGTTTTGACATAAATAAATAGCTTTAGGAAATTTAAATTCTTTTATTTTATTAACCTTTTCAGCAAAGTCACAAAGTGATTTTACTTTTAAATATTCCACATCGTTAATATTATCGGTTATGTCTAAAGTTTGTATATATGAATCGCTTAAGGAATATGCAAGTTCTGGCTCTAAGCCACCGTCTATAGCTGCTCTTGTAGCTAAAGTAATTATACATATTGCAAGATTTTTTTTATTTCTTAAAGGATTTGACGAAAGAACTCCAAATTCACCTTGTGGGTCTGAATTAATATAGTAAAGCAAGCCTTTTTTATCGCCTTGTCGTATACTTTCAAAAATATTTTTTTCGTAAGTTATAGAATGATGAAAAATTGTATTTTCACGGTTACTGGAAAGAACTTTATTGTTTTGTGTACTAATTTGTTTTTCTAAAGTAATAATAGAACTGTTATTTTCTATTATTTCCAAAGGTTCTAGCATACTGTTATATATGCAATAGTATAATAAGCCTCCTATATTTACTAAATTGGTAAAGTCTATAACTTTAAGTGAAGAGTAAAATTTAATTAAATCAATTTTATAATGCATTTGGATTTTGTTAGCTAAAAGCAATTTGTTTATAGTTTCTTCTGTTGCTTTATAAAAAATTGTTGGACCTAAAATAAATTTCCCCAAAAAAATATCATCTTTAATTAAGTTTACCGATATATAATTTTCTAAATATATTGTTGATTTAATTATAGGTAGCTTTGAGTTGCTATTTTTAAAAAGTTCTACAAAATATTCATTATTGTTAGCTACTGGGTTGTTACTATGTTCATTTTCAAAAGAAAATATTAGTTTATTACCACTATTTAAAAAGTATATAGGGATTTTGAAAAGATTGAAAAATATTTTTGACATATAAGCTATTTCTTCATTTAAATTTGTATCACTTTGAAAAAACATAAACTCTCCCTTTTAACATAAAGCATATTTTTAAAATAATTATAGTGGATTTTGTAATAAAAATAAAGAAAATATACAAAATTGCTTCGATAAAAAGTGCTACTATAAAAAACATATTAAATATGCGAGGAGTGTTTTTAGTGGAAGTTTTAGTTTTAGATGTTGGCGGCACTTTTATAAAGTATGCCCTTATAAATGAAAACGTTGAAATGGGTGAAAAAGGGAAAATTTCAACACCTATGGATACTATTGAAAGTTTTGTAGACGTAATTGGTGAGCTTTTTGAAAAATATAAAAGTAGGATATCAGGAATAGCTATGAGTCTTCCTGGGAGAATGAATAGTGATACTGGTTATTTATATTCGGGTGGTTCACTACAATACAATTATAATATAAATATTATAGATATACTCAAGAAAAGATGTGATGTACCAATTTCTATAGAAAACGATGGAAAATGTGCAGCACTGGCTGAAGCAAAGGTAGGTAATCTTAAGGATATAGACGATGGAATCGTTGTTATTTTAGGAACAGGAATAGGAGGGGGAATAATAAAGGATAAAAAGCTGCATAAGGGAAAACACTTTATGGCAGGAGAATTTAGCATGATATTTAGCGATGGAAAGGAATTTAACTCAGATTTTAATCAGTTTTGGGGAGGACAAAATGGCGTTCCAGCATTATGTGTGGCAGTAGCAGAGGCTAAAAACCTTCCAATAGAGGCTGTTGATGGATATAAGGTTTTTGAATATGTAAATAGCGGTGATGAAGTTTCAAAAGAAATATTTAATAAGTATTGCAGCAACATGGCTGCACAGTTATTTAATTTGCAATATATATTCGACCCTGAAAAGATTGCAATAGGGGGAGGAATTAGTCAGCAAAGCATTTTAATTGAATGTATTCAAAAAAATATTGACAAGTATGCTGATAAACTTGGAAATTTTTTAATGGAAAAGCCCAAAGTTGTTCCTTGCAAATACTTTAATGATTCAAATCTTATTGGAGCTTATTTTAACTATGTGAATAAATTTGTAAGGAAATAAGTTTTACTTGAAAGAACAATCTGTTCACAATATAATAAATAAAGGTAATTACTAAATTAATTGTAGGTGATAAATATGTTTACACCAGTAAAAAATTCAAAAGTATATGATCAAGTTGTGGAACAGATAAAAAAGATGATAATAGAAGGAACTTTAAAAAAAGGAGATAAGCTGCCAACGGAAAGAGACTTGTCTGAAAAGTTAAATGTAAGCAGAGCTTCAGTTAGAGAAGCAATAAGAGCGCTTGAAGTAATAGGAATTTTAGAAAGCAGGCAAGGAGCAGGAAACTACATAAGAGAAAACTTTGAAAATAGTTTATTTGAACCCTTATCTATGATGTTTATACTTCAAGAAAGCAGTCCACATGAAATTTTAGAAATAAGAAAAGTATTAGAATTAGAAACTGCTGCATTAGCCTCTAAAAAAATTAATGAAGAAGAGCTGCAATTTTTAAGTAGCATAGTTGATGAGATGCGTAACTGCATAGATGAAAACAAAAACTTAAGTCTGGACAAAAGCTTTCATTATACTATAGCAAAAGCATCTAGAAATCTACTTATCATAAATTTTCTTGAAGTAACTTCTCAGCTTATGGATAACTTTATAAAGGACTCAAGATTAAATATATTGTCCAAAGAGTCTAATAGAGCTAAATTAATGAAGCAGCACCAATATGTATATGATGCATTAAAGGAAAGAAATGAACTAAAAGCTTATGAAGCTATGAAGGAACATTTTAGACTTATAGAAGAAAATTATAATTTTTAAATATAAAAATAAGAATGTAGTAAAAAAATACTGCATTCTTATTTTTTTATATTGCAATTCATAATAAGGTGTGATAATATAAATTTAGAAATTGGTCATACCAATTTTGAGTTATGAAATGTGTCAAATTCAAGCAGTATCGTCACAAGCTCATACATCACCTAACTTCTATATTAAATTATGTTAAAAAAGTATTAATTTATAAAACAATATAGAAATCATGTAAACGATGTGATATCATTATCTTATAATTGGTCGTACCATATTACCACGTGGGATAATATTATAAGATAGGGATGAAAATTTATGGATTTAACGCATTTCTTTTTCTCAATGATTCCAATTATTTGGCTTATAATTTCATTAGGTGTAATGAAAATGCCAGGGCACAAGGCGTGTGTAGTAGCATTAATTTTAGCTTTACTATTGGCTTTAGTGTGTTTTAACATGCCTATTATTTCTGCAGCAACAGCTACAATAGAAGGGGCCGCAACAGCAATATGGCCTATTATTATTGTTATTATTGGAGCTGTTTTTACCTATAACCTGTCTGTCTATACTAAGAACATGGAAAAAATAAAAAATATGTTATCTACTGTAACCACGGATAAAAGAATTTTGGTTCTAATATTAGCGTGGGCCTTTGGTGGCTTTCTTGAGGCGGTTGCTGGGTTTGGTACATCTGTAGCAATACCAGCTAGTATAATGTCTGGTTTAGGTTTTGACCCTGTTTTTGCAGCTATTCTTTGTTTAATGGCTAATACTACTCCAACCGCCTTTGGTGCAATTGGACTTCCTATAACAACTCTTGCAAAGGTAGCAAATATAAAGGTGTTGCCACTATCCTATGCAGTTTCCTTGCAGCTAGCTATATTGATTATCGTTGTTCCATTCATTCTTATAATGATTACAGGTAAAAGCGTAAAAGCAGTAAAAGGGGTAATTCCTATAACTTTAATATCAGGTTTAGGCTTTGCACTACCACAAGTTTTGGCAGCAAAATATCTTGGCGCTGAGCTACCAGCCATCATTGGATCAATTGTTAGTTTAGGCCTAACTATAGTTATTGCAAAAATATTTTACAAAGAAACCGCAGTTAAGAGTGACAAACATATTACAGTTAAAGAAGTAATCTTAGCGTGGCTTCCATTCATACTAGTTTTCTTTTTCATAATATTTACAAGTTCATTGTTTCCTATAATTAGTAAACCTATGTCCCAAATTCAAACTACCATACAAATATACATAGGGCCAGGTGCTAAGCCAGATACTTTTACATGGTTAGCCACTCCTGGTACGTTAATAATTATTGCAACATTTATAGGGGGGCTAATTCAAGGAGCTAAATTTAATGAAATACTAAAAGTTTTAATCGAGACAATAAAGCAAATGAGTAAAACGGCAGTAACGATTATTGCAATTATTGCCTTAGCAAATGTAATGAGCTATTGTGGCATGATAAAGTCTATAGCAAATGTCCTGGTTACAATTACTGGACCATATTATCCACTTATTGCACCGTTAATCGGCGCACTTGGAACTTTTGTTACTGGCAGTGATACATCAGCAAATATATTATTTGGCGGCTTACAAGTGGCAGCGGCAGATAAACTTTCTATGAGTCCATATTGGTTAGCAGCAAGCAATACTTGTGGCGCAACAGCAGGAAAAATGATATCCCCTCAAAGTATTGCTGTTGCAGCAGCAGCTACAGGTATTTCGGGGAAGGAAGGAAAAATACTTAATGCCACAGTTAAGTTTTGTTTAGTATATGTAATTGTACTTGGTTTAATCTCATTTTTCGGAGCAAAACTTTTAGGATTTTAAATAATAAAACATATTGGAGGTACAAAATGGATATTTTAGTGTGCATAAAGCAAGTTCCAGGAACATCAAAGGTTGAAGTAGATCCAGTTACAGGAGTATTAAAAAGAGATGGAGTAGATTCAAAAATGAATCCTTATGATTTATATTCTCTTGAAACCGCATTAAAAATAAAAGAAGAAAAGGGAGGCAAGGTTAAAGTAATTAGCATGGGACCATTACAAGCTAGTGATGTAATTAAAGAAGCATATATGATGGGAGCAGATGAGGGAGCATTGTTATCTGATAGAAAATTTGCAGGTGCAGATGTTTTAGCGACATCCTATGCTATATCTCAAGGTGTAAGACAAATGGGTAAATTTGATTTAATACTTTGTGGGAAACAGACTACAGATGGAGATACAGCTCAGGTTGGACCTGAAATGGCTGAATATCTAGGGATTCCTCATATTGCAAATGTTTTAAAAATAATTGAGGTAAAGGAAGCTTCTATTGTAGTAGAAATGGATATGCCAAAAACAATAGAGGTTGCAGAAATTAAATATCCTTGTTTATTAACTGTAGAAAAGGACATAGCTGAGCCAAGACTTCCTTCTTATAAATTAAAGCTACAGACTAAAGATAGAGATGTAAAAATGATTACTTTTAAGGAACTTTATGATCAAGATGAAAAAAAATATGGACTTAATGGTTCACCAACACAGGTTGAAAGAATATTTCCACCAAGCGTAAACAATGACAGGGAAACTTGGACTGGAAATAGTGATGAAATTGTAAAAAAATTAAGTACTAAGCTTAGAGATTTGAAGTTTATTTAAAGTAGCTATTTGGTTGCAAAAAAAGGAGGATAAAAATGGGAAAATTAATATGTCATCAAGAAAAAGTAAATGAATCAAATATTAACGAGTTAATAAAAATTTGTCCCTTTGGGGCATTAGAAAATAATAATGGTAAAGTAGAAGTAAATGCTGGTTGTAAAATGTGCAGACTTTGTGTAAAAAAAGGACCAGCTGGTGTAATGGAGTTTATTGAAGAAAAGGTTGAAGAAATAGATAAAAGTCTTTGGAAGGGCATTGCCATATATGTTGACCATGTAGAAGGTAACATTCACCCTGTAACTATGGAGCTAATTGGAAAAGCAAAGGAACTTGCTAAGGTTGTTAATTTTCCTGTGTATGCTTTGTTTTTAGGACATAACATAAAAGATAAAGCAGAAGAACTATTATATTATGGTGTTGATGAAGTGTTTGTTTATGATTACGAAGAATTAAAGGATTTTACAATAGAGCCATACACTGCTGCTTTTGAGGATTTTGTAAACAAGCTAAAGCCATCAGCTTTATTAGTTGGTGCTACTACAATAGGAAGGTCTTTGGCACCAAGAATTGCAGCAAGATTTAGAACAGGTCTTACAGCGGATTGTACAATACTTGAGATGAAGGAAAATACAGATATGGTTCAAATAAGACCAGCCTTTGGCGGAAACATAATGGCACAAATTGTATGCCCAAATACAAGACCTCAAATGTCTACAGTAAGATATAAAGTTATGGATGCTGCTGAGAGACAATTAGTCAAGAGAGGTAAAGTTACTATTTGTAACATAGATAAAGAAAAATTAAATTCTAATATTAAAGTGTTACAAGTAACTAAAAAAGAAGTTGAAGAAAGCATATCTGATGCAGATATAATCATATCTGTTGGAAGAGCTCTAAAATCCGAAAAGGATATGGAGATGATAAAAGAATTTGCAGACTTATTAGGGGCACAAATAGCAGGAACAAGACCACTGGTAGAATTTGGCTGGATAAACAACAAGCAGCAAATAGGTCTTTCTGGAAGAACGGTAAAACCAAAGCTAATATTTGCTCTTGGAATTTCAGGTGCAGTACAATACACAGCAGGTATGAACAGCACAGAATATATTTTTGCCATAAACAAGGATAAAAATGCTCCAATATTTAATGTTGCTCACTACGGAATAGTTGGCGATATTTATGAAATAATTCCAAAATTAATAGCAGAAATTAAAGAAGGAAAAGATATTGCTGCTTGCGTTTAATATTTAAATGGTAAAGTGAGGGAAAGTTATGATAGTACAAAATTATAAAACAGTTGATAGTAAAGATATCGAATATATTTCTTCTATAGTTGATAAAGATAGAATTTTTACTGGAGAAGATATAAATGAAGATTTTAGCCATGATGAACTAGGTGGAATTAGCAGAAAACCAGATGTAATGGTAAATGTAATTTCTGCAGAAGAAGTCTCCAAAATAATGAAATATGCATATGATAATAATATTCCTGTAGTAGGAAGAGGATCAGGTACAGGTTTAGTTGCAGCCTCAGTTCCTATGTATGGTGGAATAATGATAAATTTGACACTAATGAACAAAATTTTAGAGCTTGATGAAGAAAATTTATCTTTAACTGTTGAACCAGGAGTTTTGTTAATGGAAATAAGTAAATATGTAGAAGATAATGATTTCTTCTATCCACCAGATCCAGGCGAAAAATCCGCTACAATTGCTGGAAATATTAGTACAAATGCCGGTGGAATGAGAGCAGTTAAATATGGAGTTACAAGAGATTATGTAAGAGAACTAGAATTAGTTTTGCCAAATGGAGAAATAGTAAATGTTGGAGGCAATGTTGTTAAAAATTCATCTGGTTACAGTATAAAAGATTTAGTAATAGGCTCAGAAGGTACACTTGCAATTATAACTAAGGCTGTATTAAAGCTTTTACCATTACCAAAAAAGAATATTAGTTTATTAGTTCCATTTCCTGATTTGGATAGTGCTATTAATACAGTTCCTAAAATAATTAAATCAAAGTCCATACCAACAGCTATAGAATTCATGCAAAGAGAAGTTATTTTAGCCGCAGAAGAGTTCCTAGGAAAAAAATTTCCAGATAACTCTTCAGATGCTTATCTTTTGTTAAAGTTTGATGGAAATACAAAAGAAGAAATAGAAAGAGATTATGAAAAGGTTGCAAACATTTGCTTAAAAGAAGGGGCATTAGACGTTTATATTTCTGATACTGAAGAAAGAAATACAGCAGTATGGTCTGCAAGAGGAGCCTTTCTTGAAGCAGTTAAAGCTTCAACAACAGAAATGGATGAGTGCGATGTTGTTGTTCCTAGAAATAAAGTTGGTGAATTTATAAAATATACAGATGAACTTCAAAAAGAATTTAATATTAGAATTAGAAGCTTTGGTCATGCTGGTGATGGAAATTTACATGTTTATATATTAAGAGATGATTTAGAGCAAAGAGAATGGGAAAATAAACTTTCACAAATATTCGATGCGATGTACAACAAAGCCTCTGAATTAAAAGGTTTAGTTTCTGGCGAGCATGGAATAGGCTTTGCTAAAAAACCATATATGTTTAAGCAATTTGGTGATGAGTATATAACTTTAATGAGAAATATTAAATTAGCCTTTGACCCTAAAAACATTTTAAATCCAGGTAAAGTTTGTCAATAACACAATTTTTTTAGCTGTAGCTCTGCTATAAAATTAGGAGCTGCAGCTATAAAATAAAAGTTATTTTTTTTAGCCTTTATTGTTAAAAAAATAACAAGAAATATCAAGTTTGTTGAAGTCTATATTAAATTTTCGTTAATTTGAAGGATTAATGTAAATTTTGATGTTAAATAATTATCAAAGTGAAGGAGAGTGTAATTATGAAGGTTACAAATATTGATGAATTAAATTTAAAACTTGAAGAGGTTAGACGTGCTCAAAAAGCTTTTGCAAAATTTTCACAAGAACAGGTAGACGAAATATTTAGAGAAGCTGCCATGACTGTAGCAAATTATAGAATTAGCCTTGCAAAAATGGCAGTGGAAGAAAGTGGTATGGGAATAGTAGAAGATAAGGTTATAAAAAATCATTTTGCATCAGAATATATTTATAACAAATATAAAGATGAAAAAACTTGTGGGGTTATAGAAAGAGATGAAGCTTTTGGAATGACCAAGATAGCAGAGCCAATAGGAGTTGTAGCAGCAGTAATCCCAACGACAAATCCAACCTCAACAGCGATTTTCAAGTGTTTAATCTGTTTGAAAACTAGAAATGGTGTCATTCTTTCTCCTCATCCAAGAGCAAAGCGCTGCACCATTGAAGCTGCGAAAATAGTACTTGAAGCTGCAGTTAAAGCAGGTGCACCAGAAGGGATAATAGGTTGGATAGATGAGCCCAGTATAGAACTTTCAAAAGCATTAATGAGTGAAGCAGATATAACTTTAGCCACAGGTGGACCATCCATGGTTAAATCTGCGTATTCATCAGGAAAGCCAGCACTAGGTGTTGGACCAGGAAATACACCAGTCATAATAGATACAACTGCCCATATAAAAATGGCGGTAAATTCAATCCTTATTTCCAAAACCTTTGATAATGGAGTCATATGTGCATCAGAACAATCAGTCATAGTATTAGAGCCAATATATAACAAGGTTAAAAAAGAATTTGAAGAAAGAGGAGCATATATTTTAAATGAGGAAGAAAAGGATAAGCTAAGAAAAGCTATATTTATAAATGGAAGCATTAATGGAGCTATAGTTGGGCAATCTGCCTATAAAATAGCTGAAATGGCAGGAATTAAGGTTCCAGAAAGTGCAAAGGTACTTATTGGGGAAGTTGAAGTAATTTCAGAAGAAGAACCTTTTGCTCATGAAAAATTATCACCTATACTTGCAATGTATAAAGCAAAGAATTTTAATGAAGGAATAGAAAAGGCAAAGGCACTGCTTGAGCTTGGTGGACTTGGACATACCTCCGTATTATATGTAGATGCAGTAAAGGAAAAAGCAAAAATAGACCGCTTTGGAAGTGAAATGAAAACTGTTAGAACCTTTATAAATATGCCAGCATCTCAAGGTGCAAACGGAGACTTGTACAACTTTAAAATAGCTCCATCCTTTACCCTTGGTTGTGGTTCTTGGGGAGGAAATTCTGTATCTGAAAATGTTAAACCAAAACACTTGTTAAACATAAAAAGTGTTGCAGAGAGGAGAGAGAATATGCTTTGGTTTAAAGTTCCTAAAAAAATCTATTTTAAGTACGGATGTTTAGGTTTTGCTTTAAGGGAATTAAGAGATATGAATAAAAAAAGAGCATTTATTGTAACCGATAGAATATTGCAGGACTTAGGATATGTAGATAGTGTTACTAAGGTGCTGGAGGAAATAGGTATTAGCTACAAAATATTCTCAGATGTTGCACCAGATCCAACTATATCCACAGCTAAGAAGGGCGTAGAGGAGATGATGAGTTTTAAACCGGATACAATAATTTCACTTGGTGGCGGTTCTCCTATGGATGCAGCTAAAATAATGTGGGTATTATATGAACATCCAGAAGAAAAATTTGAAGATCTTGCAATGAGATTTATGGATATAAGAAAGAGACTTTATACTTTCCCTAAATTAGGGGAGAAAGCGATGATGGTTGCAATCCCAACAACAGCAGGAACAGGCTCCGAGGTCACACCCTTTGCAGTTATAACCGACGATAAAAAAGGAATAAAGTATCCGTTAGCAGACTATGAATTAATACCAGAAATGTCCATAATTGATGCTGAACTTATGATGAATATGCCTAAAGGCTTAACAGCAGCTTCAGGAATAGATGCATTGATTCATGCTATAGAAGCTTATACTTCAGTACTAGCATCCGAATATACCAATGGTCTAGCACTAGAAGCGATAAGATTAGTATTCAAGTATTTACCACTTGCCTATGAAGAAGGAACAACAAATATAAAGGCAAGAGAGAAGATGGCTCATGCCTCCACAACAGCTGGAATGGCCTTTGCAAATGCATTTTTAGGAGTATGCCACTCCATGGCTCACAAATTAGGAGCAGAACACCACATTGCCCACGGAACAGCAAATGCATTAGTAATTGAAGAAGTTATAAGATTTAACTCAGAAGATGCACCCTTAAAACAAACAGCATATCCACAATATAAATATCCAAATGCAAAATGGAGATATGCAAGAATCGCAGACCATCTAAAATTAGGTGGAAGGACAGATGATGATAAAGTAGAGCTTTTAATAAAAGCAATTCATAAGTTAAAAGAACAATTAAATCTACCAATGAGTATAAAAGAGGCAGGAGTATCAGAGAAAAATTTCTACAAAACTTTAGATAAAATGTCTGAGCTTGCCTTTGACGATTTATGCACTGGAGCAAATCCAAGATATCCTTTAATAAGTGAAATAAAGGATATGTTCATTAGTGCTTTTGATAAAGAAGAGTAAAAGAAAATTAAAGATAAGGATATTAGTCAAAACTTATATAGTTAGGCTGATATCTTTTTTTATATATGTATGGTAGCAGTGAATAACACAAAAAAATTATTATTACAAACAGCTATAAAATATGAAAAACGAATATTTTGCGAGGGTTTATAATTATATTAATAAAATGTTAAAAAAATAGTTAAAATATACAAATAATACTTGAATAATTGCTATAAAAAGTGATATCATTTATTTAATAATAGTAAATGTTTAGGTAGAAATATATAAATATAAAGTAATTTAAGTCGAAGGGGTGGAGTATATGGTTAATGTATTTACGAATATTAAAATTACAAGAAGCATAATATTTTTAGCTATTCTAGCAATTGTTTTAAGTTTGGCAATAGGTATTTATGGTTATATATCCATTTTAAAAGTAAATAGCAATTCAAATACGATGTACAATCAAAGAGTAGAACCCTTAGGGCTAGTGGCAGGTATTAGAGGTGAGTTTGCAAATAGTAGAATTGAAGCTTATGAAGCAATAATAAGTTACAGCAGTTCACATAACACTGCTATTTTAACCCATGAAAAAAACATTAAAAATTATTTAAGTAAATATGAAGCTTTGAGTTTAGATACATATGGAACTAAAAACATAAACCAATTTATATCGGATTTTAACTCATATGAACAAATATGGGCAAAAATAAATGATGATTTAAGCAAAGGTCTAAAAGTTTCACAGACCGATTATGATAATATGTCAAAGGTTTCTTTAGATGGAGAAACAATTTTATTTAATTTAAAAACCTATAATATAAGTCAAGCTAAAAGTTTAGAAGTAGAAAGTTCATCTATTTATAACAACTCTATCAAGTTTTTTATAATTTTACTATTGGCTGGTGTAGTAATATTTGTGTTGCTCTCTATAATTGTAGTAAGCAATATTAGAAAAGCTTCTAATGATATGATAAATAGCATAAAGGTATTAGCAACGGGAGATTTTACAGTAGGTTTATCTAGAAATAATAATAATAATGAATTTGGTATTGTTTCTTCTAATTTAGCAGACATGGTTGATAATGTCTCTTCATTAATTAATAATGTAAAACTTAACTCTAATGAAATTAATGCTGAAGCGGCAGCGTTATCAAATGTTTCAGAAGGAATGTACTCAGCTTCTGAAAATGTTACAAAAGCAATTCGTGAAGTTGCTGAGGGGACAGCCTCTCAAAGCGAAGATTTAATGGATACTACTAGAATACTTAATATGTTTGGAGAAAAAATTGAGGATATAGTAAATTCTATAAAAAATGTTGAAGATAATTCAAAGCATATTGGAAGAGTAGCACAGCAAAGCGGAGATAGCATGAATAAATTAAATCTTTCAATTAACGGTTTAAGCGATTCCTTTAAGGATTTAATTGAAAAGGTGAATGCGTTACAGATTAATATAAATAAAATAAATGAAATAACGGTTTTAATAAACAGTATAGCTGATGAAACCAATTTACTTGCTTTAAATGCCTCCATAGAAGCTGCTAGGGCAGGGGAACATGGAAAAGGCTTCGCAGTAGTGGCAGATGAAATTAGAAAACTGGCAGAACAAACAAAGATTTCTTCTGAAAATATTAATGTATTAATAGTAAATACTTCAAACGATAAAGATGTAATGGTTAAAACCACTAATGAAATGGATAAGGAGCTTAAAAATCAAATAGAGGTTGTAAAAAGTGCCATTGAGTCCTTTACTAATATAATTAGAGAATTAAATGATAATGCTCCTAAGATAAATGCAATAAACAATTCGGCCATAGAAATCAATAATGAAAAAAACAACATTTTACAAAAGATAGAGCAAACTTCAGCAGTATCAGAAGAGATAACTGCTTCATCAGAACAAATTGTGGCATCAGCCGATGAAATGATGTCTTCTACAGAAAATGTAACAAGTACTACTAAAAAGCTAGATAACATGACAAAAAAGGTACTTGAAGAAGTTAACAAGTTTAAAACTAAATAAAATCCAGCCAACCTATCACCTATAGTAACTGATTAAGTGGTAGATTGGCTATTTTGTTTTTTGTCTCTAAGAAAAACTAAGCAGGGAAATCCCCTGCTTAGTTAGTTTGAACCTTAGAAGCATCATCTTCATAAATAAATTTTAATAAATCAGCATCGTTTTTAGCCTTGTCCCAGCCTAAAAAGTATACGCCCTTAATATATGTTGTAAAGTTATAACCTGGTTTATCTTCTGGAAGTCTAAATTGCTCCATATTACTCATCTTATGTGTTAAAATATATGAAGCATCAGAAAGTATTTCCGTATTTGAAAGCGAAGTTTCCACATATGGTAAAATAGTATCTAAAGTACTGGAAGCTTGAGTAGGGCTCAAGGTAGTTAACTTTTTAAAAACCTGAAGTAAAACTGTTCTTTGTCTTTCAGTTCGTTGGAAATCTTCATCACCAACATATCTAATTCTGCAGTAGCCTAAAGCTTGTATACCTGTTAAGTGCTGCATTCCTGCATGTGTTATGTGGTCTGGAGTTATGCCTTCAAGTTTTGAAACTTCATCAATATAGTCATTTGCTACAGGAACTTCTGCAGCAGATACATTTATATCAACACCGCCAACAGCATCTACTATTTTGTCGAAGTCGCCAAAGTCAACTTTAATGTAGTCTTTAATGTTCATGTCAAAATTGCTGTTAATAGCTTTTATTGCATATTGTCCACCGCCGTTAACGCCGCCGCCTTGCTTGTAAATAACATTAAGTCTATCTTGGTCCGTTCCTGCGGTTGCACCTTCACCTCTAAGATTATCAAGTAGCATGTCTCTCATAAGAGAAGTTAATTTTATTTTATTGTGAACTTTATCTATAGTTAAAATCATTGTAGAATCGGCAAGACCTGGGTCTGTAGAAGGATCTCTAGTATCAACGCCAATTAATAATATATTAATGTAATTATTATTAATATAATCGCTGTTAAATTGTGCAGTGTTAATTCCGAGTGCTGTAGATGATTTGTCGATTTTCGTTGATTTAATTTTCGATAACTTGCCTAATATAAAGAATCCAGCAGAAGTAGCTATGATTACTAAAATTAATAGTATTACTAATAATACTATTAGTGGCTTTTTAAACTTTTTATTTTTAACCGTTTTTTTTCTCATCATTTCCTCCAAAGTTTAATGAATTAATTTACATGCTTTAAATGATACATTTGTATACAATATATGTCAAGAAATTATAAGTAAATACTATAAAGAAAAGGTTGCCATTATTTTTGTTTATAATATTCCAAGGTTTCTTTTAAGCCTTCTGAAATTGAAGTCATTGGCTTAAAACCAAATTGTTTGTATATTTTATCATAAGACATATAACTGTTTTTTATATCTCCCTTTCTTTCAGAAGTATAAATAGGAGCTATTTGTTTGTTTAATATACAATTTATATGAGTTAGTAATTGCTTAACAGTAACCTGCTCATTTGTACACACATTGTAAATTCCCGAAAGGTTACTTTCTAAAGCTAAAATATTTGCAAGGGCTATATCTTTAACATAAATAAAATCTCTAATTTGCAAACCATCACCATAAATAAACGGGCTTTCATTACCAAGTAGTTTTTCGCAAAATATAGCAACAACGCCACCTTCACCAGAACTATCCTGCCTTGGGCCGTATACGTTGGAATATCTAAAGCTAACAAAATCAAGGTTATAAAGAGCTTTATACATATTTAAATAGTGCTCTACAGTATGCTTAGAAACTCCATAACCAGATACCATTTCAAGTGGGTGAGCTTCATCGATAGGAAGATATTTTGGCTCACCAAAAATAGCAGCTGAAGCAGGATATATTATTTTTTTTACACCAACCTTTGCAGCAGCTTCCAGTACATTAATTGAACCAATAATATTAATATTGGCATCATTGATAGGGTCTAAAATAGAATTTGGAACGCTTATTTGAGCAGCATTATGAATTACAAAGTCTGGCCTTTCCTTTTCAAATATATCCACAAGTGACTTATCGCAAATATCTTTTTCATAAAAAACAGCATTTTTATTTAAATATGCCTTTTTACCGTGACTTAAATTATCTATAATAACTACGGAATAATTTTTTTCTATTAGCATATCAACAATATGTGAGCCTATAAAACCAGCTCCCCCAGTGACTAAAACTTTCATAAATACCTCCAAGGTCATATATTATTTTTATTATATAATTATAGTTTAATAGCAATATTTTTAAAAGGGAGAAGGGTACAATATTAATATTTTATTTATATATAAAGTTATTTTAAATAAACAAAAAATTCATACAATAATTTCATAAATTGTGGCAAAAATATGCATAAATAATTTATGTATTTATTTTAATATTATAATGTTGTATAATGTTATCATAATATTTAAATATAGAAAAATTACGGCTTTTTTAATGAATTTTATATTTTTTTGTAAAGGGGGATGAGGACTTGCAAAATATACACACAGATAAAGACTTAGACATAGTTCAAAATGGAAATAATATAGACAAGTATACAAAGAGTGAAGCATATTATTTTTTTAAAAGATTAATTGATATATTAGGAGCCTTAATCGGTATAATTTTGCTTAGCCCAGTAATTTTAATTACTTCAGTTGCTATTAAATTAGATTCAAAAGGAAAAGTATTTTTTTCTCAATTGAGAGTGGGACTGAATGGGAAAACGTTTAAAATGTATAAATTTAGGTCTATGGTAGTAAATGCTGAAGAGTTGTTATCACAGTTGAAAGATAAAAACGAAATGTCTGGGCCAATGTTTAAAATTAAAAGAGATCCTAGAATAACTAGGGTTGGAAGAATTATTAGAAAGACAAGCATAGATGAAATTCCGCAATTAATTAATGTTTTAAAAGGTGAAATGTCCTTAGTTGGTCCAAGACCAAATTTACCTAGGGAAGTTAAAGAATTTGATGATTATCATAAGTTAAAGCTTCTGGCTAAACCAGGACTTACCTGCTATTGGCAGGTGATGGGAAGAAATAAGATAGGTTTTGAAGAATGGATGCAGCTTGATATAAGGTATATTGAAGAAAGAAATTTATGGATAGATATAAAGCTGATTTTTAAAACCTTTTTCGTGCTTTTTGGAGATAAAAATGCTCACTAATCAAAAGATACTTATAATTTTAACTAAAAATTTGGAGGTAACAAAGGATGCTATGTGCACTTATAATGGCAGGAGGTAGAGGCGAAAGATTTTGGCCTCTTTCTACTGATGAAAAACCAAAACAGTTTTTGAAACTTCTAGGGGAAGAAACAATGATACAAATGACAGTAAATAGATTAAGGGATTTAATTCCTATTGAAAGAATATTTATTGTTACAGGTGAAAAATATAAAGCTTTAGTTAAAGAACAATTACCAGGAATTCCAGATAGGAATATAATAATAGAGCCTATAGGAAGAAATACAGCACCTTGCATTACTTTATCTGCCTTTCAAATTGAAAAGTACTATAAAGATGCAACTATTGCAGTTTTACCTTCAGATCATTTGATTAGAAACGAAGATGAATTTAGAAATGTAATAGCTTCAGCAGAAGGCTTTATTAAGGACAATGAAGAAGCAATTGTAACTTTAGGCATGAAGCCAGATAGAGCAGAAACAGGATATGGATATATAAAATGTGCGAAAACAGCATCTATAGTATCGGGACTTAAAATAAAAGAAGTAGAAATGTTTGTGGAGAAACCAAATTTAGAAACTGCTGAAAGGTATCTAAAAAATGGTGACTTTCTTTGGAATGGTGGAATGTTTGTTTGGAAGGCTACAAATATTTTAAGGCTTACAGAAAAATACTTAAAGAGTACTTTTGATATTCTTAAAGCTATAGCCAGCTCTTCAGAAGCAGATTATGAAAAAAGGCTTAAGGAATATTATGAAAGAGTTGAAAATGTTTCTATAGACTATGCAATAATGGAAAAAGCAGAAGATATATTTGTAATTCCTAGTGAATTTGGATGGGATGATGTGGGAACCTGGTATTCTATAGAAAGATATAGAGATAAAGATAAAAACAACAATGTTTGTATTGGAAACATAATAAATATAAACAGTAAAAACAATATAATTGTAGGTAATAATAAACCAGTCATTATTTCAGGACTTCAAGATATATTTGTTGTTGAAAGCGATGATGTAATATTGATAGGGAAAAAAGAAGACATTAAAAATATAAAAGAAATTAAGAGAACAGTACTATGATTGGAGTTGGAAATGTGAAGGTTGCTTTAGTGCACGATTGGTTAACCAATATGGGTGGGGCAGAAAGAGTAGTAATCAATTTTAAACAATTGTTTAAAGAGGCTCCAATTTATACTACGTTATACAATCCTAAAAATCTTGATGAAGAACTTAGAAATATAGATGTAAGGACATCATTTTTACAAAACAATCGAAATTTAAAAAAAGGGCATCAAAGTTTACTTCCCTTTATGCCCATGGCCTTTGAAAGTTTTGATTTAAATGAATATGATGTGATTTTGAGTAGCAGCTCATCATGTGCAAAAGGAGTTGTGACAAGTCCAGATACTATGCATATTTGTTATTGTCACACTCCAATGAGATATGCTTGGGAATACTATTATGAATATGCTAATAATTGGGGGCTAAATAAGCTTAAAGGTATATTTTTGAAGTATGTAATGAATTATATAAGAGTATGGGATAGAGTTTCAGCAGATAGAGTGGACTTTTTTATTGCAAATTCGGAAAATGTGGCAAAAAGGATTTGGAAACATTATAAAAAAGAAAGTGTAGTAATTCACCCTCCAGTTAGGTGTGATTTATTTAATATAAGTGATGTAGATGAAGATTATTTTTTGATATTATCAAGGTTGGTACCATATAAAAAAATTGATTTAGCAGTAGAAGCATTTAATGAACTTGGTTTGCCGCTTGTTATTATTGGTGATGGACCAGAGAAGCAAAAGCTAGAAAGTAAAGCTAAAAGTAATATTAAGTTTTTAGGAAGGCAACCAGATTCGGTTATTAAAGAATATTATTCAAAATGTAGAGCTTTTATTTTTCCTGGTGAAGAAGATTTTGGAATAACACCGCTTGAAGCACAAGCAAGTGGCAGACCTGTAATCGCATATGGAAAAGGTGGGGCTCTTGAAACAGTTGTTGAGGGCTTAACAGGAGTATTTTTTGAAGATTATAGTGTAAATAGCTTGAGAAATGCAATATATAGATTTGAAAATATGAAATTTGATAAAAAAATAATTAGAAGACATGCAGAAAACTTTGATGAAAAGATATTTAAATTAAAAATTCAAAATTTCATAGGAGAAAAATACAAAGAATTCAAAAGTGTAGAAAAATGGAAGGTAATTGAAAATGAAACAAGTTAAAAATGTTATAATAGATGCAAGAATGGTTAATGCTCATTTGCATGGAATTGGTAGATACACTTATGAATTAATAAAAGGGATATCTATTTATGGGGAAAATATACATATTAAATTATTAGTTAATGATTTAGAAAGTGCATCAAAAATATTTAAGGGGATAGATAATATTGAATTTATTAAAATTAAAGCTAAGTTTTTATCGTTATTTGAACAAATAGAGCTACCTTTAATTTTAAATAATATAGAGCCAAACGCTATATTTCATTCACCGTCCTTTGTTTCTAGTCCTTTTATAAATTGTAAATCAATTATGACAATACATGATTTGAATCATTTGGAGCTTCCTCAAATGTACTCAAGATTTCATAAATATTACTATAAATATATAGTTAAGCCTTCTGCATTAAAATGTAATAAGGTTATAACAGTATCTAATTTTTCAAAATTGCAAATTATGAATTGGTTAAATTGTGATGATAACAAGATTGAGGTTACTTATAATGGTGTAGATAAGAAGTACTGTAAAATTGACGATGCAATTCAATTAGAAAAGGTTAAAAAAGCATATAACCTTACGGAAAAGTTCATATTATACATAGGAAATTTAAAGCCACATAAAAATTTAGAAACTTTATTAAAATCCATGAAAATTATTAAAAGCAATGTTGTTTTAGTAGTCAATGGGAAAGAAAATGATAGAATAAAAGAATTTATAGAAGAAAGAAATTTGCAAAATAAAGTTAGATTTATAGGTTATGTAGAAGAAGAGGACTTGCCAATATTATTAAATTTGGCAAAAATATTTGTGTTTCCATCATTGTATGAGGGGTTTGGATTACCACCGCTTGAAGCTATGGCTTGTGGGTGCCCAGTTATTTGTTCTAACAAATCATCCCTACCTGAAGTAGTTGGTGATGCAGCTCTTTTATTTAATCCATTAGATGAAGAAGAGTTATCTGAAAAAATAGATCAAGTTATACAGGATGAAAAATTATATAATGATATGAGAAATAAAGGAATGGTACAAGCTACAAAATTTAATTGGGAAGATATGGTGCGTAAAACATTAAAGGAATATGAAAAAATATTTTAATTTCTATTAAATAGGTGAAAGAATGAATAATGATAAAGTTAGTATAGTAATTGTTAATTGGAACAATTATAAAGATACGATTGAGTGTTTAAAGTCTTTATTGAAATTACAATATAAGAAATATAAAATAATTATAGTGGATAATAATTCTATGGATAATTCAGTAGAAAATTTATGCCAATATTGTATTAAAGATAACGTAAAGTTTTTTGTAATAAATAATAATGAAATTGATAATGATACTTGGCAAAATAATAAAATAATAATATATAAAAATGACAGAAATTCAGGATTTGCTGGGGGTACAAATATTGGTATAAAATTATCACAGCAGTTTAATATGGAATATACTTGGTTATTAAATAATGATACTGAAGTTGAAAAAGATGTGCTTGATAAGTTGCTACAATACTCACTGGAATATAAAAATGCTATAATAGGTGCAAAATTGATATATTATTATAATAATAATATAATACAATCAATTGGTGGAAGTTTAAAAATAAAAGATATGATTACAGGTAAAAGTTATGGAAATAATGTTAAAGACAGTGAGGAGTATAACCTTGTTTATGAGCCAGATTACATAAATGGTGCCAGTATGTTTATGCCTTCAAGGCTTTTTGAAGAAATTGGTTATTTTGATGAAAAATTTTTTCTTTATTGGGAAGAGACGGATTTATGTTTTAGAGCAAAAAATAAAAATTGGAAAATGGTTTACTGCCCAGAAGCAAAAATTATGCATAAGGAGGGTGGTACTACAAATAAGGTGAAATATTTACCATTATACTATTATACTAGAAATTGTTTATATTTTTATAAAAAAAACAACATAAAAGGTTTAAGTTTTATGCTAGTATTTGGTTATTTATTTAAGGTTATAAAAAGAATTATTAAGTTTAAATTTGATGAAATTAATTATATTAATAAAGCATATGTTGATTTTTTAAAAAATAGATTTGGTAGAATTGAAAATTTATAATTAAGTATTGGAGATAAAATATGTACGATGAATTTTTATTAATGCTTTCACTATTGATAGTAGTATTTAATGTATTTTATGGATTAATAGCTTATGTTCAGTTGTTAATTTTTAAAAAAGTGATTTTTGAGAGCATATATTTAAAGTTTATAATTATTGCTATAGTTATATTTTTTGGTTTTTATTATTTCAAATTAAAAAAATATAAGTTGAAGCTTGCGGTAAATAAAAAAGTTATGTTTTCTTTTCTATTATGGATAGCATATTCTTTTATAAGTTTTTTGTTATTGTTTAGATTTAATTATGGAGTTACTTATACAGTATTTTCATTTTTTGCTAT
The DNA here is from genome assembly GCA_021781655.1 of Bacillota bacterium. Lineage (GTDB taxonomy): Bacteria > Bacillota > Clostridia > Clostridiales > Clostridiaceae > JAJXWJ01. The sequence goes on along the minus strand of JAJXWJ010000014.1, from coordinate 30,048 downwards.
GTTGTTTTATCCAGCTTTAATGCTTGTATATTGTGTGAAAAGCAATAATACAATTGAAATTAATGCAAGTATTTACGATACAATTTGTAAAATTCTATATGGAATATCCATTGTAATAGGTATAATTGGGATTTTGCAATATAAGTTCAATTTTCAACTATTTAATTCAAACAATAGCGACTCATATTATAAGATTCTAAGTCAAAGTTTTTATGGTAGCTTAAGAGCAATTGGTTTTTTTAATTCTGCTCTAGACTTTGGAACATTCTTTGCAATAGTTTTAAGCTTATCCTTAAGCAGGTTATTGTTCAAAAAAATAAATGTTTTAGATATTATAGTTTTATGTTTGTCGTTAGTTTGTATTTATATAAGTTTAACTAGGAACGTATATATTTTTACTATTATAACAATTGTGACATTAATTTTTATAAAGTTTGTTAAAATGACAAAGGAAAGAAAAATAAATATTTATATTCTTAGGGTTTTACCCTTTATGTATATATTTGTTGTATTCGTAGTTTTATTTAAACTATATGGAACATTAACTCATTTTTCAAATTACAGTACGCAAGGAATGTCTAATAGCATGTCTTTAATATATAGAATAAATAGCTGGGGCAGTTATTTTAATAAATATATTATGAAGGGAAATATTTTTAATGTTTTATTTGGCTATGGGCTTATGCAAAATGATAAATTTGCAGTCAGTAAAAATATAGCAATCGACAATACATATTTTTCTTTGCTTTTATATCAAGGAATATTAGGATTAATATTGTTTTTGAATTTCTTTGCTAGATTATGGTTATATCTTGTGAAAAATTGTTTAAAGCAATTTAATTACTTTGAAATAGGTATAATGGGAATTTTATCTTCATTCTTAGTAAGAAGTTTGTTTAATGTCACTTTCTTTGGAGATTACTTATTATTAATTTGCATTTTTGTTATACTTAGTAATGTTAATTCAAAAGAAAAATTAGTTGCAGAAGATAGAAGGGTCGGCTTTAAGTTATGGAAGGATTAAGTGTTGTTACAATAACGTATAATGAAGAAAAAAATATAAAGAATTTTATAGAAAGCCACAATAAAATCGCTAATGAAATAATAGTTATAGATTCAGGGAGCACTGACAATACAGTTAAAATAGCAAAAGAAATGGGTGCAATCGTTATTTACAACAAATGGGATGGATATGCTAAGCAATGGAATTTTGGCATAAAAAGATGTACATATGATTGGATTGTAATTGGAGATGCTGACCATGTTATAACAAAACAATTAGCAAATGAAATAAACATTATTATTACGAATAAAAAAAATGAATATGATGCTTATTATATGCCACGTAAAAATATAATGTTTGGGAAATGGGTAAAACATGGTGGGTTTTATCCAGACATACCATATGCAAGAATGTTTAAAAATGGGAAAGGTTTGTTTGATGAAGAGCAAACAATTCATGAAAAGTTAAAAGTAGATAGTAATAAAATAGGAAAATTAAACGGTGATATTTTGCATTATACTTATTTTGATTTTAATTCCTATATAGAAAAGTTAAACAAATACACGGAACTAGAAGCTTTATCAAAAATTCAAAATAAATCTACTGTAAAATCATCCAGTAATAGGATTATAGATAAAAACAAAATTAAAAGTAAAATCCCTTTTAGAACGTTTTTAATGTTTGTTTATAGATACATATTTAAACTAGGAATTTTAGATGGTAAAGTTGGATTTATAATGGCATTTTCATCTGCATTTTATGAATTCGCAATCAATGTAAAAGTGTGGCAAAAAAATGCTACTAAGACCGATATCTGAAAAAAAGCTTTACTAAGAAGTCATATAACTATAGGAGATTTGCTATGAAAATTAATTTTATAATTCCGTTTACAGGTAAAACTGGCGGAATAAAAGTGATTTTTGAATATGCTAATAGGCTTTCTGAAAAGGGACATGATGTAATTTGTTATGTGCCAATGAAAGCATATAAATTTGATAATGTTGGTTTTAAAGGTGTTATAAAAAACATTAAGGCTTCAATTGGTAATTCAATTGTAAGAGGGAAAACGGTAAATTGGTTTAAATTAAAAGTACCAATAAAATTGGTGCCTTTAATTAATAATACATTTATTAGAGAAGCAGATATATCAATAGCAACGGCTTGGCCAACAGCATACGATGTTAATAAATTAAATAAAACAAAAGGAAAAAAGTTTTATTTAATTCAGCATTATGAAACTTGGAGTGGACCATTAAATAAGGTAGATAATAGTTATAAATTAGATTTAAATCAAATAGTTGTCGCAAAATGGTTACAAGACTTAATGAAGGACAAGTTTAACAATAAAGCAGTGCAGCTAGTTCATAATGGCATTGATTTTAATGAATTTTACAACCATAATAAAATTATTAACAATCAAACAGTTTGCATTATGTATAGTAAAATTAATTGGAAAGGCTTTGAAGATGGTATAAAGGCTTTCCAAATTGTAAAAAAACAAATTAATAATTTGAAATTAATAGTTTTTGGATTAGAAAAAGGAATAGATGTACCAGAATATGCAGAATTTCATCTGAAACCGAATAAAAATGAATTGAGAGAAATATATAGCAAGTCAGATGTTTTTGTTTTTCCTAGTAGATTTGAAGGTTGGGGGTTGACACCATTAGAAGCTATGGCTTGTAAATGTGCTGTTGTAGGTACTAATACTGGAGCAGTAAAAGAAATTGGTATTAATGGTGAAAATATGTTAATATCTGAACCAGAGGATATTAACGGTCTTGCAAATAATTTATTAAAAATATTAAAAGACAATGATTTATTAGAACGTATAAGCAATAATGGAAATAATACGGTATTGAATTTTTCTTGGCAAAAATCTGTGGATAAGTTTGAAAAAATATTAATGGATATGGGGGAATATAAAAATGGAATGTGAAAACAGCTTAGTTAGCGTAATTGTTCCTGCATATAATCATGAAAATTATATACAACAATGTTTGGATAGTATAATTGCTCAAAATTATGATAACATAGAACTAATTGTATTAAATGATGGCTCTAAAGATAATACGTATTCTAAAATCTTAGAATACAAAGATAAATGCTTAACTAGATTTAAAAATTTTCAAATAATAAATAAAGAAAATGAAGGTGTAAGCAAAACCCTTAATAAAGGGATTGAATTATCTAAAGGTAAATTTATATGCTTCATTGCTTCTGATGATATGATGATTGAAGGAAGAATAAAAAAGCAGGTTGAATACATGAATTTAAATAATAGCTCAATCAGTTGCGGAAATTCATTGATATTAAATGAGAATACAAAAAGTAGTAAATCTATAATAAATGAAAAATTGAAGCTACAATATAAAGGAAATCAGTTTTATAATTTAATTATTAATTATTTTATTAGCTCACCAACAGTAATGATAAATAAATCGGTCATTGAGAAAATAGGAAAATTTGATGAAAATTCTAAAATTGAAGATTGGCCGTATTATGTAAAAGCATCAAGAGACTTTAAAATAGATTTTATAAATGAAAATTTATGCTATTATAGAATTCATGGTAACAATACTCAAACAAATAAAAAGAATATGTTTATTATTGAGAAGCAAGTATTGAATAAATTTTTTGAAATGTATGATTTGCCAACAAATATTAAAAAGAAAGCAATGTCTGAGTTATATATAAGAAATAAAGAAAGAAACAAAAATCAAATTGGTAAAATCAAAGATATTTTCATAAGTCAGATATATTATTTTGATACAAAAAGAATAAGAGATTATTTAAAGAAAAGGATTTAATTAAAAATATATGTTAAATTAGGAAGGGGAAAAAAATGATAAGTAAAACTGCTATTATCGATAAAAGTGCAATAATCAAGGACGATGTAATTATTGGTGAAAATGTAATTATAGAAGATAATGTATATATAGATTATGGTTGCATAATCAGAGACAATGTGCACATAAAAAGTGGATCTTTCATTGGAGCAAGAAGCATTTTAGGTGAATATTTAATGGATTTTTACAAAGATAAAGTTAATAAAGTACATCCTTTAGTTATAGGTAAAAATTCATTAATAAGGACTGAAAATATAATTTATGGAGACTCTGAAATTGGGGATAATTTTCAAAGCGGTCATAAAGTAACAATAAGAGAAAATGCTAAAATAGGAAATAGTGTAAAAATAGGAACTTTATCAGATATACAAGGTTATTGTGAAATTGGTAATTATGTTAGTTTACATAGTAATGTTCATATTGGACAAAAAAGTAAAATAAATGATTATGTTTGGATATTTCCATATGTAGTATTAACAAATGACCCAACGCCACCTTCAGATAATTTAATAGGTGTTACAATAGAATCCTTTGCCATAATTGCAACGGGAAGTGTAGTTTTACCTGGTATTCATATATACCAAGATTCTCTTATAGCTGCCGGATCAATTGTAACAAAAGATGTATTAGAGAAGAATGTTGTTGCTGGGAATCCTGCAAAAGTAATTTGTAATATTGAAAAGATAAAGAACAAACAAACAGGTGAGTCTGTATACCCATGGAGATTTACATTTAAGCGAGGTATGCCTTGGGAGGAATCAGATTATGAAACTTGGATAAATAGTTTAGAAATTCGAAAAGCTGGTGAAAATAATGATTAACACAGGAATGTTAAAGTTTAAAAATATCGATGATAAATATGGACATTTGACACCTATTGAATCGAGAAACGATATACCTTTTGAAATTAAGAGAGTATATTACATTACTAAAGTTGAAGCTGGAGTTACAAGAGGATTTCATTCTCATAGAAAATTGCATCAAGTATTAGTTTGTTTAAATGGAACTGTAAAAATAAGATTAAAAAATCCTGATGAAGAAGAAGTTGTTGAATTAAATGATCCATCTAAGGGTTTATATATTGGCCCATATATTTGGAGAGAAATGTTTGATTTTTCAGAAGGCAGTGTTCTTCTAGTTCTAGCATCAGAATTTTATGATGAAAATGATTATATAAGAAATTACGATTTTTATTTGGAAGAAGCAAAAAAAAGATTTTAAAGGAGAAATATTGTAATGGAAATACCTTTTGTTAGTTTTGAGCCTATGCATAATGAAATTGAGGAAGAGATATTAAATAAATTTAAAGAAGTGTATGAAAAAAATTGGTTTATTAATGGAACAGAAGTAGAATTATTTCAAAGTGAGTTTGCTAAATATTGTGGAAGTAAATATTGTGTTGGCTGTGGAAATGGACTGGATGCACTGCATTTAATTTTAAGAGCATATGATATAAAACAAGGTGACGAAGTAATAATACCATCTAATACTTATATAGCTACAGCTTTAGCAGTATCTTACGTTGGTGCAACACCAATTTTTGTTGAACCGGATATCAATACATATAATATCAACCCAGAAAACATTGAAAAAGTTATAAATAAAAAAACAAAAGCTATTATTGTAGTACATTTATATGGACAACCTGCAGATATGGATGCAATAAATGAAGTTGCAAAAAAATATAATTTAAAGGTTATAGAGGATTCTGCACAAGCTCACGGAGCCTTATATAAAGGAAGAAAAACTGGGAATCTTGGAGATTCAGCTGGGTTTAGTTTCTATCCAGGGAAGAACATAGGTGCCTTAGGAGATGGCGGTGCAGTTGTTACAAACGATAAAGAATTAGCTGAAAAAGTAAAAGCGTTATCAGATTATGGCTCAAATGTTAAGTATAACCACATGTATAAAGGTGTAAATTCAAGGCTGGATGAAGTCCAAGCAGCATTTCTAAGAATAAAATTAAGAAATTTAGATAAATGGAACAATTTTAGAGGTAAAGTGGCAGGAAAATATTTAGAAGGAATAAATAATGATAGGGTAATAAAGCCTATTGTAAGTGACTTTTCAAATCATGTTTGGCATATTTTTGCCTTGAGAACAGAGAAAAGAGATGAGTTTCAAAGATATTTATCCGAAAATGGGATAGGAACAACTATTCATTATCCTAAAGCTATACATCTTCAAGAAGCATATAAAGAACTTAATATAAATAAAGGTGCTCTTCCAATTGCAGAAAAAATTGCTGATGAAGTAATAAGTATTCCAATGTGGTATGGAATGAAGGATGCAGAAATTGAGTACATAGTGGAAAAAGTAAATGACTGGAGATAGAATGAATAATGAGTAGAGCAAAACTATTTATTGAAAACTTTGTAGTATATGGATTTAGCAGTGTTATTAGTAAAATAGTACCATTAATTATGCTACCAATTGTTACTAGATTAATGCCAAGTACTTTTTATTATGGATTAAACGATATATCAAATATTGTAGTATCCTTTGGTTCAGCAATCGCAATTATGGGTATGTATGATGCTATGTTTCGTACATTTTATGATAAAGATGACATTGAATATAAAAAAGAAGTATGTTCTAGTGCATTTTATTTTATTGTTATAACATCAATAATTATTTTTATTTTACTAATATTATTTAGAGGATTTTTTTCAAATCTTTTTTTTAATTCGTATAAGTACAGTAATTTATTAATTATTTCAGCCTTAACAATATTAATTGGATCCACAAATACGATAATTTCAGCCCCTACTAGAATGTTAAATAAAAGAAAAATATACTTGGTTACAAATACGTTAACCCCTATTTTATCATATAGTATATCGGTTCCTTTATTAATCAATCATATGTATGTTATGGCTTTACCAATTTCTGCATTGATTTCAGCCTTTGCAATGCTTGTATCATTTTATATTTTAAATGCAAGCTGGTTTAGTGTTAAAAAGGTGGATATGGGAATAATAAAGCAAATGTTAAAAATTGGGCTACCGCTACTTCCAAATTTTCTTATATATTGGATATTCAACTCTTGTGATAGACTAATGATAGGAAAATATTTAGGAGATAGCTATGTAGGTATATACGGAGTAGGTGCAAGGGTAGCTTCTATTAGTCAATTTATCTATACTGCCTTTGCAGGTGGATGGCAATATTTTGCCTTTTCAACTATGAAAAGTGATGATCAAGTAGAATTAACATCGAAAATATTTGAGTATTTAGGTATTATTTCATTTGTATCAACTATATTTTTAACTTCAATAGCAATACTTTTGTTCAAATTATTTTTTGTAGGAGATTATATTAAAGGCTACATAGTATTTCCATATATGTTCTTATCACCGCTATTACTTATGTTATATCAAACAATAGGAAACCAATTTTTGGTTAAGAAAAATACAGCTCCTTCTGCAATAATATTGGTATTTGGAGCAATTACAAATGTAGCTGTAAATGTATTTTTGATACCTATAATTGGAATAGAGGGCGCTGCTTTAGGAACTTTATCAGGTTATGTTATATCCGTGTTTATTTGTGCAATTGTTCTTTCTAAGATGAAATTAGTAATAATATCAAAAGAATTTAAAATAAGTTGTTTATTGATGGTATTGTTTTTCTGTTTCTGGAGAATAATATTTAAAGAAAATATAGTTTTAAGTTTGATGCTAGGTGTTATAATATTTGCTATATATTGCTATTTATATAGAAAAGATATTAATAAAGTAATGAGAAAATTCAATATAAAGATTAGAAGAAATGCATAATAATTATGGATTTTTATTAAATGTAATTAAGGCCTAATCTTCTCAAAAGATTGTTAAAATGGTTCCATTTGTTAAATGTTTTTTATAAAAACAGTAATAGCAATTTGGAACTTTTTCTATGATTTGTTATCAAATTTTTAAAAATGCAGAAATATATTATTCATAAATTATAAAATTTGTTAATAATGATTTTAATAAAAATTACAAATAGAAGTTCAATTAACATATAAAAGAAATTATGTGTCGAAATCTGACTATCGAAATATTGATAAACAGTCATTTTGTAGCCCCAATTCATTTAAATTTCAAAAATAATGAGTTATAATATTGTAGGAGAAAAAAACTTATAATATCTAAAAAAGTGACATTTATATGAGTTAAAGGGGTGGAAATTTTGCAAAATATTGAGTTAGATAAAAATCTAGTAAATAAATATGAAAAATGTATATTATATTATTTTGCAAAACGAGCTATAGATATTTTTGGGTCATTATTTGCAATTATATTGTTTAGTCCAATATTTATAGCAGTTAGTATTTTTATTAAACTAGATTCAAAAGGAAAGGTATTGTTTTCTCAAGAAAGAGTAGGACTTAATGGAAAAGTATTTAAAATGTATAAGTTTAGGTCAATGATAGACAATGCAGAAGATTTACTTGAAAAATTAATGCACAAAAATGAAATGTCAGGTCCTATGTTTAAAATTAAAGAAGATCCGAGAATAACAAAGGTTGGAAGATTTATAAGAAGGACAAGTATAGATGAACTTCCACAATTGTTTAATGTTTTAAAAGGAGAAATGTCATTAGTAGGTCCCAGACCTAATCTTCCTAGAGAAGTAGAAAAGTTTAGTGAATTTCATAAACTTAAGCTTTTAGCAAAGCCAGGGTTAACTTGTTACTGGCAGGTTATGGGAAGAAACAATATAGGTTTTGAAGAATGGATAAATCTAGATATAAAATACATTGAAGAAAGAAACCTATGGATTGATATTAAGCTTATTTTTAAAACTTTTTTTGTTTTGTTTGGAGATGAAAATGCACATTAAGTTTACTATTTAAGGGGAAAATAAAACTACAAAAGAGGTGAAGGAAAATGCTTTGTGCATTAATAATGGCTGGTGGAAAAGGAGAAAGATTTTGGCCCCTATCCACAGATGAAAAGCCGAAACAGTTTTTAAAGCTTTTAGGTGAAGAAACCATGATACAAATGACTGTAAATCGACTAAAAAAATTAATTCCAATTGAGAGAATATTTATTGTAACTGGCGACAGATATATTGGTCTTGTTAAGGAGCAGCTGCCTAAACTTCCTGAAAGAAATATAATTGTTGAGCCAATTGGAAGAAATACTGCACCATGCATTGCATTATCTGCTTTTTTAATTAAAAGATACTATGATAATGCAACTATAACGGTGCTACCTTCAGACCATTTAATTAAGGACGAAGAAGAGTTTAGAAACGTAATTGCAGCAGCTGATTGCTTTGTAAAAGAAAATGAAAATGCAATTGTAACAATAGGCATGAAGCCAAACAGAGCAGAAACAGGTTATGGATATATTAAAGCTTCAAAAAGCACTTCTATAGTAAATGGACTTAAAATAAAAGAAGTGGATATGTTTGTTGAGAAACCAAATCTTGAAAAAGCAGAACAATATTTAAGGGATTCAAGCTTTTTATGGAATGGTGGAATGTTTGTATGGAAAGCTGATACAATATTGGAGCTTACAAAGCTATATTTAAGAAATACATATAATATACTTAAGGATATAGTTGATTCTGGAAAAGACAATTATGAAGAAAAACTAAAGTGTAATTATAAAATGGTCGATAATGAATCGATTGACTATGCTATAATGGAAAAGGCTAAAAATATTTATGTGGTTCCAAGTGAATTTGGATGGGATGATGTGGGAACTTGGTATTCTGTTGAAAGATATCGAGATAAAGACGAAAACAACAATGTTTGTATTGGAAATATAATAAATATAAATAGTAAAAACAATATAATTGTTGGGAATAATAAGCCAGTAATAATATCTGGGCTTGAAGATATATTTGTAGTGGAAAGCGATGATGTTATTTTAATAGGGAAAAAAGATGACATCAAAGACATAAAACATATAAAAAATAACTTTATTTAAATGGAAGGTGGATTTAACTTTGAAAAAGGCATTAATTACAGGAATAACAGGACAGGATGGTTCATATTTAACAGAGTTATTATTAGAAAAAGGATATGAAGTACATGGTATTATAAGAAGAGCAAGTTCCTTTAATACAAAGAGAATTGACTATTTATTTGAAGATCCTGAAATAGGAAATAAAAAATTATTTTTACATCATGGAGACTTAACAGATTCCAGTAATTTAAATAGATTAATAGAAAAAATAGGACCAGATGAAATATATAATTTGGCAGCACAAAGCCATGTACAGGTTTCCTTTGAAGTTCCAGAATACACTGCAGAAACTGATGGTATTGGAACTCTTAGAATATTAGATGCAATAAAAGAAACAGGACTTAAATGCAAATTTTATCAAGCATCAACTTCAGAATTGTTTGGAGGACTTCCAGGAACTGCACCACAAAGCGAAAAGACACCATTTTACCCTAAAAGTCCATATGGCGCTGCAAAACTATATTCATATTGGATAACTGTAAATTACAGAGAATCATATGACTTGTTTGCTTGCAATGGAATACTTTTTAATCATGAATCACCTAGAAGAGGAGAAACTTTTGTAACTAGAAAGATCACTAGAGCAGTTGCAAGTATAATGGCAGGAAAACAAGAAAAGCTATCGTTAGGTAATATGGATGCAAAGAGAGATTGGGGTTTTGCCGGAGACTATGTCGAAGCTATGTGGTTAATTCTTCAACAGGATAAACCTGAGGATTTTGTAATTGCAACAAATGAAACTCATACCGTTAGAGAGTTTGTTGAACTATCCTTTAAAGAAGTTGGAATTGAAATAGAGTGGCAAGGAACTGGCGTGGATGAAAAAGGAATAGATAAGAAAACAGGAAAAGTTCTAGTAGATGTAAACCCAAGATATTTTAGGCCAGCAGAAGTTGAACTTTTATGGGGAGATTCAACAAAAGCAGAGAAAACATTAAATTGGGAAAGAAAAGTAGACTTTCCTTCACTAGTAAAAATGATGGTGGATAGTGATATGAAGGAAATTGCTGGCATGGGAACAGAACAATATTTAGAGGCTGCAGTTACAAAATAGCTGAAGTATTTTAAAGGAGAATATTATGGATAAAAATAGTAAAATATATGTAGCTGGTCACAGAGGCCTTGTAGGCTCAGCTATAGTTAAAAATTTAAAAGATAAAGGTTATAAAAATATAATTGGAAAAACTCACGCAGAGCTTGATTTAACAAATCAAGCTGAAGTGAGAAAATTTTTTAAAGAAGAAAAACCAGAATATGTTTTTTTAGCAGCAGCCAAAGTTGGAGGAATAAATGCAAATAACACTGCACCGGCAGACTTTATTTATGAAAATTTAGAAATACAAAATAATGTAATAAAAGCTGCTTATGATTTTAAAGTTACTAAGCTTCTATTTTTAGGAAGTTCATGTATTTATCCAAAGCTTTGTCCGCAGCCAATTAAAGAAGAATATCTACTTTCTGGATATTTGGAATCTACAAACGAAGCATATGCACTTGCAAAAATTGCAGGACTAAAAATGTGTCAATTTTTTAAAAAGCAATATGGAGCAAACTTTATAAGTTGTATGCCAACGAATCTTTATGGACCAAATGATAATTTTGATTTAAATAGCTCACATGTAATGCCGGCTTTAATTAGAAAATTTCATGAGGCAAAGGTTAACAAGGAGCCTTTTGTTGAAGTTTGGGGTACTGGAAAGCCACTTAGAGAATTTTTGCATGTAGATGATATGGCTGATGGCTGCGTTTTCTTGATGGAAAACTATGATGGTGAGGAACATGTAAATATTGGAACAGGAAAGGAAGTTTCCATAGGAGAACTCGCTAAGATGATTAAGGAAATAGTTGGATATGAAGGTGAACTTAAATTTAATACTGAAAAGCCAGATGGAACACCAAGAAAGCTGTTAGATGTTAGTAAACTTAAAAACTTAGGATGGAAACATAAAATTGAGCTTAAAAATGGAATTATAAGTGCATATGAATGGTATGTAAATAACAAATAGATGGCGGGAAATTTGATGGTAAGAAGCTATAATAAAAATGAGCATATGTCAAGAAATAAAAATTTAAAAAAAAATATATCTTTAAGCTTTGTTTATAAGTTCATAAGCATGGGATTAAATTTCTTATTAGTACCAATATTGATAAGATATTTAGATAATGTTCAATATGGTATATGGCTTACTTTACTGTCAATGTTATCTTGGGTAAGCTTTACAGATATAGGTTTAGGAAATGGCTTAAGAAATAAGTTAGCTGAAGCATTTAGTAATAAGAAATATAAATTAGCGAGAGAATATATAGCTACTACATATGCTGCATTAATAGTAATTGTAATAGCATTATATATTGCATTAACTATTTTAATAATGAATTTAAATTGGCAAAGAATCTTTAATACTAATGCTGAAAGTAACAATACATTGAAGATGTTAATTATTACGGTAATGACATTTTTTTTAAGTAATTTTGTAATATCTTTATACAATCAATTGTATTATGCAGTTCAAAAGTCAGCATATACAGGAATAGGTCAAGTGCTTATTAATTTATCGTACTTTATAGAACTAATTTTGTTGAAACTATTTACTAAGCCTAATATAATATTTGTTAGTGTTAGTTATGGTATATCGATAGTTATTCCTAGTATATTATTAACTTGGATTTTTTTTAGAAAATATAAAATTTTATTGCCTAGGCTAAAAGATGTAAAATTGAAAAGAGCAAAAGATTTACTTGGATTAGGTGCAAAATTTTTTATTATTCAAATTGCTGTAGTAATATATTTTGGAACAAATAACTTAATTATAACACAAATAAAAGGTCCTGCTGAAGTTGGAGTATATGATACGGCATATAAGTTATTTAATACAGTTGTTATAATGTTTAATATATTATTAGCTCCATTATGGTCTGCCTATACTGAAGCATATTCAAGAGGGGATATCATTTGGATTAAAAAAACAATGAATAAAATGAAAAAACTTTTATTACCAGAAACGATTTTATTGATTTTAATGGTAATTTTTTCTGGTTTTATATTCAAAGTATGGATAGGTGATAAATTGGTAATTCCATTAGAACTTACTGTGTTAAATGCAGTGTATGTTTTTATTTATTCTTGGACAAATATTTATGTATTTTTGATGAATGGTATTAATAATTTAAATTTGCAATTAATAATAAGTATATTTACTTGTATAGTTAATATACCACTTTGTTTTTATTTTGGAAAAACATTGGGTATGGGAAGTAGTGGCATAATGATTGCACAAATAGTGACAGCAATTCCTGGAGCGATTTTATATCCAATTTCAACTAGAAAAATACTTAAAAATGAAATTTAAATAGATAATTTTTAAATAATAAAAAGTTGGAGAAGAATATGTTTAATAAGTTTAAGGTTATTTATAAAAGATTTAAATTAGATAAGATTCTGAAAAAAAATATTCAAAGTATTAAAATAGATAAATCAACTAAGCTTTTAGAAGAATTTTTTATAATTTCTAAAAATGAAATTTTGAAAAAAAGTAAAGTTGCAATATCTAAAAAATGTTTATTAAATTGCAATATTATATTTGAAAAAGATTCAGGTGAGATTTCTATTGGAGAGAGGTGTTATATTGGAGGGGGAACTAATTTAATTTCCATAAATTCAATAGAAATTGGAGATGATGTGACAATTTCTTGGGGATGCACAATATATGATCACAATTCTCATTCGGTAAATTGGTATGAAAGAAAAAATGATACTTTACAGTCAATAGAAGATATTAATAACGGATTTGGTTTCATACAAAATAAAAATTGGGATGTAGTTAAATCAGCACCAATAAAAATAAAGGATAAAGTATGGATTGGATTTGATGTTGTTATTTTAAAAGGTGTAACCATCGGAGAAGGTGCAGTTATTGGGGCAAGAAGTGTAGTTACAAAAGATGTTCTACCATATACTGTAGTGGCAGGAAACCCTGCTAAGGTTGTAAAAACTTTGAAAAAGGAGAATGAGTTATGAAGAAAATCCTAATTACTGGATGTAATGGCTTTATTGGTAGCCATATGGTTCAATTTTATAAAAATAAAGGTTATGATGTATATGGTTTGGATATAAGGATTAATAAAGGTTTAGATAGAAATAAATTTATAGAGTGTGATTTATTAAATGACGATATGAGTAAAATTTATAAGGAAATATCGCCAGATATATTTATACATTGTGCTGGAAATGCCAGCGTTGGAAAATCTGTAGAATATCCGGAAATGGATTTTAATAGTAACGTTGAAGTTTTATATAAAACACTTTCATCATTATCAAGGGCTAAAATAAATCCTAAATTTATATTTTTATCAACTGCAGCTGTATATGGTAATCCGTTACAACTACCAATTTTAGAAAATGATATGACATCACCGATATCTCCATATGGATTACATAAAAAAATGTGTGAAGATATTTGTTATTATTATCGAAAAATAAATAAAAAGAATATAGTCGTTGTAAGGATTTTTTCTGCATATGGAGAAGGATTGAGGAAACAAATATTATGGGATATGTATAATAAATATGTTAAAAATGGAATCATAGAATTATATGGTACTGGAAACGAGACAAGAGATTTTATAAATATTACTGATGTAATAAGGGCAATGGATTTAATTGTAGAAGAAGATAGTTCAGATCTAGTATATAATATAGGAAACGGAGAAGAAGTAACAATCAGGAAGTTAGCACTTGAATTTGGAAAGTGTTTAAAAATAGATGAGGATAAAATTAAATTTAATGGCATAGTAAAAGAAGGTGATCCTATGAATTGGAAAGCTGATATAAACAAAATAAAAAAATTAGGTTATGTAAAAAAGATTGATTTAGAAGTAGGAATTAAAAAATATATTGATTGGGTGAAGAAAATTGATTGATTTAAAAAATAAGAAAATAATGTTTATTGCCAATGGTGGTAAGGAATGGATTGGCGGTCTATATTATGTAAAAAATATTATTTACACAATGATTAAAAAGTCTATGATTACAGGTGAAACAAGTGTTTATATACTAGTAAAGGGTGAATCTGCTAGTATATTTGAAACGTTCAGAAAATATAAAAATGTAAATATTATCGAATATAAAAATAACAAATTTAATGATATTATAATTAAAGCATCGATAAAATTTACGAAGAAAATTTTTGATGTGCAAATGATAACACTTATTAAAAATTATAAAATAGACTATATTTATCCAGTTAATTCATTCCCTTTATTTTTTTTGAAAAAACAAAGTGTATATTGGATTCCAGACTTTCAACATATTCATTTGCCAGAAATGTTTTCGGAAAAAGAAATTGATTTTAGGAATAAATCATTTAGAAATATTGCCCAAAATCATCTGAATTTAATTTTAAGTAGCAATGATGCATATAATGATTATAAAACTATATATCCTCAATATCTTAATGGAGTAAATGTAATAAATTTTGAATCATTTATTGAAGATGACATTGAGAATATAGATAATGAATTTATAAAAAGAACGCTAGAAAAATACAATGTACCTGAAGAATTTGTTTTTTTACCTAATCAATTTTGGAAACATAAAAACCATATAACTGCATTTAAAGCAATTAGTTATTTAGTAAATAATAAAAAGAAGGATATTACTCTAGTTTGTACTGGTAATACTGAAGATTATAGAAATATCGATTATTTTTCAAAGTTAAAGAAATTTATTAACGAAAAAAATATAAGTAATAATATCCGTATTTTAGGATTTATCTCAAGAAGAGAACAATTAGCTTTAATGATAGCATGTAAAGTAGTTTTACAGCCATCATTATTTGAAGGTTGGGGAACAGTAGTAGAAGATGCTAAGGCATTGAATAAAAGTATTATTATGTCTAATATTAATGTGCATTATGAGCAAAAAAACGATAAATGTACAATTTTTGAAAGAGATAATTATGTCGAACTTGGAAATTTAATAGAAAAATACTTTTAGAATAGTAAATTGATTTATACAATTAAATGCTAATTATAAATAAATATAACATAAAGTACAAGAGGTGTATGATGATAAAAATAGAAAAGATAGTCAACCTTTTAATTGTAGCACTGTATTTATCAATAACAGATTGTTTCGGGTTAATTAATGATAGTTATTTTAATATATCAGGTGTTGGAAAGTTAGAAGATATTTTCTTTTTGATAATGGTACTACTAGGTATTTTTACCATTAGTACACAAAAAAAGAAGGTAAATAAACTAATAAAATTTGCAATTGTTTTTTATATGGTTTTCATAATATATCTAATTTTTGAATCAATAAGAGTTATTTTAAGCGGTCAAAGCTTAGCTGAAACATTAAGAACAATAAGGTATTACTTTTATCCATTAGTATTGCTATGTTTTTATAATAACAGAATAGATGAATCAAAAAGTTTTAGACTGATCATAATATTAGAGTTTATTTCGTCGTTAATTTACAATATTGAATTTATTATACAAAAGCCAATATTGAATGGATACTATATTTATCAAAATGTAGGTAGTCTAAACTTATTAAGGATGTATGTAGGAGGTTCGATTTTACCAATTTTTTCCTTAATGTTTTTACAAACATTATTGATAAATAAAAAACTAAATGGTAAATACTTCAAAAAAAGAACAGCTATAATTATGTTTATATCAATATTTTTGAATGTTGTGTTTACATTAAGTAGAGCAAGTATAATAATAACTGCTCTTTCTTGTGCGTTTTTGGCATTGTTTAGTATTTCTAAAAAAAATATTATTTTACCTATTACAATAATTTTATCTTTCATAATTATTTTCTTCCTTATTATTCCTATATACATACCATCTCTTAATGACAGGATAATGAGTACATTTACAGATAATCAAAGATTAGATGGAGGGGATTCTGGAGTAAGAATTAATATGATGGAAGAAAGGATAACATATCTAGAAAATAACAATATTTTACTTTTAGGGTTAGGACCATATAGTGAAAATTCAGGAAAAGTATATTTCTATTCTGGATCGCAGCATAGCATCTATACAGCGGATATAGGTTATGCTGAATTGATTATAGTATTGGGTTTTTTTGGAACGATATTCTTCTTGGCATATTATTTGTATACATGTTATCTTGTAAATAAAAGTAAAAGTATATTCAGTAAAGGTTATATTATATTTTTAATATCATCATTGATATTATTATTCGATGAAAATAGCCTAATAGAAGCTAATTCGATATTTATCGCTATAATATTTTCATTAATAATTTTAAATTCGCTTAGCCCAAATTTTAATAACAGAGGAGAATAAAATGAATAAGGAAAATCCATTGATTACAATAGTAACGCCATCATACAATCAAGGAAAATATATAGAAGAAACTATACAATCTGTATTGAACCAGACATATAAAAATATAGAATATATAATTATTGATGGATGCTCAAATGATGAAACAGAAGATATTTTGAAAAAATATAGAGAATATAAAAATATAAAAATTATAATTGAGAAGGATAATGGGCAAACTGAAGCTATAAATAAGGGCTTTAAAATGGCAAAAGGTGAATTGATTGGTTGGATTAATTCAGATGATATTTTAAAATATGATTGTGTTGAAAATATTGTAGAAGCATATAAACTAAATCAAGATGCAACGGTATTTTATGGTTATATTGATTTTATTGATGAACAAAGTAATAAATGTTATACAAAAAAAATTGGTGACTTGGAATATAATTATTTGTTAAATGTTAATCCAGATATAAATCAGCAGGGTTCATTCTATCTTGCTAAAAGAGTTAAAGAAATTAATTATTTAGATGAAAAAATAAATTTTACTATGGATTATGATTTATGGTTAAGACTTTTAAAAAATAATAATGGAGTAAATTTGCATAAAATTGTAGGAGAATTTAGAATTCAATATCAGTCAAAAACAATGACAAATGGAAATGCTATAAAGTTTTGGAAAGACATATTTAATATAAGAAAAGAAAAGCATTATAATCAATGCAAAAGAATTTCAAGAATTCAATTTAGATTTATAAGATGGTGTATATATGCGGGATTGAGAAGAATGGGAATAAATTTAAAGTTTGAATAGAGAATCCGATTTTCTTTTTAGGAGGTTAATATGAAGAAAGATATTATATTTATTGGTTATATTGATAAAAAAATATCATCTGGACCAGCCGTAGCATTGAATAATATATTAAACCAATTTAAATTGAATGGAACTAACATAAAATTTATTAATACATGTAGCAATAACATTCTTTACAGACTTAAATTGCTAAAAGATATTATAATGATCATGATAATTAAAGATAGTGTGATTAATGTTCATTCATTTGGTTACAAAATACCATATTATATATATTTGATATCAAAGATAAATAAGAAAAATAAGTATTTTTTAACTATGCATGGAATACTAAGCGAACAGGCCAAATATGTACATGACTCAGAAACATATAAGGAATTTTTTAATGATGCCAAAAAGTATAATAAAATTGAAAAAGAATTAATACAAAACTTTCCTAATATTATATGTGTTTCAAATGGACAGAAAGTTTATTTAGAGGAAAAATATAATCGGAAAAATAATGTTTATGTAATATATAATGGAACAAATATTCCCAATATATATAAATTGCATGAATTAAATTTTAACAAAGTCAAATTAATAATGGCCGGCGGAATATATAAAGTTAAAAATATATTTTTATTACTTCAATTTATAAAAGAATACAATGAAAAAAATTTAAATTCAAAAGTCTATATGGATATTTGTGGTGGTTATGAATCTTTAAGTATACTTAAAGATTATAATGATTTTATAAATAAAAATGAACTTATGGATTACATTAGTTATAAGGGGATTTTAGATAAGCAAAAATTAAATAAATTATACGCTGAATCACATTTTTGTGTAGCTTTAAGTAAATTTGATACTTTTAATTTGACGGCAATTGAATCTATGAGTTATTCTACTCCTGCCATTGTTTCTAAACAGTGTGGAATTAGCGAGGTTTTAAAAAATGGTATTAATGGATATGTTTTAGACTTAAATGATAATACTTTGAATTGTATGAGTGATATAGTTGAAAATTTAGTTTTAAACCCGGAAGAATATAAAAAAGTGAGTATAAATGCTTATCAAACTAGCTTGGATTTTTCATGTAAAAACATTTATGATATGTATTTTAATTTATTCAATAATATTTAAAAAACAAATAGGGAGGAGACAATGAAAAAATTTAAAATAAAATATTTATTTGGAATATTAAGGCTGATATTAATTAAGTTTATAAATTTGAATAAGTTTAATATTAAAGGTTTCAGATATTTTATAGGTAAAAATGTAGATATTAATATAAATGGAGAAGGAATGTTATCAATAGATGATAAAGTATATTTGAGTAATAATTGTAAAATAGAATGCGATAATGCTAATATTGAAATAGGATTCAATAATTATTTTAATTCATATTGTAAAATAGTAGCATTAGATGGAGTTAAAATAGGAGATAATAATATTTTTGGTCCTAACGTATCAATTTATGACCATAACCATAAATATGAGAGTAATGATATATTAATATGTAAGCAAGGATTTAATACTTCTAAAGTTAATATCGGATCAAATGTATGGATAGCAGCTAATGTTGTTATTACTAAAGGAGTAAATATAGGAGATAGAGTAGTTGTAGGTGCAAATTCTGTTGTAACCAATTCTTTAGAATCAAATGGTTTGTATGCTGGAAGCCCAGCAAAATTGATAAAAAAAATATAGACAAAAAATTTTAATTATGAATTCTATATTGAGATATATATGTTCTGATGAAAAGTTAGACTTTAATATGATAATTTATGTCTAAAAATTCTAGATTATTTAATTAAATTAATAAAATATGATTATATTGTTAAATAGAATTATGAGAAGATTTTATCAATATTTTGACAATAATTATTTTTTTTGCAAATATAATAATAAATGATGTATATGTGAAAGATTATATTTTCATAAGGAATTGGTATTTATAATCACCTGATTTTAGAGGTATATAAAATATTATACAAAAGAAAGATAAAAGATATACAAATAAATGTGGTTGATATGCTTAATGATATAGATGATTTAAATATATAATAATCAACTAAATTTAGTTGAGAAGGATACTGATAAATAATGAGACTAAGAAAATAGAATTATATTCATGGATTAAACTATTAATTTTAATATAATAAGCTAAAAAATCATAAGGCTTATTTATATAAAAGAATAATAAACAAATATATTAACAAAGTAATCAAATAAAATTAAAGTGATTTTACAGAAAAAGTTGAGCGAAATGAAATAATGCGTCTTTGCTGTTTTTTTAATATTATTAGTATCGTAAGGGATATCAGAGAAATGGAGGTTAACATGAAAGTTTTACTTGTACATAATAAATATTCAGAATATGGTGGAGAAGATAGTATAGTTGAAAAACAATATCAATTATATAAAAAAAAGGGTATTGATGTGGAATTATATACTAAAAGTAATAATAATATAGACAGTTTATCTATAATAAATAAAATAAAAATGATAAAAGAATCATATAGTTCAAAAAAAACTGAATCTGAATTGATTGAGATTACATCAAATTTTAATGCAGATATTGTCCATATTCATAATGTTTATCCAATAATATCTCCAGGAGTATATGAATTTTTTTATAAAAGAAATATTCCAATAATTCAAACGCTTCATAATTATAGGTTTATATGTCCGAATGGACTTATGTTTAGAAATAATAGTGTATGTGAAAAATGCCTAAAAAATAACAATTATTATGAATGTTTTTATAACAAATGTTATCACGAAAGTTATATGCAAAGTTTATGGTACTCGAATTTAATAAGCAACTCATTTAATAAGGGTGTTTTCAATAAGATTAATAAGTTTATTGCATTAAATAATTTTGTTAAACAAAAAATGATTGAAAAGGGGTATGATGGAGCAAAAATTGAAATAATACCTAATTCAACAAATGAAAAGCCCACTTTAGAATGTTATGACAAGAAAGATTACTATCTATACATTGGTAGGATATCCAATGAAAAGGGTGTTAACACAATTATAAAAACATTCTCTATGTTAAATAATATTAATTTAAAAATAGTTGGAACTGGGCCATTAGAAAATGAAATTAAAAATTTTATAAAAGAAAAGGGCATAAATAATATTGAATATATTGGTTTTAAAAATGGAATAGAAAAAGATAATTTAATTAGATTTTCGAAAGCAATTATTGTTCCTTCAGAGTGGTATGAAAATTTTCCTACGGTAGTATTAGAAGCATTTTCATTGGGTACGATGGTTATTGCCTCAGATATTGGTGGTTTAAAGTATATGATAAAGAATGATTATAATGGTATCAAATTTAAAAGTGGAGATGTTTTTGATCTTAAACAAAAGTTGCTATTAATAGATAGAAATAAAGAACTTATTGCAGAATTAAGTAAAAATGCATATAATACATATATAAATTATTATACTGAGGATATATATTATAATAAGCATATGAATTTATATAATAATTTAATTAAGAGGTAGAGAAATGGATAAAATTAATATACTTGGTTCCAAAATAAACGTTACAAATATAAAAGATTTGGGAGATAAAGTTGAAAAATTAATCTTGTCTAAAAAAACTCATTATATTTGTGTTTCAAATGTGCACACAATAATAACAGGTGTGAAAGATGAAAGATTTAAGAAAATAACTAATAATGCATCATTAGCTGTACCAGATGGAATGCCATTAGTTTGGATAGGAAAACATAGAGGTTATAAAGATATGGAAAAATGTTCTGGGCCGGATATAATGACACATTTATTCAAATTAAGTGAGGAAAAAGGTTATACTAATTATTTTTATGGAGGTACAGAAGATAATATAAAGATACTAGGTAATGAACTTCATGCAAAATATCCTAAATTGAAAATATTAGGAATGTATTCACCTCCGTTTAGAGAATTAACGAAGGAAGAAGATGATAATATAATAAAAAAAATAAACGAATTGAAACCTAATATATTGTGGATAGGCTTAGGTGCACCTAAGCAAGAAGTTTGGATGTATCAACATTTCGAAAAATTAAGTGGCTCAGTTATTTTTGGAGTTGGTGCGGCATTTAATTTTCACTCTGGTACATTAAAGAGGGCACCAATATGGATGCAAAAAACTGGATTAGAATGGTTATATAGATTATTTAAAGAACCAAAAAGGCTTTGGAAAAGATATCTTATTACAAATTCATTATTTATTTTCTACCTATTTTTTTTAAGAAAAAAAATAGAAAATGAAAATATGAAGTAAGTTGTTAAAATAAATTTTTATGATGTATTTTTAAATAATAGGATTAATAAAATTCACATATAGTTTTATTTATAATTTTATAGAAAGAGGGAAAAATATATGAATGAAGAAAACAGTATTGATTTAGGTCAATTATTTTATGTAATATCAAAAAGAAAAAAAATTATTTTAACAATTACATTGGTAACGTTATTAATATCTATTGTATTGACCTTTTTTATAATGTCACCTGTATATGAGTCGAAGGCTACAGTAATTGTTGGTAAAGCGAATAGTTCAACGTCTAGCACAGATGTACAATATAATGATGTTATGATGTATCAGAATTTAACAAAGACATACACATCTATTGCTACATCTAATTATATTGAGGGAATTGCTTCTGATTCTATAGGAAATGGAATGACAACAGACAAATTGGCAAAATTAATAAAGGTTACACCAGAAGATGGTACTCAAATTCTAGATATTACGGCTGACGCTAGCAATCCACGGGATGCAATGAACTATGCAAATGCAGAAGCAAATTCATTGGTGAATAATGCGAAAAATGTTTATAATGCAGGCGATATTAGAATAATGGATAAGGGAGAACTTACTCAAAAGCCAGTTAAACCAAATAAAATAATTAATATTGCAATTTCATTATTATTAGGATTATTTATTTCAATAGGAATATCTTTTGCACTAGAGTTTATGGATAATACAGTAAAAACGCAAGACGATATCAAGAGATATTTAGATTTACCATTGCTTGGAACAATTCCAATGCAAGATGAATTATAAGGGGGATACCAATGTTAATAGTTAAGGACAATCCTAAGTCGCCTATATCAGAAGCATATAGAACGCTTAGAACAAATATTCAATTTTCTAATTTTGATGATGATATGAATGTAATATTAGTTACAAGTTCAGGACCTTCAGAGGGAAAGTCTACAACAGCTTCAAATTTAGCACTAGCTATGGCTGAAACGAGTAAAAGAGTATTATTAATTGATTGTGATTTAAGAAAACCATCACTGCACAAGAAATTTAATATTTCAAATAATAAAGGGCTTTCCAATCTTCTTATTGGTCAACATAAATTTAACGATGTTGCAAGAAAATATAATGAAAATTTATACATATTGACTTCAGGAACTATACCACCCAATCCTTCAGAAATGCTTTCATCTAGAAAGATGAGTAATTTTTTAGATGAAGCAAAAAGTAATTTTGATTTTGTAATTTTAGATACACCGCCAGTAATTGCTGTAACAGATGCTCAAATCCTTTCAACAATGGTTGGAGGAGTGCTACTAGTAATAGCAGCAGGGCAAGCTGATATTGGAGCTACCCAAAAGGCAAAAGAGCTTCTTGACCACGTTAAGGCCAATATAATTGGTGTTGTATTAAATAAGGCAGAAGTAAGTAATGGGAAAAATTACGGTTACTATCACTACTATTATGGTGAAGGAAAACATGATAAAAAGAAATAGCAATAAAAAACAGCTTAAATTAATTTTACTTTAAGCTGTTTTTTTATTGTTATTAATCATAATAAAGGTGAACAAGTTTATAAAAGTTAACTCCATGGGTAAATACAAAAGTTTTTGGAACAAATATATATACTAGCTTTAAGGAACCATTAATTTCACCTGTATTAATTACAGACCATTTATTTATTGCACCATGACCGATTACAAATGTTTTTACGCCTTTATTTGAATAAGGTATCAAAATACTGCTTTTTATTGGAACCCAAAAAAACACTTTCATATGAGGTAGGTAATCTCTTCCTATCATCCAGCTGTAAGCTGGATTTCCTCTCGTTTCAATTTCATTTGTATTAATATAGCCTCTTAACCAAATAGTTAAATTTTCGATATATACTTACAAAACAATAAATGCCTTTTGTTGAAAAAAGTATTTAGTGATAGTATAATAAAGCCATTACTTAATGACTAAAAACTTATTATGCGAGGAGGAAAACCTATGATAGATATCCATTGTCATATATTGCCTGGTATAGATGATGGTTCTAAGGATTTAGATAGCAGTTTACAGATGATTAATACAGCTATAAATGCTGGAACTAAAAAATTTATTGTAACACCTCATTTTTACTGGGGGCAATACGAAAATGATTACCTTTCTGTAACAAAACATTTGGAAAAGTTAAATGCTGAAATATTAAAACGGCAAATGCCTATAGAGCTTTACCCTGGTCAAGAAATCTTTGTAGATAGGCATACCTTAGGCTTTATAAAAGAAGGTGCAATTAGAGGTTTAAATGACTCTAAATACTTATTAATAGAGTTTCCAATGGATGCTTTACCAAAGGATGCCTTCGATGTAATCTATGAGCTTAAAATATTAGGCTTTAAACCTATATTGGCACACCCGGAAAGATATAGATATGTTATTGAAAATCCATCGGAAATAAATAAATTCATTAATGAAGGCTGCCTTATTCAAATAAATGCTGGTAGCATTACTGGCTTGTTTGGGAGCAAAATAGAACAAACAGCTTTAACCTTAATTGAGCATAATGTTTGTCAATTTATAGCTTCAGATGCTCACTCTACTGGTAAAAGGAATACAGATTTAACAGAAGTTTTAACTTTAATGAAAAAATCTTATGGAAGACTTTATGAAAAGATTTTAGTTAATGGTCAAAACGTTATCGATAATAAAGAAATATCAACAAATATGAGATTTATTCAAGAAAAGAAAGGCTTTTTTTCACGTATGTTTGGAAAGTAGCAGCAATGTAAAAAATGAATAATTAAATTAAAAATTGTTAATAGTAAAAATATACTATTAACAATTTTTTTTGAAGGATTTGATATAAATGTTTTTTATAAATAAAATGTCAAAGTACTCAATTTTACTCATAAAAAAGTCTATAAGCAAAGACATTTTAGCACTTTCGTCTCAGTTAGCTTATAATCTTTTAATGGCATTTTTCCCTTTTATAATATTTTTATTAACTTTGATAGGCTATAGCGATTTAGATAGTAAATATATAACGGATGAACTGCAGCAGTTTTTGCCAAGAGAAGCGTATAGTCTTATTAATAACATCATTTCTGAGGTTGTACATAAACATAATGGGAGTCTTATGTCTTTAAGTCTCATAATTACTATATGGTCAGCCTCTGCAGGCTTTAATGCAATAATAAGTGGCTTAAATAAAGCTTATGAGCAAAAAGAAAGAAGAGGTTTTTTTAAAGTTCAGCTAATATCTTTATTTTTTACCTTTACTTTAGTTATATTAATAATGTTTGCAGTATTTTTAATGGTTTTTGGGAAGATAAATGGAGATATAATAGCAAGATATTTTGGACTTTCAGGAAGCTTTCAAATTGCGTGGAATATATTTAGGTTTGTTATTACCATTGCTATTATGATTCTTGGGTTCTTATTACTTTATAAATATGCACCCTGCAGAAAGTATAGCTTTAAGTTACTATTGCCAGGGGCTATTTTTGCCTCTGTTGGTTGGATATTTTTATCGCTTATATTTTCTTATTATGTGAATAATTTTTCAAACTATTCACAGTTTTATGGAAGCATAGGAGCAGTAATCATTTTAATGCTCTGGCTTTTAATTAGCTCCATTATTATTATTTTAGGAGGAGAAGTTAATTCTATATATATTAAAAACAAGTATTTCTTTTAGCATACTGCTAGTTATAGTAAAGTTTTCATTCGGTGCTTATTTTATATTGGTAAAGGTGGTATAATTAATAAAAGATGAGAGAGATGAAAAAACATTAAAACCAGTTTGATATGAGTAGGTGATAATAAGTTTATGACTGATATTATTGAATTATCCAAGAAATTTATTTGTGAAATTGATAAAAAATATAAAATACAATTTGCATATCTATTTGGTTCACAGGCTACTAAAAATGCCACAGAAACTAGTGATGTGGATTTGGCAGTATACTTTGGGTGTAACTATGATCCTTTAGAGGAATTATTTATAAGAGGAGAAATAATAGAAGAGGGAAAGGCTTTTTTGAAAAAAGAAATTGATTTGGTTTCAATAAAAGGAGCAACTCTTCTTTTACAATATGAAATAATTAGAAGTGGAATAGTAATAAAAGATGATGAAATTACAAGAGGAGATTTTGAGTCATTGACTCTAAGAGAGTATTTTGATTTCAAATATTATTCTGATATTTACGATAATGAACTTGTTGAGAATATAAAGAAAGATAGATATTTTGGGGAGTGAAATTATGGTTAAAAGAGCAGTGGTTATTTCAAGAATCGATAAACTGAAAGAATATATAAGTATATTGAATTCTGTTAAAAAGTATGATAAAAAAACTTACATTAGTGAACCAATGCTATATGGTTCTTCGGAAAGGTTTTTACATTTGAGTATTGAGTGTATTTTAGACATAGGTAATCATGTTATATCAGACATGAGATATAGAAAACCAGAAAATAATAAAGATTTATTCATAGTTTTATATGAAAATAAAATAATTGATGAAACGTTAAAAAATAATTTATGCAATATGGCTGGTTTTAGGAATATTCTTGTTCATGATTATTTAAAATTGGACAGAGAATTAGTTTATGATATAATAAACTCTAGTTTAACCGATTTGGAGCAATTTGTTAAAATAATTATCGAATACATATAAACAGAGTTCTTGGTTTCAGGTGGAGTTTTTTTTACTCCATCTGAAACTTAGAAATCGTTATCCAGGGACATAGCAGCCGTCATCTCCCACTTTGAAGAAGATGGGAGTGTTACGGATGGTAGTCATCGGATAGAATTTTCTATACAAAAAAATGGAAGTGTGATAAACTACTATTTGTAAAATATTTACAAATAGTAGTTTTTTTATAGGAGGAGTAATTATGCTTTGTGCTTTAATAATGGCTGGTGGTAAAGGTGAAAGGTTTTGGCCTTTATCTACAGAAAATAAACCAAAACAATTTTTAAGTTTGCTTGGAAATGAAACTATGCTTCAAATGACGGTAAATAGACTAAAGGGTTTAATTCCTATTGAAAGAATATTTGTGGTTACGGCAAAAGCTTATGAAGTTTTAGTAAAGGAGCAGCTTTCACAGCTTCCTTATGAGAATATAATAATTGAGCCTGTAGGAAAAAATACAGCACCATCTATTATTTTATCTGCATTTTACATCAAAAGTATTTGTAATGATGCAGTTATTGCAGTATTTCCATCAGATCATCAAATAACAGAGGAAGAAAAATTTAGAAATATATTAAAGGAAAGCTACGATTTTATTTTGAGCAATAAAGGGGCTACCATAACGATAGGGGTTAAGCCAACAAGAGCTGAGACAGGCTATGGTTACATAAGATATAACAAAATGAACACAGATAAAAAAATTATTAAAGTTGAAAGCTTTATTGAAAAGCCAAACCTTAAAAGGGCAGAGCTTTTTCTAGAGGCTGGCAATTATTTATGGAATGCAGGTATGTATATATGGAATGTTAATACTTTGCTTTCTTTAGCAAAAAAATATTTGTATGACACATATAATATTTTGAAGGGATTAGATTTTAAAAGCTATGAACACTTCAAAGAAAGCTGTAATAAGATATATATGAAAGTAAATAGCATTTCAGTAGATTTTGGAATAATGGAAAAGGCAAAAAATGTTTTTGTTATTATAGGTGATTTTGGCTGGGATGATGTTGGAAGTTGGAATTCGGTAGAAAGATATAGTGAGAAAAGTAACGGTAACAATATTTTTAAGGGAAAAGGAATGGCTATTGATGGCGATAATAATTTAATAGTTTCAAAAGATAAGCCTATAGTTATTTTGGGCATGGATAACATACTGGTAGTGGAGAGTAGTGATATTATTTTAATTGCCCATAAGGATAGTTTGGACAAGATTAAAGAGGTGAAAAATAAAGTGATTAATAATGTATAAACATTTTATATGTATATTTACATTTTTGTTTTTTTCGTGTAAAATTCTATTCGAAGGTTTGGAAAAAATTTAAGAATAGTAGGTATAAGTATGTGAAAAAGATAATAATTAAACTGTTTATTTTTATTTTTGCTGTAATTGTAGCTGCGTGTGGTTGTGGTAATAATGGAGCAGGTGAGGCTACAAAAAACATCAATGCTGATAGGACAACTGTTGAAAATACTATAAAAAGTTATTATTCTAATGAAGCTTCAGCATCTAATAGTACTTTAAGCGATTATTTTTTAAATGCTAAAATGTCCGGTGTGGGGAATGTAAAATTAATGATAAAAGCTTATAAGGTGAAGAAAATTCAGCTTATTAAATTATATAATGTAAAAACTCACGGGAATTATGCGGTTATGACAAGTACCTTCAACACATATTTTGATGGTATAACAAATCCTAAACCAGACCTAGAGGTTATTGCTTTAAAAAAGGAAAATGGAATTTGGTACATAGTAAATGATTTCCAAAATATAAGCGATAGCGATTCAAATTGGATAAAGTCTACTGCTACTAGTGAGCAAGAACAAATCAGTTCAAATACTGAAATAAATAAGCTTTTAGTTATGAGCGATACCTTCAATACAAATAACAAGACATTTTTAGACAATGGACAAGTAGAATTAAGCAAACTAGAAACAGCCAATAATTAAAGCTTATTGGCTGCTTTATTTTTCACAGTGTTTTTAATTTTTCTGCAAATTGTACACCAAATTTAAAGCCTTCTTCAAGTTCTTCTGTAGATGGTTTTAAGTTGACCTTAAGTCCTGGTACTAAAGTGTTTAATCTTAGTGCTGTAAATCTTTTTTCCATACTTGGCACTGCTTCTCCGCTCCAACCATAGGAGCCAAAAGCTGCAACAGGTTTTTTGCTATGAATTAGAGGGTTCATAAAGCTTATTAAATCCCAAATTGGCTTTAAGGCATCTCCGTTTATTGTTGGAGAACCAAATAAAACAGCTTTAGAAGTGTTGATTTCATTTACAAGTTCCTCTTGCTTATTATATATTACGTCATACAAAGAAACGTTGTAATTGCTAATGCTTTTTATTCCTTTAGCAATTTGCTCGGCAAGCTCTTTTGTATATCCATAGGCTGATACATAAAATATAGATATTTTTGTTTCATCTATTTCCTTTTCAGAAGACCAAGTCTTATATAGCTCTATTACTTCTTTTGGATTTTCTCTTAATATTGGACCATGGCCTGGACAAATTATATCTATTGGGACATCCTTTATTTTGTCATAAACTTTTAACACATAGGCTTTAAAGGGACCCATTATACCATCAAAATAATATTTTAAAGCAGATAAATAATCTTCTTTGTTAACAATTTTATCGTTAAATACTTCATCTAAGCAGTAGTGAGCTCCAAAGGAATCACAGCTAAAAAGAATTTTATCTTCTTCTAGGTATGTGTAAATGGAATCTGGCCAATGTAAAAATGGTGCAGATATAAATTTTAAAGTTTTGCCGCCTAAATCTAGCGAATCTCCGTCTTTAACTTCAATATATTCAAAATCATGATTTACTATAGCCTTCAAAAATCTTATAGCATTAGAGGAACCTACAACTTTAGCATTTTTAGAAATTTGTAGCAGCTTTGCAACAGAACCAGCGTGGTCAGGCTCCGTATGGTTTACAACTATGTAGTCGATTTTTGAAATGTCTACAGAAAGTGAGGTTAATCTTTCAACATACTCATCAAAGCATTTTTCTTTTACAGTTTCAAATACGGCAGTTTTAGTTTCTCCTTTGACAACATAAGAATTGTATGTAGTACCAAAGGGTGTATACATAACAATATCAAATATTCTTAAATCAGGGTCCAAGGCACCAATCCAATGAATATCTTTTTTTATTTCTATAGCTTTCATAATATCAC